>CAKZLD010000060.1 GCA_937125135.1 uncultured Ignavibacterium sp.
AAAAAATCCCACAACTGTGGGACTCTGTGAGCGCGGGTGGGCTCGAACCACCGACCCTTTGCTTAAAAGGCAAATGCTCTACCCCTGAGCTACGCGCCCTTTGGTTTTTGAACAATCAAATTTTTGTTAGGGTTCAACGTATAACAAATAATTTGAAATGGCTTGCAAATATATAAATTTGCAGTAGCTTTAACAAAATTTTAAGAATCTGATGAATAAACAGTTTAACATACTTATATGTGATGATGAAGAGATTACATGTTACTTAGTGAAAGAATTATTGTTAGAAGAAGGTTACGATGCTGATATTGTGTTTGATGGAAATGAGGCTATTTCGGCAGTTAGAAAAAAAAATTATGATTTGATTATTCTTGATCTTAATCTTAAAACTTCACGTGGTGAGGATGTGCTAAAGTTTGTTAAAGATTATGATAAATCGATTGAAGTAATAATTTTTAGTGGAGAAACTGAGTTAAAACTAGCTGTTGAATGCGTTAAACAAGGAGCATTTGATTTCATTCAGAAACAATACTATACTGATGAACTTATCCCTACTGTAAAAAGAGCTCTATATCAAAAAAGTCTGCTTCAAAAAACTGAGATACTTGAAAAAGAACTTGATAAAATCAGTCCGGTTGATATAATTGGTAAAAGTGATTCAATTCTAAAATTACTGAATCTTGCTGAAAAAGCTGCTCAGTCTGACAGCAATATTTTAATTGAAGGTGAGACCGGAACAGGAAAAGAACTTTTAGCAAAGTTTATTCATAAAAATTCTACCAGAAAAAATAATTCTTATGTAACAATAAATTGTGCCTCTCTGCCTGACCAGCTTCTTGAAAGCGAATTATTCGGTTACGAGAAAGGTGCTTTTACAGATGCAAAAACTACCAAAAGAGGACTTGTTGAGGTTTCTAATAGAGGGACATTATTTCTTGATGAAATTGGAGAACTAAGTCTTAGTATTCAGCCAAAATTATTACGCTTTTTAGAAAATGGTGAGTATAGAAGAGTTGGTGGAATCAATAATCTGAAGTCTGATGTCAGAATTATTTGTGCAACAAACAGAAACCTTATGGAGGAAGCTGAGAAAAAGAATTTCAGAAAGGATTTGTTATTTAGACTTAATGTAATTACACTTTACATCCCACCATTAAGGGAAAGAAGAGATGATATCCCACTGCTTACTGAACATTTTCTCAACATTAAATCAAAATCCAAAATAAAGAAAACTATCTCTGAGGAAGCATTAAAATTATTGATGAATTACTCGTTCCCGGGTAATGTTCGAGAACTTGAACATATAATAGAAAGAGCTTTAATTTTTTCCGAGAATAATATAATCCGAGAAAATGATATTGTTATTCCAAGGAATTTCGGGAAAAATAAATTTAATCAGGAATCAAATGTTATCCCCGAAGATTTAGTTACCCTTGAAGATTTAGAAAAATGGTATATACAAAAAATACTTTATCAAAATAATCTTGATCGAACAAAAACGGCTCAGCAACTCGGAATAAGCATAAAAACTTTATATAACAAAATTAAAGCTTATCGTTTGATTGATGAATAATAAAATTAAATATCTTATTGATTATTATGACCTCAATCAATCATCAATTCCTTCAACATTAGTTGATGAAAGCGGTATTATTATTCGATCGAATGAGAACTTTGTAAAGAAATATTCGGATTTAACTGGCAAAAATTTTTTTTCTCTATTTGAAATTAATACCGATAAAATTTCCAGAGAGAAATATTTTCAGGAAATTTATCAGAGCAAACCCAATGAATGTATTTTTAGATTTGTAAAAGTCAATCTTACTGATGAAAAAGTAGGTTTTTTAATTGAGGTTTTCAATCTCATTTCAGCAGACAAAAATATCTTCACCGATAGACTAATTAAAAAAATCTTAGATGAAAGTGATTTAACAGAATTTTCTTTGTCAGTCTTATCAGAAATTAGTTCAGCAATTCAATCTGAAAAAAGTTTTTTAGTTGTTTTTGAAAATAGTCAGGTTTACGATGTGTTTTCTAATCAATCCGAACAAATAAATCTTAAAGAAATAAAAAAAATAATCAGTTCTAATTCACTGCCTTTAATAAAATGGTTTTCAGTTAATAGAAACATTTATCTAAGTGAAAACGATATTAAAAGCATTGGATATCAGATCAATCAACTGTTAGAAGCTGATTTTGTTTTCATATTTCCGAGTTTTGCAAAAAATAAATTATCTGCTCTTACTTTCTTTATAAAGAATACTAAATTTTTAAGTAATTCAGAGATAGAGTTTATCGAAGCATTTTCAAATCTTCTTGTAATTGGAATAGAATTAATCACAATAAAAAAGAAGCAAAAATCAATTGAGGCTCTGTTAAGCAATTCGCAGAAATTGGAAACGGTTGGAAAGCTTGCCAGTGGATTAGCTCACGATTTTAACAATTTGCTTGCGAGCATTTTTGGAAGCATAAATTTATTAAAGACTAAACTAAAGGATAATACTAATGCCTTAAAGCTCATTGATAATATTGAAAACTGTTCCCTCAGAGCAAGAGACTTGACAAAAGGAATATTATCCTATGGAAAACCGACTCAGCAACGCAAAGAAATTGTATTTTTAGAAAATGTGCTTAATGAACTATCAAAAGTAATCAATGAAACTTTTCCCAAATGCATAAATATTAGTTTTTCAATTGGAGATTCACTTTACAAAATTCTTGGGAACAGCACAGAGATTTATCAGATATTATTAAATCTTTGTGTAAATGCAAGAGAAGCGATTACCGGAGAAGGTATAATTTCCATTAAAGCTGAAAATATTATTGTTGATGATTCAAATATTTTTTTAGTTCCTTTTTTAAACAAAGGATATTACGTGAAAATAAGTGTTACTGATAATGGTTCCGGAATTGAAGAAGAAAATCTTTCAAAAATTTTTGAGCCTTATTTTTCAACAAAACAAAAAGATACTGGCTCTGGGCTTGGACTCTATGTTACATCACAATTAGTTAAAGCGATGAATGGTTACATTGACGTTGAAAGTAAAGTAAATGAAGGCACATCATTTCGTATTTACTTTCCTGCAGTAACATTAAACGAACAAAAAGTGCTAAGCACGAAAGAAAAAATAATTATGCTTGCAGACGATGAAGAAATGCTAAATGATTTATTAGGAGATTTGCTTGAATCAAATGGTTTTTATGTATTGAAAGTAAATAACACAAAAGAAGTTTTCAGAATTCTCAATGAAGAAGTAAAAGTAGATTTATTGATTATTGACTACAATCTCCCCGAAATCACCGGACTTGAATGTGTCGGTAAATTAAGAGAGATGGGGTTTAATATGCCCGTAATTTTAGTTTCGGGGAATACAAATTTTAATCGTGATGAATTTTCAAAAGCAAGAATTAGTCAGACTGTCCAAAAGCCTTATGAGTTTGATACAATATTGCAAACAATTAAAACATTGATTCCAAGTTAAGTCAGATTTCTCATTGATTCTTCTTTAAAAATCCGCTCTAAATCATTAAGTATTTCATTTATCTCATTTACTGCATTATCAATATACAGAATTCTTTTTTGCAAAGATTCTTTTTCCAAGGGATCTTTTTCTAATTCCTTTTTAATCGCAGTATTTGCAAGCTTAAGTACTGTAAGAGGCTGTTTTATTTTATGATTAGCTAACCTATAAGCTTTGACAGCAAAATTATTTCTTTCAAGTTCAATAAATAATTTTTTATTCTCAGAAATTCTTAAAGTTGATTTTACTCGTGCTTGTAATTCAATGCAATCAAAAGGTTTTGCAATAAAGTCAGTTGCGCCTGATTCTAAACCCTTTTTGATTGCTTCAGAATTATTTAGCGCTGACAAAATTATTACTGGAATCTCAGCTGTTTTCTGATCACTTGAAAGAAATTTACATATTTCAAAACCATCATACTTTGGCATCATTATATCAAGTATTATTAAATCAGGAACTATTTCTCTGGCAATTTCTAAACCTTCCATTGAATCATTTGAATGATAAAATTCAAACTCTTCTGATTCTAAACAATCTTTTATTAATAAAATGTTTTCCGGAAGATCATCAATTATTAATACTTTTTTCATATTCTAAATTTAAGTTTTTATTTAAGTAATTTGAGATTTTCTGAATAAGCTCTGAGGAATTTACTGGCTTAAATACACAGTCATCAAAGCCAGAATTGAATATGACATCACGGGCATTTTCCATTGCTTTTGCTGTGACTGCAATTATTTTTATATGCTTAAGTTTTTCGATTGCTCTTATTTTTTTTATAGTTTGGAAACCATCCATTTCCGGCATCATAATATCGAGAAGAATAATATCTGGCTGAACATTTTCTAATACCTTAAGACATTCAATTCCATTTCTTGCAACAGTAGTTTTAAATCCATAAAAATTCAGTATTTCAGTCAATGTAAATAATGTATCCGAGTCATCATCTACAACTAAAATCAAGTTATCATTTTCTTTATCAATGCTGATAAAATTTTTTTTGCTTTGAGTTGAACTGATGTATAATGATTGACTTTTCAAAGGAATCTGAACAAAAAATTTTGTTCCGCTATTTAATTTACTTTCCAACCAAATTTTACCATCGAGCAACTCAACAATTTTTTTCGAAATAGAAAGTCCTAAACCTGTGCCTCCGTATTTTCTTGAAGAAGAACCATCAGCCTGTCTGAATTCTTCAAATATTATTTCTTTTTCAGATTCTGAAATTCCGATTCCTGTATCTGCTACTGTGAAAATGATAACATTCTTTTCTTCTTCCTGATTTATTGTTAATTCAATATAACCATCTTCAGTAAACTTAATTGCATTTCCGATTAGATTAATGAAAACCTGAAATAATTTTTTCTTGTCTGAATAAATCTTCAATTCAGAATCGAATTTTCTATTTAATACAAATCGGAGATTTTTTTTAATTACAAGCGGTTCTATTTCGAAAACTATATCATTTACAAATTCATTCAGAGAAAACTCTGAAAACTCTGGTTTTAATTTTCCAGATTCAATTTGTGAATAATCCAAAAGATTATTTATCAACTCAATCAATCTCTTACCGCTTCTTTGAATAACCTCTAATCTTTCTTTGTCTTTATCAGTCAAGTCTGATTTATTAATTATAATTTCTGTTAATCCAATTATAGAATTCAAAGGAGTTTTTAACTCGTGTGAAATGCTTGCTAAAAACTGAGACTTTAGTTTGGTTGATTCTTCAGCACGCTCTTTTTGAATAGAAAGTTCTTTAGCCTGATTTTGAAGAGCTTCTGATAATTTTATTAACATAGCATTTTGTTCAACAATCTGAAGATTACTTTGCTTCAGTTCTTCATTAAGCTTTTTGAGCTCTGAAACAAAATTTTCAAGTTGTGAAACTGATTTCGCATTTATCAATCCGATTGCAAGTTGTTCCTGAATTTTATCCAGATAATCTACGGTTTCTTCATTAAGAGGATATCTGGAAACGAGCTCTAAAATTGCCACAACTTTTTCAGAGTAAATTATTGGCTGAATAATAAGATGATTCAACTTAATTTCAAGAAGTCCGGTTTTAATAGACGGAATATTCTCATCAAAGTTTAATAATATCTTACTCTTTTTCTCAATTACCTGATTAAGCAAAGTATTAGAATTTAATGAGTATGAATCTAAACTTATTCCTTGAGCTGATATAATTTGGGGTTGATTATTTTCTTCAACAAGATAAATAGCACCTATTGAAAAATTACACGTTGAGATTATTTTATTTAAGGCAACTTCTGCAATTTCTTCCAAAGATGATTTTTGATTTAATAATGTTATGAAGTCTGAATAATCACTTAATATTTTTTGATTCTTCCGAAGTTTATTAACCATCAAATTGAATGTATCTGCCAAACGAGCTAATTCATCTTTGCCTTTCATATTTACTTTTACACTTAAATCACCTTCCCTGATAGCCATTGTTGCAGATGACAATAGATTAATTTGCTTTCTGATTCTTATTGTAAATAGATAAGACAACAAAACTGAAAGAATAATTCCCGATATCCCAATTATTATCAAAATATTTTTCAAACTGTTTTTCAATTGAGAATACTCTTCCAATTTATTAAAAACAAGGAAAGATAAATTATCAGCATCATTAGCTAAGTCGAATGGTTTATATAGAGTTGCCACGATATTTACTGAATTACTTTCTTCAGAAAAAGTGATATACTTATCATCATCATAGAGCTCACTAATCGCATTAAAGAATACAAAAAACAACTCCTGATTTAACTGTGGATTTGATACATCAATGATTACTTTATCCGAGAATAGGACTACATCTGCATTAATTTTTTGTGAGATTGAATTAAGAAATGATAAATCTATTATTTCCCCATAATAAAAAGTTTTTCCATCAATTGTAGTTTTTTTTATATAAAGATTACTAAAAGAAGACTTTAATCTATAAATGCTAAATTGCTCTGAAGGTAATCTTAGATTTTCTGATAAGAAAATTGGAGTAAGTGAATCTCCTTCTGATAAAAAAATAAAGTCAAGTTTATTTTTTTCACTTTTAATAAAATTCTTTTCGTTCGTGTAAAAAAGATAAAAAGAGTTATCCAACTGCTGGCTGAATGACTGCAGAGCACTAATAAAGTTATTCAATGAAATACTTAGGTTCTTTTTTTGTAAAGAAATTAATGAATCAGACAGAGTTGAATAATATAAAATTGCAGTTGCTGGTAAGACTAATAAAACTACAACAAAGTTAATGATTAAAATTCGATAATTGATCTTCATAACTCATAAATACTAATCACTTTGCAAAACTTTTCGAATAGTAATTAGTAACTCATCAAAGTCATAAGGTTTACTTAAGAAATCGTTTGCACCCAGTTTAGCAGACTCAATTGCGCTTTTAACATCTGCATAAGCAGTAAGAACAATTACTTTTGGTTTTGATTCTCTTTTTGATAGTTCCTGTAAAACATCGAAACCATCAACACCGGGCATATTCAAATCAAGCAATAACAAATCAACAGTATTATTATTCAAATACTCCAAAGCTTCATTTCCGCCAGTAAGATAATGAGTCTGATAACCGACATCTGATAATTCTTCAGTCAATATTCTGCAAAGATTAATATCATCATCAACAACGAGAATTTTTTCAAGTGACATCATTTTACCTCCGATGAAGAATTCTTTCTTTCATTTTGAACATCTCTAAGGACATTATTTCTTTTTTTAATCTCTTCTCTTAAGGGACTGCTGAGTTTTGGATTTTGAAATCTTGACTCCAGAGATTCCACCAATTCAGCTTTTAATAGGATTACTAATTCTTTTTTCCTTAAAACTTTTTCATCACTACCAGTAAGATATCTTATACCCAAAAACCACCAAGGCAAATCTTTTAGAATTGGAATTCCATTTCTGATTGTCGTCTCTTCAGTAACGAATAAGCCTCCAATTACTGTCTCTTCTCCATCAAGCAGAATTGCTTGAGTTTCTGCGCTGGTTTTTCTAATCTCGGTGGTTAGTTCATTTGTGTTGAATGAACTTCTCTCTACTCTAATCTTTAATAAAATATAGTCAATCAGATTTTCAGAGAAAACGAAGGGAGTAACTTCGATTATGGTTCCAGTTGGGAAAAATCTTTCAATAGTGTTTCCAGCAAAATCTCTTGTTCTGACAGAGAAATCTGATCCAACTTGAATCTTTCCTAAATTTCTGTCACGCACCGAAATAGAAGGGTTAGCTATTATCTCACCGAGATTTTCCTCTTCAAACATTCTGAAAATTGCGGATGCATCTACTTTTACTGTACCAGAGGTAAATGTTCCACTACTACCTAATTCAAATTGCGAGGGCAAAGTAGCTCCGGTTTGTGTTTCACTTTTAGGTTGAGTTCTTAATTCGGGTCCTATCTGAAATCCTTTCCCTGAAAGAATGAGTTTCCAATCAATACCTTTTCTTTTCGATTCACCGATGTCCATTTCGAAAAACAGAGCGGATATTTTAACTTCTCTAGTATCAAATGAAACGTACTCAGGTAAATTTTTGACATCTGGTTCTGATGATTTTTTAACTACTATTACATCTTCTCTTTCTTCGTAAATAAGTCCTTTCAATTGAGTAATAATAGTTAGCGCTTTTTCATAAGGGATCAGATCTAATTGAATTCCGATTGGTTCCTCAATGTTAACCATACTTATTATTTTTTTACCCGTTACGCTTTCGCTAATACGACTGAGTAATTCAACTGCTTTATTAAAAGGAATTGACTCGGATAAAGTAATCAGCTCATCAGGATTTCTATATGTTTTAAATTGACTCTCAACATATCTCTGAGCTAATAAAACAAAATTCAGACTAAAGAGAATTAGAATTATAAATTTGATTGTTTTCATATTATTTCTCTTTCTTATTCTTTAATGAATCATTTGTCTCAAGGAATAAATTTATCTTTTCTATAATTCCACCTTTATTCAATACGAAACTGACGCTGTTGTTCTTGTAATCAATTTTAGTTAGAAAGCCCAAATAAACTTCTTCACCTTCGGATAGTAAGTATGTTTTTCCTTTATTATCAGAAATAAATGCTCCATCTGGAAGAAGAGCTAATAATCTCGCACCCTGAACATCCAGTAAATCATAGATATTCGGAGGAATTTCTGTTCTAATCAAAGGAAATAGAAAATTATATAAAACTTTCTTATCAACACTATCAACTACTTGTTTTGAAGGAGCAAAGTTTCTATTATTCGTAAAATATGATTTAACTACAAAATCAAAATTAGTATAATAAATTGGTATACCATTTTTATCTACTTGAACTGTTGTTCCAATCGAAAATGATCTAATTTTTTTTAACGATTTACTTTTTTCTATAGCTCTGAACATTCCAAAAACGTCATAAAATAAACCAAACCCTTCTACTTTATAATTGTATGTTTGAAATTCACCTTCTGATTTTTTGTCTATATATTCAACGTTAATCTGTGATTCGGCTGAGAAAGACTGAGCAAGTTTATTTGTAAACTCGAAAAAGGAAACAGGAGTCAATTCAGAATAAACAAAAAATCTTTTATTAGCTAAAATCGAATCAATTTCTAAAGACCTCTTTTGTAACATTTCCAATCTCATATTTAAATCTGCTTCATCAACTATTTTTGAACTAAGCTCCTTAAGTTTCTTCTGCTTTTCTTCTAAATCCTTCCCAAGCATAAATGTATAATAAGCAACTGAAACTGCAACAATCAGTATAAGAAGAGTTAAAAGTATTAAAGTACTTCTTAGTTTTTTATTCATTGTTTCTCAAATAGTTAGAAATATCAATAGTTAAATTGAAACGATAAATTCTTTTCTCTCTTAGGATTTCATTCGTAATGTCTTTTAATGAACTTCCTTCAATTGTGTTAACAAAATCAGTAATTGAATTTCTGGAAGTGCTGAATCCCTCTATTTCAAAGTTTTTACCGTCATCCCATACAATTTTTGTCAACCAAAGATTCTTTTTCGATTCAGCAAAATCCGCAATTTTATTAGCAACAGTAGTCAACAAACCACGACCAACTGCTAATGTATCTAATTTAGAAGTGATAACCCCAAAACTTCCGATTCTACTTTCCAATAACTGAATCTGCTCGATAATAGTCTGATTTTTTCTGATGATTTCTTCTTTTTCAATAATCTGTTTTGAGACCAATTCTATTTCATTCCTTCGTTCAAGAATTTTGACAGTGGAATAAACTGTAACTAAAAAAAGCAGTGGCAAGATTGCGATACTATGCCATGAAAATTGAAAAAATTTTCTTTCTTCAAAAATTTGTTTGGGTAATAAATTTATTCCCTCATACTTTTTATCCAGATTATCATAGAAATCTACTGCAGCAGCAAGAGGTATTGAGTAAGAAGAAATTAAAGCTTTATCCGTTTCATTTAATAAAGACAAATTGAATGAACCAAATTCCAATCTGCTTATCTCAGCATCCGGGAAAGTTCCATAAAAAGAAAGAACAAGATTTTCTGAAATATCTTCACCACAGACAACAATATTGTTTATAACAGGAATATTGCCTGTTTCCATTTCTAAAAGAATTTTGGAAAAATAAACATCATAAGTATGAATATTAGTTGTGCCTACATCCAGAGTTGAGCCAATGTGAGTAATCTGACCATCTTTTAAGAAAATGAGTTTACTATATTCTTTACCAACATAAACAATAATTGAATATTCATCAGATTTAAAGTTTTTAATTTTCAAGACATAGTGGGCTAAAGATATTTCTGCACTTTTGATAACATTTATTTTAGGTTGATCTTTACTTACATAATTAGAGACAGCTTTGATTAAAGGTAAACACTCAACCGGACCATCAATAACAGTAGCTAAAAGACGGTCATCCGCCATTTCAACATAATCGATCGAACCCTTTTGTACAGTTATATTTCTTGATTTTAATACCTCTTGACGAAGAGTGTCAAGATTATCCTGTTTCCTTTCATAAATATCTCCTTCGTAAATATGATAAATGAGATTAGGCTCTGTTAATATCGGAATGAACTCAGTTTTCTTTTTCCCTGATTGTATTAGTGCAGTTGCCAGCGAAATTACTTTAACATTACTTTCATCATTTTCAACTGCAACTGACTCAAATGTTGATTCCTCAAATTCAATTCCGGGTTCATTAGTAGGTAAAATTGGTATTGAATCAATTTTACTTGTTGGCTTTTGAATAAATGACGAACTTACACCTAACACACTAATTATGCCGTTCTTATCCCTTTCAATAACAGCTAGTTTAGCTTCAGTTCCTTCACAAAATACTAAAGTAATTGGTTTCATCTTTTATGCAGCCAATATTTGATTAATTCTTGTTTTATTATTTGCATATGTGATAGCTGTTTCCAGACTGATTTTTCTTTCAAGATATAAGCGTTTCAAATCCTGTTCAAGTGTAATCATTCCCTGAGGACCACCTTGATTTATCATCATATATATTTCACTAGTATTATTATTTTTAATAGCAGCGCGAACACTCGGAGTAACAATTAGAACTTCTTTTGCCAAAACTCTTTTTCCATCTAAGCTTGGAACAAGTTTTTGAGAAACCACTGAAATCAAAACATCTGCAAGTCTATTACGAACTCTCTCCTGCTCATTTGGATGTACTTCTGCGATTATTCTGTCAATAGATTCCACAGCCGAAGAAGTATGCAAAGTCGAAAAAACTTTGTGTCCTGTATCAGTAACTTCCAATGCTGCCATAATTGTTTCCGGATCTCTCATCTCACCGACAATTATAATATCAGGATCTTGTCTTAGTGATTGAATAATCCCTTCTTTGAATGACATTACGTCTCGCCCGACTTCTCTATGTTTAATAAGTGCCACATTTGATTTATGAACGTACTCGACAGGAGAAGCTAAAATTATAATATGGCAGGGGTCAAATTTATTATGATAATCTACTATTGAGTCCAACGTAGAAGATTTTCCTGAGCCAGTGATTCCTGTAATTAAAGAAAGTCCGAATTTAATATACGAATGACTCATTGTTCTTATTGCATTAGGATGAAATTCAAGCGATTCAATCGGTCTGATTAATTGATTAATTGCCCTCATATTTAAAGATAATGTATCAAGATCGAAGAATGCATCGGAACGGAATCTATTTGACAATTTGTTTTTTTCATCCTCAAAACTATAACTAAAATCAAGATTTTTATTTTCCCACAAAAACTTTTTTTGATTTTCAGATAACAATGAAGCAATCAAAGTAGCTGATTCGTCATTTGTAAACTGAGGTAATTCATTTACACGCTTTTTTATTCCATGAATTCTAAACCAAATGTAACCAGCATTTCCGTGTCCACCCAATTCAAAATCCGATGCTTCTGATTTTAACATAAAAGTAAGAAAACTATTAAAAGTTTCTCGAAGAGTAATTTTTTCATCTTCTGAAAGCCCTGCAACATTATTAAGAATAAAATGAACTCGCTCAGAGCCGAAGATGCTCTTGGGAATACTTTCACAAAATTTTTTAAGAATATTTTTACCTGCTTCTATCATATTCACTTTTATTGTTCTGATGTATTAGCGATTACTTCTTCAAAAGAAGTTAGTCCTTGTTTAACTTTCTCTAAACCTGATTCTCTTAGATTTAATGTTCCATCCCGTTTAGATTGTTGTCTGATTTTTTCTTCGTCCACTTCAACACCTGAGTTAACAATTATTTGTCTTATTTCTTTAGTAAAGTAAAGAGCTTCATGTATTGCAAGTCTTCCCTTATATCCGGTATAATTACATTCATTACATCCAACTGCTTTGTAAATGGTATATTTTTTCCATTCATCTTTATCAATTTTAAGAGCGTTTGCCAAGCTGCCATCAATTTCTTTTATCCTTTGTTTACAATTTTCACAAAGTTTTCTTATCAATCTTTGTGCTACAATTAAATTTATAGCATAAGCAATCAAAAATGGTTCTATCCCCATCTTATAAAGTCTTGATACAGCACTTGGAGCATCATTAGTATGCAAGGTTGAAAATGTTAAGTGACCTGTATTTGCTAATTTAATAGCTGTTTCAGCTGTTTCTTTATCTCTCATCTCACCAACAAGCACAATATCAGGGTCATGTCTCAAAATTGCACGAATTGCTTGTTCGAAATTCATTTTAAAACCAATTTTTAATTGTCTTGCTCCCTCAATTACATACTCAACGGGATCTTCAACAGTGAGAACATTTACCTCAGGAGAAATAACCTGATACAATGCAGCAACTAAAGTCGTACTTTTACCACTACCTGTTGGACCTGTTAGAATCACCATTCCCTGAGGTTCATTTATTGCTTTGACAAACGCTTCTTTGGCATATCCAATCAAACCAAGTTTATCTAAATCTTTAATAACTTTTCTATCATCGAGAATTCTAATTACAATACTTTCAAACTTATTCTTTAGCTCAGTACCAACAATTGGTAATACAGAAACACGATATCTTATAATATGTTTGTCTATTTCTCTTTGAATAAAACCATCCTGAGCCATTTCCCTCTCAAAACGGTCCATACCTTTAGAACGATCTTTCACAACAGCTGCAACAGCTTCAGGTAAAGTGTTTTCCTGAATGTGCCAGGTCTGTAGAATTCCGTCTATTCTCATCATTATCTCTGTTCGGTTTCCAGAACGCGGAATAAAGTGAATATCACTTGCACCTTTTCTTACACCTTCAATCAGAGCGGCTTCAATGAGATTTATCAAAGCACTTTTATTTATCTCAGCGTCTAATTCTTGCTCATCTAAAGAGGCATCTTCTCTAACATCAATATTTAGTTCTTCGCTGCTTGATTGTAGAGCTTTAAGATATTCATTTTCAGGAGTTATTATGATTTTAATTAATTTATCATAATCCTTCTTTCTTATAAAAACTACTTCATACTTTTTTGAACCAAGACCAAAAGCAATCTTTGGGATAAGTTTATTTGTTGGATCGACTGCTAAAAAAAATAGTTTATCTTTATTCTTTTCATCGAATTTATAGGGAATAATAGCATTATCAAGCATCAGATCTTTAATTTCTGAATCAGCGTTGTTAATCATTGTCTTAATAAATTCAAGAGTTTTTTCAGGAATCTCTTCAACTCTGTCAGTGAACTCCCTGAAAGCATATAAAGTAGCAACTTCTTTAAAGATAGAATCGTGATCAAACCCATATTCTTGAACTAATATCTGAGCAAGATTTCTTCTGTTCTTATTAAAATCCTGAATTTTTGTATTCAGAGCTCTTTCAAGAGTTTGAGCATCAACGAGTCCCTTTTTATAGAGAATATAACCGATTTTATCAGTCATCTCAATATTTTCAAAATTCATACTAAATAGCTTATTTTATTTATTAAAATTCCCATAGTCGGTGTTTTTGGTCTAACGGTGGCGGTTTCCGCTGAGACGATTGTAAGAGCTATCATTACTATCATTATAATCATAGCAATAGTTACCTGTATTATTTCAATAATGTTTTTTAATCTGAAAACTGTTTCTGTTTCGTAATAATTTGCCAGTTGGAGAGAAGTATTTTTAATTGTTCCTGACTCTTCTCCACTATGGAATCTCGCAATTGCTGTTTCAGTAAAAACACCGGACGCTTCGAAAGCATCAGTTACTCCAACTCCTTTTTTAATCATCAAAGGAATAGCAATATTTTTAATTCTATCTTCAAAATATTTATTCCCAGTTGCTTCTGCAGCAATTCTGATTGGTTCAATACTTTCAGCTGAGCCACTATACAATGTATAAAACACTCTGCAAAATACTTCAATTAGTGTTTTGTGAATAAGAGAACCAATTACTGGAATTTTTAATATCCATTTATCCAATAAGTATCTTCCTTTTTTCGTTCTTCCGAATTGAATTAGAGCAACTGGCGGCACGACAATCAATGCAACAATTAAATAAGGATTTTCGACTAAAAAATCACTGATTTTTAATGTTGCCGCAGTCATTGGTGGCAATTCAACACCAAACCTAACGAATAATCGAGCAGTTTCCGGAAAAATATAGCCCACATAAAATAAAACTGCAATAAAAAGAACAAATAATGTAACTAAAGGCGTAATCAAAGCACTTTTTAAGTTCTTTCTAAATTCTTGTCTTCTTTCAAGAAATTTTGCCGTGGCTTTATAAATTTCAACCATATTACCGCTTTTTGAAGCCAAGCCAAGCATGTAAGCAGCAAACTTTCCGAAGATATGTTGAAATCTTAAGAAGGTTTGCTGACTATCTGCACCTTTTTTAAGCTCATTATTAATTTCTTTGAGTGCAGTTTTAAGAGATTGATTTTGAGTATCGTTTATCAATAATGTAAGAATTTCTTGATAAGCGAGCTTCTGTTCCAAAAGTTCAGCACTTATTTTTACAAAGGTTATAATATCAGCTTGAGGAGGTTTTAATTGAAAATCAAGTAGTTTATGATTGATAGAAATTACTGAATAGCCTAATCGAGTTAGAGCATCTTCCACTTCTTTTTTATTAAAAGCTCTTTGTTCACCGGTAATTGGTTTCTCATTCCCTTTTTTAGCTTTGAAAAGGAAAGTACGTTTTTTTTCTTTTTTAATTATTCGAATATTTTTCTTTAATGTAAGTTCGCTTAACTTCTTTTTAACTTCGGAAGTATTGGAACCAACAATAGTCCCGCTAATTTGTTGTCCATTTATTGATTGGCCAGTGAATCTAATTTCTATCATACTTTTAAATTAAATTATTCTTTTTTAAAATAAAAAAGGGCTGATTAAAAACCAGCCCTTTTCGAAAAAAAACTTATTAAGGTTCACCAACACGTGAAGATATACCTGTAGGTGTAACTGTAACAGTAACAACCCATTCAGTATATTCTTTAGGTGTTCCTGTAAAAGTTGCTTCTTCTGCGGTTAATGATGCAGTCCAGACTGCAGAAACGGTTGTGTCCAGATTGGAAGGAATTTCAAATCCCAAGAAACTTCCGCCACCGCCACCCATTTCTGTTGGCTTTTTGTAATATTGCTGAGCTAATGCTCCGAGATTAGTCCCTTCTGATACGATTGTATCTTTTGTTGACTCTTCAGCACTGGTGTTGAATAAATTGATACCAACTACTACAGCGATACCAACTATGATAACACCAAGAACGATTAAAAGCAATTGTTGTTGACCCATATTAGTTCTCCTTTTTTTTGTGAAAGAATTAGTTAATTATTTGAGTTTGTATATCAGAGCCGTTAAGAGTAATTATCACTTTTATTGAATCACCTCCAGCTACCCCTTCATTACTTACACCAGTTATTACACAAATATTAGGTGGAGTAATTACTGCGTTATAGAATCCATTATTAGTTGTGTCAAATTCAGCTGGAACCGACCATCCTTCGAAACTATATTCACCTCCGCCGAAAGTTTTCGCCTTTTTATAATATTGAATTGCTAATGATGCTAAATATTGAGTTTCATTCAATATTACATCAGTTTTGTTTTCTATAGCCTTTTGTTTATAGATGCTGATTGCCAACATTACTGCTACACCTACGACAATAATACCTAAAATTATCAGTAACAGTTGTTGTTGTCCCATTAAAATCCTTTTTTATTATTTAACTTTGATCCAGAAAATCTTATACCAAAAGATTATCGAATAAAACTCAAAAAAATCAAGTAAAAATTTCCTAATAACTTATAACTTGTAAATATTACCTGTAAATTTTGCCTAAATGCTAGTGGAATATAGTAGAAAAGAAAGTAAGTTCAAAAAAAATAAAAAAAATTTAATGTACTCGAAAAAAAAATTTTTAAATAGTGTTTCTTTTTGAGAAACAGTTAATCTAAACTATGGAGTTTAAGACTGTTTAATTTAATTAATTTGGGAAAGATAATGTGATAGAAGGTTGTAAAACTATTTATATTTTATTCAAGCTTTACAACCTAAAATTGTTAGAATTGTATTCTCTTTTTAGTCTTCAACGAATAATCTAAAACTAATGCAGAGGCTACGAAAATTGAGGAATATGTTCCTACGATAATTCCAAAAAATAATGTAAAAGAGAAAGCTCGAAGAACATCTCCACCTAAGAAAAGAAGAACAATTACTGCTAATAGAGTAGTAAAACCAGTAATTACAGTTCTACTCATTGTTTGGTTTATACTTTTATTTATCAATATTTCTAAATCCAAAGTTTTATGAATCTTCATATTTTCTCTAATTCTATCAAAAACGATAACAGTATCATTAATTGAGTAACCAACGAGTGTCAAAAACGCAGCAACAACTGGCAAATCAATTTCAAGATTAAGTCCGGGAATTACTCCATAAAGAATTGAGTATAATCCGACAGTAATAAGTACATCATGGAAAAGTGCTACAACTGCTCCTGATGCAAAAATAAACTTAAATCTAAATCCTAAATAAATAAGGATTACAACGAGTGAAAGTAGAACTGCAACAATCGCATCTCTTTTTAATTCATCACCAATTTTAGGTCCGACTCTATCTTCCTTCAAAACTTCAAAAGTATTATTCTGAATTTTTTCTCTTAGTACTTCTTTAATCCAATCGGCGATTCCAACTCTAACAAGCATTTGAGTGTTGTCTAATTCAGCGGATACTCTTCCTGTTTGAAATCCTCGTGCAAAGAGTTCGTTAATAATTATATCAGTTGTGTCTGGTGAGGGAAAATTTAAAGTAATAGAATTAATGGTAGTATCTACAACTTGATACTCAAGACCAGGGACAATTGATGAAATATTTTCTTTAATTCTTTCAACCACTTTTGGATATACTGATTTTGGAATTTCCTGAAGTTCGGTTCTTACAAGTACCCCAGTTTCTCCACCAAAAGTTCTTACCTCAACAGCACCCAATTCAACATTGGCAAGATAATTTCTAATCTCACCAATATTGACTGGCTTTTCGAATTGAAGAACTATCTCACTTCCTCCCTTAAAATCAATTCCAAAGACTAATCCTCTTAATATGATACTAAGCATACCAAGAATAAAAATTGCAAGGGAGATAAAGTAGAAAGTTTTTCTCATTCCCATCCATTTAACATTCAGATTACTAAATATTCTCATTAATAATTAAACTCCTATAAATTTATATACAATAAAAAACTAACCGATTGAAATTTTAGCACCTTTCGCTGCTAAGTAGTCGAAAATTAATCTTGATATTACAAGAGCACTGAATAATGTTGATGCAATACCAATCATTAAAGTCAAAGCAAAGCCCTGAACTGGTCCTGTTCCAAACTGATATAAAATAATACCTGTAAAGAAAGTAGTGATATTAGAGTCAATAATTGCAGACATAGCTTTAGTAAATCCACTTTCAACAGAAGCCTTCATTGTTTTTCCTGTAGCTAATTCTTCTCTCATTCTTTCAAAAATTAACACATTAGCATCTACTGCCATTCCAATAGTAAGAACTATACCTGCAATACCCGGCAAAGTTAAAGTAGCTTTGAAGCCTGCAAGAACCCCGAGTACAAAAAGTATGGTTATAACTAAGACCAAAGCTGCTATTGTACCAGATTTTCTGTAATAGAATATCATAAAAACAGCGACTGCGAGGTAACCTAATATCGCTGAATTTAATCCACCTGACACTGAATCTTGTCCTAACGAAGGTCCCACTATTCTCTCCTCAATAATATCAACAGGAGCTGGTAGTGCACCTGCTTTAAGAACGATTTCTAATAGTTTTGCTTCGTCCAGATTTTCCATACCTTCAATCTGAGATCTTCCACCAGTAATTTTATTTCGTACAACAGGAGCTGAAAAGACCTTTCCATCTAACATAATAGCAAGTCTCTTATTGATGTTAGCACCGGTAATTCTTGCCCACTCAATTGCTCCTTCGGAATTCATTTCCATATTAACAATCGGGGAAGATGTATTCGGGTCTAAAGTCGCAACCGCGTCTGTTATCACTCCACCAGTCAGTTCGGGTTGTTTGTTAACGAGATACATCATGTATATTTTTTTACCATCTTCTGTTGTAGTAACTGATTTAGCGGAGAAGATAAATTCAACGTTATCTGGAATTTCCTTTTGAATTTCAGGTAACGATAACCATCTCAAAATTTTATTTCTATCATCCTCTCTGACAAATGCATCTGCAGAACGACCTTGCGGGTCTAACAAAGCTGCTGAGAAGAATGGATGTTGTTTACGAAATTCTTCTTCAGTTAATTGTTTGTTTGTTGTATCAGATACTGCTGAAGTATCATTTGCTTTAGAAGTGTCTTCGGATGAATCTTTGGTATTCAGATTCGCTAATAGTGTATCGTTACCAGATAATACTGCCGCTAATTTTTTATCAATTCTGTCCATAATCTGATAGGTAAAATCAGGTTCTTTAACCAGACGGAATTCTAAAAGAGCAGTGCCTTGCAATAATTGTTTGGCTTCTTCTTCTTTTGCAACACCTGGTAATTCGACGATAACTCTTCTTGCTCCTTGTCTTTGAATGGAGGGCTCGGAAACACCATATTGATCAACACGATTTCTAATGATTTCGATTGCACGGGTAACAGCATCATCAGCATCACTTTTTAG
>CAKZLD010000061.1 GCA_937125135.1 uncultured Ignavibacterium sp.
GCGCAAATGACTTAGAAATAATTAAGAACAAAACAAAAATGATGAATTTAAATTTCATAAATCAATTTGCTGAAAAGAATTAAGTATTATAAAATACTAACGACGAAGCACCAAGTATCCCTGCTTCGTTTTTCAATTTAGCCGGAACAATATTAATTCTGTTTTTAAGTGGAGTCAGCACTCTTGAAATCATTGTTGTTTTTATTGAAGTAAACAATGGTTTACCAAATCCAGCCACACCACCGCCAATTATAAAAGTGCTGATGTCTAATACATTACTTAAAGAAGAAAAAGCGATACCAAGATTAACACCTAAATCAAGAATTATTTCTTTTGCATAAACATCACCAAGCTCCGCAGCCATTTGAATCATTCTTGGAGAAACTTTTTCGAGATCATTATTTACTAATTCCCAAATTTTTGATGAAGGATGATTCTTCAAATCTTTCTTTACAAATTCTTTTAAGTAGTGATTGCCTGCATAAGCTTCGATGCAACCAGTTGAGCCACAGTTACAACGAGGACCATTTGGGTTAATTGAAATATGGCCAATCTCTCCTGCTCCACCAATTTCCCCACGATAAAGTTTTCGGTTATAAATGATTCCACCACCGACTCCAGTTCCTAAGGTTACCATTACAAATGAAGAATATTTTTTCCCTGCTCCGAAAATCAATTCACCAATCGCAGCTGCATTAGCATCATTTTCAACATTTACTTTCACACCGAATTTCTTTTTCAAAATTGCACCAAGTGGAATTTCATCCCATCCCGGTAAATTCGGTGGATTCTGTACTATGCCTTTTTTTGTTGAAACAATTCCGGGTGCGCCAATTCCAATACCACTGAGTTTGATTTTTTTATTCTTCAGAATTTCATTTATGCCTTTTTCAATATTCTTAATTACAGTTTTAGGTCCTAAATGAGCTTCAGTTTTTACATCATTTTTGGTTAGAATTTTCCCTTCCTGCGATACAATTCCAATTTTGATATTCGTGCCGCCGAGGTCAACTCCCAAAACAAGTTTTTCTGTTTTAGCCATAGTTTTTTCAGTTTGTGAATTTTGTGTCAACTATTTTCAATTCGCCCAGATATTTAATATCACCAAGTGGAGTTGAAACAGTTGGAGTTGCATACAAACTTATCCGTGATGTGCTTCCCTGTTTCCCACCAATTGCCAAAACAAGATTAGCAATTTTTTCTAATCCTTCTCCTTTGAAAAATTGGAGCAAATCAAAATTTACTCTCAAAGGAATTGTTGATACTTCACCTGTTCCTGGCACTGTAACCGGCGCATCTAAATCTCCTGAAATTGTCTCTTTGTCATCAATAAAAAGTCTCCATTGAAGCCCTTTTAATGTTGCATCAGTTCTTGGATATCCACCTGTACCATCGTTTGGATTTTTTGCATCAACATTTAAAACAAAGGAAATTGGAAGTTTACCTTGTCCGATAATTGATGATAAAGATATCATTTCTGTTGGTGATAAATCACTAATGGATGATTTGTTCGAAATATCAATGTTATTGACTTTGAATCCGCTTACGCTTGATAATTTAAATTGAAGACGAGAAAGATTTGTGATTGTTTGAAGAATACTACATTGAATAAAAGCAAATATAGACAAGAGAATAAATGATAATGCTAATATTTTTTTCATAAAAGTTTATCCTTTGATTGATTTATTTTCTGCATAATTAAATCAGCTACTTTCAAAGCACGAAGCCCATCCTTTCCAGAAACTATCGGAGTAGTTCTTTCGAGAACAGAATTTACAAATAGTTGAATTTCATATTGTAAAGCATTCACTTCAATTTTTTCTGGTTGTTCATAGATTAATCTTTTTTTCTTTTCTCCGATTCCTATCTCGCCAATGGACATAGCGGTCGGAGGAATATCTTTGTCCAATGGAATCAGATTATAAATTTCGCTTGCACCTGTGTTGAAATCTAAAGACAAATAATTATCCTTCTGAAAAATTCTCATCTTTCTCATTCGTTTCTGAGAAATTCTGCTCGCAGTAACATTCGCGACTGCACCATTTTCAAATTCAATCCTTGCGTTTGCAATATCAATATTATCTGAAACAACTTCAACTCCGTTTGCAACAATATCAATAACATTGCTTTTAACAAGACTTAGAATAATATCTATATCGTGAATCATCAAATCTAAAACAACTGCAACATCAGTTCCGCGAGGATTGAAAGGAGCTAATCTATCACTTTGAATGAATTTCGGTTCTTTAATATAAGATTCAATTGCAAGTAATCCGGGATTGAATCTTTCGATATGTCCAACCTGAAGATTTAATTTCTTTTTATCAGCAAGCTCAACTAATTTTTCTGCTTCCTCGATAGTGGCTGTAATCGGTTTTTCGATAAAGATGTGATTATCAAAGTTAAGTGTTTTCATCGCTAACTCGAAATGAGCACTTGTTGTAGCAGCAATTGAAACTGCACTTGTTTGTTTCAACATTTCATCAAGTACAGAGAAACTTTTTGTTTTAAATTCATCAGCTACTGCTTGTGATTTTTCCGAATCAGAGTCATAAACTCCAACTAGTTCACAATTATCAATCTGACTGAACATTTTTGTATGGAGTTTCCCAAGATGACCAACTCCGATAACACCAACTTTTAATTTTTCCATAATTTATTTTAAGTGAATTCTTGAAAATCCAATCATTCTATCATATCCACCGAATTGAGGATCACGATAAAACATAAGAACGTTTATTGTGCTTGTAGAATTATAATTATTACCTTCTAATGAATAGAGGTCAATTTCATTTTTAGACTTGTCATAAAT
>CAKZLD010000062.1 GCA_937125135.1 uncultured Ignavibacterium sp.
TACAAAAGACAATAGAATTCTGTAAAATTGTTGTAAACTTTAAAGCTCTATTTCGTTTAATTTTGTAACAAAGATTCTCTCATTTATTCAGGAAAGAAAATGAAATACAAAACCATCATAGAACCTTTCAAAATAAAATCAGTTGAACCAATCAGATTCACAAACAGAGAAGAAAGAGAAGTCTTGTTAAAAGAAGCTGGTTATAATCCTTTTATGCTTCATTCAGACGATGTTCTGGTTGACTTATTAACAGATAGCGGAACTTCAGCAATGAGTTCAAAACAATGGGCTGGAATTATGGAAGGAGATGAAGCTTATGCCGGATCGAAAAGCTACTACAGATTTGAAGCAGTCGTCCGTAGCATAACACAAATGAAACATATAATTCCAACTCATCAGGGAAGAGCTGCAGAGAAAATTCTTTTTTCAATAGTAGGCGGACCCGGAAAATATTTTCCGAACAACACTCACTTCGATACCACACGTGCTAATATTGAATTTACTGGCTCAGAGGCATTCGATCTTTTAAACGAAGTTGGAAAGCATCCGGAAATTCGTGCTGACTTCAAAGGTAACATGGATTTAGAAAAACTTGAAGCATTCATAAATGAAAAAGGAGCAGAAAACATTCCTCTTTGCTTGATTACGGTGACAAATAATTCTGGCGGTGGACAACCAGTTTCTATGCAGAATATCCGAGAGACCAAACAACTCTGCAGCAAATATGGAATTCCTCTTTTCATTGATGCGTGCAGATTTGCTGAAAATGCCTACTTCATTAAGCTCCGTGAAAAAGGATATGAAAATAAAACTCCACTTGAAATTGCACAGGAAATGTTTTCATACGCAGATGGAGTTACGATGAGTGCTAAGAAAGATGCTTTAGTAAACATTGGTGGCTTCCTTGCTTTGAATGATGATGAACTTGCAATCAAATGTAGAAATCTCTTAATCGTTACTGAAGGATTTGTTACTTACGGTGGACTCGCTGGCAGAGACCTTGAAGCTGTTGCTCAAGGCTTACTCGAAGTTCTTGATGAACACTATCTTCAATATAGAATTAGGAGTGTTGAATACCTTGGAGAAAAATTAATTGCTGCTGGTGTTCCGATAATTGAACCACCTGGTGGACACGCAATTTACATTGATGCAAAAAGATTTGTTAATCATATTCCTCCTGAGCAGTATCCGGGTCAATCTATTGTTTGTGAATTATATCTCGAAGGAGGTATTCGTGCTGTGGAAATTGGTAGTGTTATGTTTGGAAAATATGATAATCAAGGAAAGCTCATTCCCGCAATGATGGAACTTGTTCGTCTTGCAATTCCGAGAAGAGTTTATACTCAAAGTCACGTTGATTTTCTGATTGAAGTTATTACAGAAGTTTATAAAAAAAGAAATGAACTGAAAGGTTATAAAATCATTTATGAAGCACCAATTCTAAGACATTTTACAGCTAAGTTTGAACCATTAATGCAATAGCACACTGATGATACTGATTCGGCAGAAATTTTAATCAGTGAAAATCAGTTGAATCTGAGTCATCTGCGTGCCAATGAATTTTGTCTATGAAATTAAAAAAACTTTATAAACACGATCGCGGCAGACAGATTTTCAGACTTTTGCCCACTGACTCGAATAAACTCATTCTCGAAGAACGGGATAGGAAAAAAAAAGAAGCATTTTTCTCCTGCTTCGATATAAATACTGGTAAGAAATTATTTCAGGATTTCCAGCTTGATGAAAAATATTGGATTGGAATTCGGATGGTTTACAAAGACATAATTCTTTTCCATCATTTCGAAAGACCAGATTTACCAAAGCACAAAGGAATAATAGCATTTGATATAAATACCAAAAAAGTTATTTGGGAAAATCAAAATTCGTTTCTCTTTGTAAGTGATGATAAAGCAATCTTTTTCACTGAGCAGTATGGAATCAGAAAATACTTTTCTATTGATTGCTTAAGCGGAAAAATAGAGGAAGACTTAACAGAAATAGAAAAGCTTACTTCTGTTAAAGAGAATTATGATAATTATCAGTTCTCAAAAAAAATTACTCAAAGTGAATTTGAACTTATGATTGATTCAAAGTTTAAAAAGAAAATTTGTAATTACTTAATAAAAGAGGATATTAATTTTGTTAAAAAAGATGGAATTATTTTTTTTAGTTTTCATATCATAAACAAAAATTCAAAATTTGATAACCTGTTTTTTGCAAGTGATCAGGATGGTAAAATTATTTTAGAAGAGACTCTCAATAAAGGAATTGATAAAATAGAACCTGAATCTTTTTTCATTAAAGATAATTTTTTATTTCTGTTGTTCGGTAGCAGTGGTTTTGGTGTCTATAAAATTATTTGAGAGGTGATTATGGAAATTTCTAAAGATGCAAAAATAATTTTATTGAAGGCGGCGAGATTATCAATTGAAAGTATTTTCGGTGGCGAAAAACCTTTGAAACCAGACTTTACAATATTTCCAGAATTAAATTCCAACGCGGGTGCTTTTGTAACTCTTACAATCGAAGATAAGTTGCGAGGTTGTATTGGCTATATTCAAGGAGAAGGAAATTTATTTGATACTGTTTGTAATGCTGCAATTCAAGCTGCTTCAAGTGATCCGAGGTTTCCTTCGCTTACGAAAAAAGAATTAGAAAAAATTGAAATTGAGATTTCTGTATTGGGGAATTTCTTAAAAATAAAAAGTTATGAAGAGATTGAAATTGGCAAACACGGATTGTTACTTGACGAAGGAGGAAGGGCTTTGTTACTGCCTCAGGTTGCAACAGAACATAAAATGAATCGCGAAGAATTTTTAACTTCTCTTTGCCATAAAGCAGGAATGTATGGTTATTTTTGGAAAGAAAGATTGTTAAATATTAAAACGTTTACTGCAGTCGTTTTTTCAGAAAGTGAATCTAAGGAGGACTTATGAAAAAAGTCAGAACTCAGCAAGTCGCCGGATATTTCTATCCTTCCAATCCAGACAAACTTTATAAAGACATTGAACAAATGATGAACGAAGCAAGTATTGAGGAAAATTTTGAAAATGTATTTGGAATTGTTTCCCCTCACGCTGGTTACATTTATTCCGGCTCTACGGCTGCGTATGCCTATCATACTTTAAGAGACAAAAACATAAAAACAGTGTTCGTTATCTCACCGAGTCATTATGAATATTTCCCGGGTATTTCTGTTTATGATGGAGATGCATATCAAACTCCTTTGGGAGAAATAGAAATTGATCAGCAAAAATCTGACTCACTTGTTTCCTCGAGCAAATTAATTTTCAGAGGAATAAAAGGACATGGTAAAGAGCACGCTTTGGAAGTTCAACTTCCATTTTTACAATATGTCTTGAAAGAATTTAAACTTGTTCCAATTGTGATGGGTGATCAAAGTAATTTATACGTTAACGAACTTTCTGAACAACTTTCGAAAGTTGTTGATGAAAATTCAGTCGTTGTAGCAAGCTCTGATTTGTCTCATTTCTATAAGTCTTCAGTTGCAGAGGAACTTGATGGTTTAGTTGAAAAAAGAATAAATGAATTTGACTATGAGAATCTTCAGCGGGATTTAATGTCAAGGAAGTGTGAAGCCTGTGGTGGAGGACCGATTGTTTCCTTAATGAGCGCAGCATCAATGAAAAATCATAACAGAGCAAAAGTTCTTAAAAGAACTAACTCCGGAGATGTTACAGGAGATAAATCAGAAGTTGTGGGTTATCTTTCAGCGGTAGTTTTCTAATAATATATCTTCTCAAAAACACACTTTCGAAATTCAGTAACTTCACTTCAGCATTCTTATATTCGCACTAAAAAAATGGAGAATTTGTGAACGATAAAAAGAATAAACCTTCAGACTTTGTAGCAAACATAGTTTCTCTTGCAAAACGTAGAGGATTTGTTTTTCAATCAAGTGAAATCTATGGTGGATTAAATGGGTGCTGGGATTATGGTCCTCTTGGTGTAGAACTTTTAAGAAATATTAAAGAAGAATGGTGGCGCTCGATGACTTATCGTGAAGATGTGGAAGGACTCGACGCAGCAATTCTGATGCATCCGAGAGTTTGGGAAGCTTCTGGTCACGTTGAGAATTTTACTGATCCAATGATTGATTGTAAAATTTGTAAAGCCCGATTTCGTTTGGATGTTCTTGGTGATTCAATAAATGATAAGAAAAAAGAAAAAGCGCTCAGTGATTTGAAAAACGAATTAAAAGACAACCAAACTTTGATTGAAAAATTGGAATATAAACTTGCAAATCCTGGCGATGAAGACCCTTTCAATCTCATTCTTGAAGACAACGAGTTAGGTAGGAAGTTACTAACAAAACTTAATTGTCCTCAATGTGGAAATGCCAATTCTTTCACGGATGCCAGAAAATTTAATCTGATGTTCAAAACTTTTATCGGACCCGTTGAAGACAGTAGTGCAGTCGTCTATCTTCGACCTGAAACGGCGCAGGGCATTTTTGTTAACTTTCTGAATGTTCAAAGTTCATCAAGACAAAAACTTCCATTTGGAATTGCACAAATCGGCAAAGCATTCAGAAATGAAATCAATACAAAAAATTTTCTTTTTCGTACAAGAGAATTTGAACAGATGGAAATGCAATTTTTTGTAAATCCGAAAAATGATAAACATTGGTATGACTACTGGAAAGCTGAAAGACTTCAATGGTACAAATCTCTCGGAATGAATCCGAATAAACTTCGATATCACGACCATCCTGCAAATAAGTTAGCTCACTATGCAAAAGAAGCAACTGACATTGAATATGAGTTTCCATTCGGTTGGGGAGAAATTGAAGGTATTCATAACCGAACTGACTTTGATTTAAGCAGGCACGAAGAATTTTCGGGTAAGTCGTTGAAATATTTTGATGATGAACAAAAAGAAAAATATGTGCCTTACATAATCGAAACTTCTGCTGGTGCAAGTAGAGGATTTATGGCTTTCTTAATTGATGCCTATTATGAAGAAGAAGTAAATGGTGAGTTGCGTTCGGTACTTAAATTTCATCCAAAACTTGCTCCAATAAAAGCTGCAATCTTTCCTCTTGTTAATAAAGATGGTATGCCCGAAATAGCCAGAGAGATTGAAAAAGATTTAAGGAAAAATTTCAAAGTTTTTTATGATGATAAAGGAGCAATTGGAAGAAGATACAGAAGACAAGATGAAGCTGGAACTCCTTTCTGTATTACTGTTGATACGCAAACACTCGAAGATCGTACTGTTACAATTCGTGATCGAGACTCAATGGCTCAGGAAAGAATTTCGATTGATAAACTAACTGAATATCTTATAATTAAACTTTTATAATTTTAATAATGGAAGTTGATAGCAGACTAATTAACAAACTAAAAGAAGCTGAGAAGATTGTCTTTTTTACTGGGGCTGGAATTTCTGCTGAATCAGGAATTCCAACTTTCAGAGGAGAGGACGGAATTTGGAATAAACTTTCACCGGAAGAACTTGCCAATTTCAACGCTTTTATGAGAAATCCCAAATTGGTTTGGGAATGGTATCAATACAGAAAAAATATTATTCATAATTCCAAGCCAAATGCTGGTCACTATGCTATGGTTGAATTTGAAAAATATTTTCCAAGCGTGACAGTAATAACTCAAAACGTTGACAATCTACATAAAAGAGCCGGAAGTAAAATAGTTTATGAATTGCACGGAAATATTGAAAGAAACTTTTGCATAAAATGTAAGAAAAGATATGATACTGAGCTTGAATTTCTTGACGGAATACCGAAGTGTGATTGTGGTGGAATGATTCGACCAGATGTAGTTTGGTTTGGAGAGTATCTGCCGGCAGACCAATTGAAAAATTCTGAATTGGCTACAATATCAAGCGATGTATTTTTTGTGGTTGGAACTTCAGCTGTCGTCTATCCTGCAGCAGGTTTGGTTTATACAGCCAGACAGTATGGTTCTTTTATTGTTGAAGTAAATACCGAAACAACAGAAGTATCGAAAATTTGTGATGTTAATTTTCAGGGGAAAGCAGGAGAAATTTTGCCAAGAATTTTAGATAAATTAAAAAAGATTAAATATTAAAAATTTTTTTCAGATAGCGTTTGTCCTTCCACTAATCATTTGCCAGATTGTAATTAGAATAATTTGTAAATCGAGTTTGAAAGACCAGTTTTCAATGTACCACAAATCGTATTTTATTCTTTGAAGAGTTCTTTTTTTATTTTCTTCTTCATCTTCCACATCTCCTCTCAAACCATGAATTTGAGCCCAGCCTGTTATTCCGGGTTTAACACTATGTCTAAGTTTTATTTCTTCGAAATATTCTGCGTACTTTAACTGATAAGGAATTGCATGAGGTCTTGGTCCAACAACCGACATATCACCTTTTAAGACATTTATGAACTGAGGCAATTCATCAATATTAAATTTGCGGAGAAATCTACCTAATCTTGTAACTCTCGGATCGTTTGGTTTTGTGGCTACAAATTCATTTGTTTCCGGACTTTCAAACATAGTTCTGAATTTGATTAGCCGGAATTTTTTGTTGCGAACGCCAATTCTATCCTGATAGAAAAACACTTTCCCTTTTGAATCAATTTTTATTAGAATTGAAATAATTGGAAGCAACCAAGTGAAAACAAAAACTACAATGAAGCTAGAAAAAACAATATCGAACGAGCGTTTAAGAAATCTTCTACTAGCTTCCTCCAATGGCTCATCGCGGGCGGTTACGATTGGAAAATTACCAAGCGAACTTACCTGAAATCTTTCAGACAAAAATTGAAAATAGTTGGGAACGAAATGAATTTTAACCGCGTTGATATTACAAATTCTGATGATTCTTTCCAGATTAACGGAAGCTTCATCAGCAAGTGCAATTACTACATCATCCACTTTATTTTCTATTAAATATTTTTCAAAGTCAGCTAATTTATCATGGATTATTTCAGCCTCATTGATAAATCCTATAAACTTATAGCCAAATCCAGGAACATCACAAACTTCTTTCTTAAAATGCTCTGCGACTTCTCCACTTCCAACAATCAGGAGATTTCTTGTGCTAAATCCTCTCCTGCGAATCAGTTTTAAGAACTTTCTGAATATTATTGTCCAAATGTTGACAGAAATAAAGTATAATGCCGATAAGTAAATGATAAAATTTCTGGTGAATAGATCTTCTTTAACGAAGAAAATGAACGCAATAGTAACAAGCACAAGCAGAAATGTTCCTTTAAAGAGATTTATGAAGTGATTGACATACTCACGCAAATATATGTCTTCATATAGTCCAGATAAGTTTGATGAGAAATACCAAGTAAAATTCAGAATTACAAGAAGAAGGAACATGTAATTTCTTTGCAGAAGAATCTCCCACGATTGTGCTAATACTGCAGAGATAATGAATGCAACATTCAATAAAACCAAGTCTCCGAGCAGTCTTGAAATATAAATTGTGTACTTATTTACTATCATTCTTTTTGAAAAATTCTTCCGACTTACTTAACACATAATTTTTAATATTCGATTCAAAAATACTTCTGCTGAATCTCTTTGCATAGTTTGAAATCTCTTTTGGGTTAAAATTT
>CAKZLD010000063.1 GCA_937125135.1 uncultured Ignavibacterium sp.
CAATTGTAGAAATGTAAATGAAACTAATTAAATTTAAGTTAATAGCCTGATTAAGATTCAGGGCAGATACCTGCATAAAAATCAAAATAGGCAGTGAAATGTTAAAAGCAAATTTTGAGGTTACATTTACAAAATTTTCATTTATAAAATTTAATTTTTTAGATATGTAGCCAACAAAAATTAAAACAAATACAGGAGCAACAACGTTTAATGAAAAGAGAAAGTTTTCAATCAAGCACTGATCTTTTCTTTATTGTCTTGTGAATTAGCGTGTTCCTTCGTGTTTACTGATGATTTATTCTTATAGTCTGTTTGATAAAATCCAGAGCCATTAAATATAATCCCGGCACCAGCTCCTATAATTCTCTTTAATTCACCATTGCAGTTAGGACATACTGTTAAAGGTGCATCTTTAATTGACTGAAAGGCTTCAAATCTTGTATTACACTTCAGACATTTGTAATCATAATTTGGCATATTTCAGTTTCCTTTATATTCCTTTTAATTCACAAATTTTACATATTTTTGATGAGCAATAATACACAAAAGTTTCTATGATTATGAAAAAAATCTTATCGATGTTTTTTTTAGTTTATTTAATTTCCGGATGCATAAACTATGAACAAAAAGCATACGTTTATCCTGATGGCACCGGAAGTATAGAGATTCGATATTGGATGAAAGCTTCCGATAGTGCCTCACTTGCATCAATTTCAAGTCTGAATATCTTCAATTCAGATTCAGTAAAAAATGAATTTGATTACTCTTTCCTGAAAAATCTTGAGGTCATTTCTTATGTTGACTCAAATGATACAACCGTCAGCACTAAAATAAAGTTCGATTTTACCGGGATAGATTCACTTAATTTAATAAGAACATTTTCTCAATATCAATTTTCTCTAACAGATGGAGCTGCCGGACAAAAAGTATTTTCACAGTTTATTCCACCTATTACTTCCGGTTTTGGAATTGATTCGCAAAATTTTATTATAAGATATATTTATACTTTCCACGGAGACATAATTTCTCATAATGCAACGGCAGTTCAGAAAAGAGTTCTGATATGGGAATATAATTATTCAGAAATCGGAAGAGGAAAAACTATCTCTGTTACTTTCAAGCCATTCAAAATAAAAGAAACCCCCATCTGGATTTATGTTATAGCCGGCTTAGTTTTTATGGTAGTTATATTTTATCTGTTCAGGAAAAAACGAGACTAGATCTGCAATTGAAAGCCATCACTTCAAAATTATTATAGAAGGAATAATATGAAACAAAGAATTTTAACTTCTTTTTTGTTAGTCATAATTTTGCCAGTTTCAGTTTTTGCACAAGAATCAAAGAATGATGATAAAAATCCTTATAAATCATCCACTTTCAACGGATTAAAATTCAGATCTTTGGGACCTGCGGTTACATCTGGTAGAATTAGTGACTTTGCAGTTAATCCAAATAATATTCACGAATACTACGTGGCTGTAGCAATGGGTAATGTCTGGAAGACTACAAACTCTGGAACAACCTGGACTCCAATTTTTGATAATTACGGCTCACACTCGATCGGTTGTCTTGCAATGGATCCGCATAATCCAAACGTTCTTTATGTTGGAACAGGAGAGAACAATTCTCAAAGAAGTGTATCTTGGGGAGATGGCATTTACAGAAGTGAAGATGGAGGGAAAAGCTTTAAGAATATTGGACTTCAGAAGTCTGAGCATATTGCAAAAATTCTAATTGATCCACGGGATAATAAAGTAATCTATGTCGCCGCTCAAGGTCCGCTTTGGGGACCGGGTGGTCAAAGAGGTTTGTATAAATCCACAAATTATGGAGCAACTTGGGATTCTGTTTTATACATTAGCCCAAACACAGGAGTTACGGATGTAGTGATGGATCCACGTAATCCTGATGTTCTTTACGCAGCTTCATATCAAAGAAGAAGACACGTTTGGACATTATTAAATGGCGGACCTGAAGGTGCTATTTACAAATCAACTGATGCTGGCAAAACCTGGAATAAATTAACAAGTGGTTTACCATCCGGAGATGTTGGTAGAATAGGATTGGCAATTTCTCCTATAAATCCTGATTATATCTATGCAATAATTGAAGCTGCTGATGATGAAAGTGGTTTTTACCGCTCCACAAATCGAGGTGCGAGTTGGGAGAAAATGAGTAATTATAAAAACGTTAGTCCTCAATACTATTCTGAAATATATGCTGATCCAAAGCAGCTCGATAAAATTTATGTTATGGATAC
>CAKZLD010000064.1 GCA_937125135.1 uncultured Ignavibacterium sp.
CTTTAGCTATGGGTATGTAGAACAGGGTTCGTATGGTATTCTCTTTCCTCACAGTTAAAACTGTGTGATGCTTTCATCAGCTCAATCAGCTCAAGCGGAATCAACCCATAACTTCAGCTATGGGAATGTTTAAGCTTTAAAGGGTGGCACTAAAGTTTAGTTATTCTTTCAATAAATAGTAAGGAATAACTATGAAAAACAATGTGCTATGTATTCAGTTTTCAATAATAGTATTGATAGTCTTAATTTTTTCTTCTCCATCATTCGCTCAAACAGAAAACTGTAATCTTAACGGTTTTGTTACATACACTCAGGGTGGATGGGGAAGTCCAAGCAATAGCGGTCCCGGTAAAATTAGAGATAATTACTTTAATTCAGTCTTTCCAGGCGGAATGATTGTAGGAAGTAATTATAAATTAACTCTGACTTCAGCAACTGCTGTTAAGAATTTTCTGCCAGAAGGTGGAACGGCAGGAGCCTTCAATCAAAATTATACAAACCCAACATCTACAAGTGCTGGAGTTTTAGGAGGTCAGATTGTTGCACTTTCAATGAATGTTTATTATAGTGCTGCAGGTTATCTCGGAACAAATCCACTCCCATTAGGCAGTTTGGTTTTAGTATCAGGTCCATTTGCGGGGAAAACAGTTTATAAGTTTTTAGCGATTGCAAATCAGGCAATTGGTGGCGTAAATACCGGATTTTCTTTTTCTGATATAAATGCCGCGGCAACCGCAATAAACGAAAACTTCAACAATCCTAATTCACATAATGGATATTTAACTTGTCCGCCAAATAATGTTTGCTCAATTCAAAATTATACTACCTACACTCAAGGTGGATGGGGAAGTCCAAGTAACAGCACTCCCAGACAAATCTGAAATAATTATTTCCATTTAGTATTTCCTTCTGGCTTAACTATTGGGAGTAATTTTACGCTTAAATTGACAAGCGCTGCTGCAGTAGATAACTTTTTACCACAAGGTGGAACAGCAGGAGCATTTAACATGAACTACGTAAATCCATATTCAACTTCAGCTGGAGTTCTTGCCGGTCAATTAGTAGCTGCAACTTTGAATGTGGCTTTTCACTCAGCTGGTTATTTAGGATCTAATCCTTATCCTTTAGGAAATCTTTATATCACATCAGGTGCTTTTGCAGGATTTACAGTTAATCAGTTATTGACAATCGCAAATCAGGCTATTGGTGGAATTAACACTGGTTATTCTTTCAGTGATATAAACAGTGCTTTAACTCAGATTAATGAAAATTTTGATAATGGAACTGTTAATAATGGTTTCTTGGATTGTTCATACAGCACAGCTTCTTTAGGTGATAGAGTATGGTATGATGTTAATCAAAATGGAATTTAGGATGCTAATGAAACCGGAGTTTCCGGAGTTTTAGTAAAACTTTATGATTGTAACGATAATTTCATCACCCAAACTACAACAAATGCATCAGGAATATATTTATTCTCAAATCTTACACCCGGAAGTTATTATGTGAAATTTATTCTTCCGAGCGGATATCAGTTTACTTTAAAAGATCAAGGTTTCGATGATTTCAAAGACAGCGACGCAGATCCGATTACAGGAAAAACTGTTTGTATTACTTTAATGTCTGGTCAAATTGATTTGAAATGGGATGCTGGAATTTACCAAACTCCACAAACTAATTGTTTAATCAGTTGGACTGGAACTTTAGGTCCTGATTCTGCAATTTGCTTAACTCAACCACAATGGATAACAATCACAGGAAGTGTTTCTCTTAATCCATCAAATAATGTTGCTGCATTCTTGCAGACCACATGGCGAGTTGTCCATCCAAATCCAGTTAATAATTGTTCTCCGGGAGCAGGGAACTGCAATGATGAACATTATTTAACTATACCAATTACAAAAGACACAACATTTACCATTACAGCGTGGTGGCCAGGAATTCAACCAGGCGATCAGATAGTAGAAATTCATTATGGATTGAATGTTCTTGATTGCAATGGAAATCCGGTTCAGAATGGAGTTGGCAGAGACTTATATTGGTATCCTTGGGTATGCAATCCTTATGAACCAGATGCAGATTTAAGTTTAACAAAAACTGTTAGCAATCCAAATCCACAAGATGGCGATATAATCAATTACACAATTACAGTTACAAATTCGGGTCCAGGAAATGCAACAGGAGTAGAAGTAACAGACATACTACCAAGTGGTGTAATTTATCAATCAAACAGTGCTTCACACGGTTCATATAATCCAACAACAGGAATTTGGTGGATTGGAAATCTTGCAAGCGGAAGTTCGGCAACATTGACTATTTCTGTTAAGGTTGACGTAACATTATTAAATTCTTCCTCCTTTGATTTAGGTCCCGCAATAGGATTTAACGTATTTGTATTTAATAATTTGAATCAGCCTTCATCTGATACAGAAGGAAAAATGGCAGTTGGAAGAGATGCGAATTTAAGTTTCTATTCTGTTGGAGATAAGCTTCTGAATTCTAATGGAACCGAAGATGTGTTGATTGTAGGAAGAAATCTTTACTTCACAAGTGGTGCAGTATATGGCGGAAATGTAGTTTATGCTAATTACACTAATCTTCCAACCTATGCAGTAAGTATTAGTCATGGAACTTTGAGACAAGATAATGTAATTGATTTTGCTAATGCAGAAACTTATTTGAATAATCTTTCAATTACTTTATCAAACTATACATCAAACGGAACAGTTGATTTTCAATGGGGTGGATTAAATCTTAATGGTACGCATCCATTCCTGAATGTATTCTCAGTAAGCGGTGCACAACTTTCTACTGCTAATAATGTTGCAATAACAGTTCCAAATGGTTCAGTTGTGCTTGTGAATATTGATGGTAACTTTGTTTCGTGGACTGGTGGTTTAACAGTAATCGGAACAAATGTTACTAATGTTCTTTACAATTTCTATCAGGCAGATTCTTTGAAAATAGTTGGAATAGATGTTCGTGGTTCTATTCTTGCTCCAAAAGCTTCTGTTAACTTCATCTCTGGAGTTCAAAACGGTCAAATGATTGCAAAGAATCTTTACGGAATGGGACAATTTAATAACCATTGCTTCGTTGGAAATATTCCAGCAAGCACTTCAGTTACAAACATAGCTGAAATTACCGCGTCATTCCAGAGCGATCCTGATTCAAATCCAAACAATGGAAATCCAAATGAAGATGATTATGGTAAGGCTGTATTCACAGTTACTAATAATCAGGGTGGTGGCTCTGGCGGTGGTAATGGTGGGAATGGAAACTGGCAACCATTTAATGCTCAGCCATTTAATCACATAGTTCTTTCAATTACAAATGACATCAATGGAAATATGCTTGTTGGTACTGTCGGTGGTAAAATATTCCGTTCAACTGATAATGGATTAAGCTGGACTCAGATTAACTCAACAATGTATGCAGGATTCATC
>CAKZLD010000065.1 GCA_937125135.1 uncultured Ignavibacterium sp.
GTTGTGAAGTTCAGAATTAAAACAAAGATGTAACTTACACCGTTAAAAAAATCTTTAGGCCAACCAAGTATGAAGAAAATTTTTCGAAGCTCTTCTCCTTTGAGAATGAATAATGCAAAGATTATTTGGATTGACAATCCAGCAAGAACTAATCGCCAACTGATTTTCTTTTTATTATTTGAAAGTAAAAATGCAATCCCGATGAGGACAAAAATTCCAATGATTCCACGAAATAATGATTCAATGAACATATCTTCTCTCTAAGATTCTTCAGGAATGTAATGACATTTACGACAGCGGGCTTCATAAACATCTGAAGCACCGACGACAACTCTATCCTTAACAGCAACTTTTCTTTGTGTTCGGTTTGCAGGATTACCACAAACGACACAGATTGCTTGCAGTTTAGTTATGTATTCTGCAACAGCAAGTAATTGAGGCATTGGTTCGAATGGAATTCCACGATAATCCTGATCAAGACCTGCGACAATAACTCTTTTACCTTTGTCTGCGAGTTCTATACAGACTTCAACAAGTTCATTTGGGAAAAACTGAGCTTCATCTATTCCAATTACCTGAGCTTCCTCAGCAAGTGAAAGTATATCTTTCGGATCTTTTACAAGAACTGAAGGCATTGACTGCTCGCTATGAGATACAATTGATTCAGATGAGTATCTGATATCAATTTCAGGCTTAAAGATTTTTAAATTTTGTTTAGCTATTTGAGCTCTTTTGAGTCTTTTGATTAATTCTTCTGTTTTGCCGGAGAACATACAACCGGCAATGACTTCTATCCAGCCGGTTCCGTTTGGTATCGCGTGCGGTTCCATAATTTATTCCCTGTTATTTAATTCCTTATCACTGAATGCAAATGGAAGTAGTTCAATTGATTTGAAAATTTTGTACTGTCCTTTTCCATTGATTAGAATAACATCAATATTTCCGCATAAGTCAGTTATCACCTGGCGGCATGCACCACAAGGTGAAATATAGTCTTCGGTGTCAGCAGAAATTGCAATTGATTTGAATTTTCTTTCACCTTCAGAATAAGCTTTAAAGATAGCATTTCTTTCTGCGCAAATCGTTAGACTGTATGAAGATATCTCAACATTACATCCGGTGTATATTTTATTATCTTCTGTGAGAAGAGCGGAGCCAACTCTGAACTTAGAATAAGGTGAGTATGAAAATTTTTTTGACTCAATAGCTTTGTTAATCAGTAATTTCAAGTCCATAATAATTTATTTTTTCTATTCAAAAGTATTAAAATGAAATTCCAATTAAAACATTTATGACTTCTTCCAATTATCTTTTAATACCAAAGAGGCGATGAAATTTACTGCTACTAATAACTGATAAATAAATTCCAGATAAATTATCTCATTAAAATTAAAGTCGTGTTCAATTTTTGATTTAATTAATTTGAGAAGAATTAGATCTAAGATTATTTTAACTGCAAATGGAATGACAAAGTAAAAAGTTAATGGAATAAAAAAGATTGAAAGATTAGCTATAAAATTTATTGAATACCAAACTGTGAGAATAATTTTTTGTTTTAAAAGATAATGATGAGAAGTTTTCAGGTGTCTGCTTTTCCTAAAGATATATTCTATGAAATTTTCAGATGGATAAGTTTGCACATATGAATCTTTATCCAAAAAATAGCCTACTTTGAAATTTTTCTTAATACATTCTCTAATAAATAAATCGTCATCTCCGCTCAGTGTTTCAGTAGTATTTCGATAACCATTAACTTCAATATAAACTGATTTTTTAAATGCAATGCTGCGGGCTGTAGCTCCATAAGGAAATCCGAGTTCAACTGAGAAAAAATACAATATGAAATTTCTTAGATTTTCGTAAGCAGAAACTTTACTGATGATTTTTTGTCCTTTAATAAAAGGAGAATATCCGAAAACTAAATCATATCCTTCAGAAATTTTATGTGAAATACTCTTTAACCAGTTTTTTCCAATTATACAGTCTGCGTCGGTAATTGCGATTATATCAAAATTAGCTTGTTTGATACCGATTTCTAAAGCGCCTTTTTTACCGGGGATGGTTTTATTCTCAGCTTTAATAATTCTTAAATTTTTGACTGAAAATTCTTCAATCAGTTTAATGCTATTATCAGTGGAATTATCATCAACAAGAATTATTTCAAAATTTTCTGTTGCGTAATCAACTGATAAAATACTTTCTAATAAGTGAGGTAAGACTTTTTCTTCATTCTTAAATGGAATAATTAATGAAATTTTTAACTGATTAAATTTCGAAACAGTATAATTTCTTAGTTTGAAATATGCTTTTATACATAGAAGATTTAATAAGACAATAACTGCAACGATAATTACAATAATCTCAGGCATTAAAATTTTATTAATTTTTATTTACAATTTATTGTTTTTTTTGTTTATGTTTAGAATAAGAAAATTAGTTAGTTAAAAAATGGAAGATAAATAACATTGCCATTCCAGTAATTTTTAAATCCAATCATAATCGCATCACTAAAAACAAAACTGAGGAAACTAAATGAGAAAAACTTCACTTCTGAATTTTTGCATTATCCTGATAATCGGGGTTGCAAAAATTTCCTTTGCTCAGGACATTTTACCAGATGAGAGTAAAATCTGGTCAAAAGTGTTTGTTGATCCCAAAGGCTCATCTAATGAATTTTCGAATTACAGATACATTGAAGCTGAACCTGTAATCAGAACATTCAATATCAATGGACTTGATGTTGTTGTATATCCGAATTACAGAGTAAGACCTACAACAAATACCACTCAGTCAGAATTATCAATTGACATTCACCCAACGAATAATAATGTTTTGTTCGCTGGAGCTAATACGACTAATTGGCCTGTAACTACTCTCTATGGTACAGGAGTTTATTGGACAGTCAATGGAGGAACAACCTGGTCAGGGACTGATCAACCTTCATTTTCTAATTCTGGTGATCCCGCTAATGTCATTGGAACAAATGGATATTTTTACATTGGATACATATCAAATGCAGATGGACAGGGAATTTCACGCTCAACTAATAATGGAGCAAACTGGACAACTTACACAGTAGCTCCAAATCCCGGAACTTTGGCAGATAAAAATCATTTAGCAATAGATAAGAAAGTTGGAAGTCCATTTGAAAACAGACTCTATGCTACTTGGACAGATTTTGGTGGTGCCAATAATAATCAAGCAGTGGTGAGATATTCTACAAATTTTGGTGAGACATGGAGCTCATCAATTAATTTATCTTCAAGCTTATCTCCTGGTAGTCATGCTCAAGGTGTTAATGTTCAGACAGGACCTAATGGTGAAGTTTATGTAGCATTTGCTATTTATGACAACTGGCCAGGTGGAGAAGATGCTATTGGTTTTGCGAAATCAACTGATGGAGGAGTTACTTGGACAAGATCAAGAATTTATGGTGCTTTAACTCC
>CAKZLD010000066.1 GCA_937125135.1 uncultured Ignavibacterium sp.
GAAAATTCTTTTCCACTTAAAGTTCCGGTTGTAGTTGATATTGGTATTGGCGAAAATTGGCTCGATGCTCATTGAAAACTCTGACTGATCGAAATGAAAATAAATCCAGAGAGAATTAAAAAAATATTAGTAATTAAACCACGCGGAATCGGTGATATTGTTCTATCTACAATTGTGCTAGATAATCTGAAAGAACATTTTATTCACTCCAAAATTGATTATCTCGTTGAATCTTTTGCAAAAGATGTATTAAAGAATAATCCACTGATTAACAAAGTTTTAACTTTTGATAAATCTGAATTTATTTTAAAAACTATTCTTAAGGTTCGCAAAGAAAAGTATGATTTGATTATTGATTTGTGGTCAAATCCAAAAACCGCACAAATCACTTTTTTTTCCGGAGCCAAATTTCGTATTGGTTACGATTACAGAGGAAGAAAGTACGCCTATAACTTACTTGGCACAAAAGGTCGCGGAGATAAACATTCAGCACTGCACAATTTAGAGCTATTAAAACCTCTTGGACTAAAAATAATTTCAGAAAAGATTCATTATTATCTTGATGAAAATGACATAAGTTTTGCAGATAATTTTTTCATTTCAAATAATCTTTCGGATAAAAAAGTAATTGGAATTATTCCAGCTGGTGGGTGGGACTCAAAACGTTGTCCTAAAGAAAAGTGGGTCGAAATTTGTGAAAGATTATTGAAGGAATTTGATTGTAAAATTTTAATGTTATGGGGACCTGAAGATTTTTCTGATGCAGAATTTATAAAAAATAAAATCGAAGAAGTAATTCTATCTCCGCATACAAATCTTAATCAAATGGCTGGATTGATCAGTAAATGCTCTTTGATACTTGCGAATGATTCAGGGCCAATGCATATCGCGGCAGCTTTGAAAGTGCCAACTCTCGGTTTATTTGGGCCAACTTCACCGAAAAATCACGGTCCATTTTCCGATAAATCTGATTATGTAATTAAAAGTGATCTGCACTGCATCATTTGTAATAAACTGAAATGTCCTTTTAATAAAGAATGTTTTTACGAAATGAACCTTGATGAAATTTTAGATAAGAGTAAAGAGTTAATTTTAAGAGATGATTAAAAAGATAGAATATTCAATCAGAAAATTTCTTTTGCGAGTTCTCAGTTGGCTGAGTAGAAAAACAAAATCATCCTCAGACAAAATAAAAATTAACTCTGATACAAAGTGTTTAATTATCAGAATAAATCGAATAGGAGACGCTCTCGTTACAACTCCTTTTATTCATTTGTTGAAACAAAAGACTTGTTGCAATATTTCTGTGTTAGCTGATAGAAAAAACTACTTTGCATTTAATAACAATCCCGACATAGATGAAATCATGATTTACGATAAAGGATTGAAAGGATTTTTTCAGACTTTGAAAGTTATAAACTCAAGAAATTTCGATATTGTAATTGATGCCCACGATGATGTTTCAACAACAGTAAGTTTTTTAATATCAGCTATTAGGTGCAATTACAAGCTCGGTCTTGAAAAATCAAATAAAAGTATATTTACTCATACAACCCCTCGTCCTGATGCAAATAAATATCATGTTACAGAGAGAATTTGTAGCTTATTAAAAATTCTTGAAATCAATTACTCGAAAGAAGAAATAAAAATTATTTACAATCCAACTGAAAGTTCCATCAATAAGATTAAAGAATCATTTGAAAATATTTTTCATAGGAATAAGTTTTTGCTCGGCATCAATATTTCTGCTGGTAGCGATGCTCGTTTCTGGGGAACGGAAAATTTTAGATTACTTATCAATAAACTGAGTGAATACGATATAAATATTATTCTGATATGTCACCAAAAAGATTTTGATAAGGCAAAAAAAATAATTGATGAAAAATTTATTTTTAATCCTACTAATGATTTTGACCTTTTTGCTGCTGTAATTCAAAATCTAAATATGCTTTTCACTCCTGACACATCAGCAGTATTTCTCGCAGACGCAAAAGGAATTACTGTTTTTGAGTTATTTGTTAAGTATCAAATGGATGAAATTATATGGCATCCAATTAACTCAGAATTTGATTGTGTAATCACTGAAGAACCAACTTTACACAATATTGAATTTGAACAAGTTTGGAAAAAATTCTTACCATTTTTTGAAAAACATTTGAAACTATACAATGAACTTCTTAAATGAATTTAACCTGTTTAGTCTATCAAAACGAATAAATCGCCCACTAATTTTAGATGGAGCGATGGGAAGTTTAATGGAACAAAAAGGATTGACCTCAAAAGATTATTCGTGGTCAGCTAAAGTTAATATGTACAATCCCGAAGTTGTTTTACAGATTCACAAAGATTACATAAATGCTGGTGCTGATATTATAACAACTAACACGTTCAGAACTAATCCATATGCTCTGAAACAAGCTGGTATTGATGTTTTCAAGAACTATGTTAAAATAGCAATGAATCTTGCCTTAGAAGCGAAAGAGAATTTACCGATTCTTATTGCTGGTTCAAATCCTCCGACAGAAGATTGCTATCAGACTCAACGGAAAGCGACTAAGAAAGAACTGGAATTAAATCATTGCTATCATATTGAAAGTTTAGTTGAATATGGTGCTGACTTTATTTTGAACGAGACTCAAAGTCATCTGGATGAGATTAAAATCATTTGTGAATTTTGCAATAAGAATAATATACCTTTTGTAATAAGTCTTTATTTCACCGAAGATTTAAGATTGTTAAGCGGAGAAAAAATAATTGAAGTAATAAGTTTCATAAAAAATTATAATCCCCTATGTATAAGTTTTAATTGCATTACTAACTCATTATTGGATAAATTAACTTCAAATATGGAAATTGATTTCAACTGGGGATTTTATCTCAATCTTTGGAAAAAGTCTGAATCTGAGAATAATAAAAGAAATAACTTTTACGCTGAATTGATTCGGGACAAGTTAAGTCTTTCACCAAGTATGATTGGTGCCTGTTGTGGCTCAAATCCAAATGATATAAAATCAATTAAAGAGCTTTTAGATGAGAGAAATAACACTTAAATCATTCGCAAAGATTAATATCGGATTAAACATTGTTTCTAAACGCGATGATGGTTATCATAATCTTGAAACAATATTTTATCCATTACAATTACACGATAAAATAACTTTTCGAAAAGCAGATGAATTATCTTTTCATTCCAATTCTGAATTTCTTAATTCCGAAAAAGAAAATCTTATTCTGAAAGCTATAAAAAGTCTAGAAGAATACTCGGGTAAAAAAATTTTAGTTGATGTTAAATTAGAAAAAAAAATTCCAATTGGTGCCGGATTGGGCGGAGGAAGCTCTAATGCAGCATTCACCTTAATTGGAATAAATGAATTATTCGAACTAAAAATATCAAAAGAAGAATTAAGCGAAATTGCATTGAGACTCGGTTCTGATGTCCCTTTGTTTCTCTTTGATTTACCGGCTTATGCCGAATCACGTGGAGAAAAATTAACAAAGATTAACCTTAAGATTAACGATAAAATTCTTGTAGTTAACCCAGGAATTCATATTTCTACAAAGTGGGCTTTTTCGAAAATTCAACCGAAAAAATCAGAATATAATCTCAAAGAAATAATTAAAAGACATCCGAATGATTATGAAATGTGGGGAAAATTTATTAGAAATGATTTTGAAGAAATAGTTACAAGTTTTTATCCGGAATTAGCAGAGCTAAAAAAACTACTTATTGAATCTGGAGCAGATTTTTCTATAATGACAGGTAGTGGTTCAACATTTTTTGCAATTTACAAAAACGATAGTTCAATTAAACAAATTGAAGATAAATTAAAAAACAAAGGTTACTTCACTTATGTAGAAAGTCCTAATTGACAGCTGATTCTAAAAACTCAACAGACTGCTTGCCCGAATCTAATTTTATCTTCAATCCAAATGGAATAGTTACAAAATCTTTAATATGTCCGTGCGGAAAAACATAAAGCGAAGGTATTTTTAGAGGACAGAAATAATCATCAATTACTTCACCAAGTGTGAGTGTTTTTTTATTTGCATCATCTTCATAACAATCAACAAACCGACCGAGAATTATTCCCTTAATTTTTGAGAAAACACCATTTAATCTCAACTGATTTAGAAGCCTATCAACTTTGTAAGGAGCTTCATTTATATCTTCAAGAATTAAAATCTTATTCTTCATATCTGGAAAGTATTTCGTACCTGTCAAAGCAGTTAATACAGCAAGATTGCCCCCGACAATTTGTCCACTAACTATTCCTTTTCGTAATGTTTGTGGAGAAGTCTCAGCAGGATATTTAATCCTCCCTATTTTTTTCTTGAAAGTAACTAATTTCCAGAAAAATTCTTCCGTAAATGAACTAACTTCATTCACAAAATCAACAGCAGGCATTGGACCTGCAAAAGTGATTAATCCGGTTTTTGTAAATATTGCATTTTGGAGTGCGGTAATTTCACTATATCCGACAAAAATTTTGGGATTAGATTTTATGAGTTTATAGTTAATTTTATCAAGTAATCTGAAAGCACCATATCCACCTCTGATACAAAAAACAGCTTTAACTTTTTTATTTGAAAACATTGAATGAAGGTCATCCAATCTTTCCTGATCAGTGCCAGCCAGATATCCTCTGTATTTTCCAACATTTTGACCTAAAACAACTGAGTAACCTAAGTTTTCGAAATATTTCACAGAATTTTCAATTCTCGATAATTCGTCAGGCGTCGAGGCTGGAGAGATAATTCCTATCAAGTCCCCTTTTTTTAAGGCTGGTGGTTTGATTGCTCGCATAATTACCTAATTTTTTTTTGCGAATATAGTTCAAATAATTATAATGGTAAAAAAATTACTTTTTACTCAATTTCTTAACATTCCGGTAATATTTATTTTACTTATGGATAACATATTTTCATTGTAATATTGAATTCGATAACTGATATTTACGTAAAAGTAATAACTAATTTTGACTAAAATGAAGAAAAACATATTATTCATCGGTGGTTCTTTGAACCAGACTATGCAGATGCACCGTATTTCCGAACATTTGAAAGATTATAATCTCTGGTTTACTCCCTATTATGCTGATGGATATATCAGATTTCTCACAAAGTTAGGAATATTAGATTTTACAGTTTTAGGTGGAGAATTCAAAAGAAAAACATTAGAATACTTAGAATCAAACAATTTACAAATTGATTATGAAGGTAAATCGAGAAACTATGATTTAGTATTTACTTGTCAGGATCTGATAATTCCTCAAAACATAAGAAGTTCACGAGTCATTCTCGTTCAGGAAGGAATGACTGACCCCGAAAATCTTTGGTATAAAATTGTGAAAAACTTCAAACTCCCTAGATGGGCTGCAAGTACTTCTATGACAGGATTATCGGATTTGTATGATATATTTTGTGTTGCCTCCGAAGGCTATCGGGAGCTATTCATTAAAAAAGGTGTAAAACCTGAAAAAATTCGTGTAACAGGTATTCCTAACTTTGATAACGTCAGGTCGATTATCAATTCTGATTTTGAACATAAAAATTTCGTTTTAGTAGCAACATCTGATATGCGGGAAACTTTCAAATATGAGAACAGAAAAAAATTCATAAGAAAAGCTCAGAAAATTGCAGATGGCCGTAAATTGATTTTCAAACTTCATCCAAATGAAAATTTCAAAAAACGGGAAGCTGAAATAAAGAAATACGCCCCTGAAGCATTAGTTTATTATGGGTGTCCAATTGAACCTTTAATTGCAAATTGTGATGTTCTGATTACCCGTTATTCCTCAGTGGTTTACCTCGCTTTAGCTCTTGGTAAAGAAGTTTATTCAGATATTGAAACTAATATTCTCAAAAGTTTAATGCCAATACAGAATGACGGGACCTCAGCTAAATTTATTGCCGAGGAAGGAAGAAAATTATTAGAATTTTCGAAATCAAAAGATTCAGTCAAATTTTATAATCCAATCTGGGATTTATTTAAGAAAAAGAAATTGCTCGGTTCAAGATCATAATGAATATTGTAATTATTGTTCAGGCAAGATGTTCATCCTCAAGATTGCCCAATAAAGTTTTATTACCTCTTATAGATAAGCCCCTATTAATTAGACAGTTAGAGCGAGTAGCTAAATCATTATTTAGTAATAATATTGTTGTTGCTACATCTTATGAACAATCAGATGATATATTAGAAAAATTATGTTATGAAAATGGATTTGAGGTTTTTCGTGGAAATTTAACTGATTTATTAGATAGACATTATCAGGCAGCTAAATTTTATAAAGCTGATGCAGTAGTAAAAATCCCTTCTGATTGCCCTCTCATTGATCCAAAAATAATTGATAAAGTTTTGAACTTTTTTATACAAAATTCTGATAAGTATGATTATGTAAGTAATTTACATCCTGCAACTTACCCCGATGGGAATGATGTTGAAGTTATGAATTTCTCTGTTTTAGAAAAAGCATGGTTTGAAGCCAAAAAAGATTTCGAGAGAGAACATACAACCCCATACATTTGGGAAAATAATGACAAATTCAGAATTGGAAATGTAGTCTGGGAAACAGGTTTAGATTATTCAATGTCACATAGATTCACAATTGATTATCCCGAAGACTTTCAATTTATCAAAACAGTTTATGAACGTTTGTTTCCAAATAATCCTTATTTTTCATTAGAGGATATATTAAATTTATTGGAAGCAGAACCCGAAATAAAAAAAATCAATGAAAAATATATCGGAGTAAATTGGTACAGAAATCATCTGAAAGATTTGAAAACAATTACTCCTGATCAAACAAAAATTATTTGAGGAATTATGCCAAATACTGTTTCTTTCAATGAAAATTATCCGGAAATAATTAAATCAGATGAATTATATAAAATTGCTTTAGAACTCATCCCTGCCCAAACTCAAACACTTGCAAAAGGTCCAGGTCAAAACATCAAAGGTGTTGCTCCAAAATATCTTCAAAAAGGAAAGGGCTCTCACGTTTGGGATGTGGATGGAAACGAGTATTTAGATTACACAATGGCTGTCGGTCCTTTATCATTGGGTTATTGCTATGATAAAGTTGATGAAGCAATTAAAGAGCAATTAAGTTCTGGGATAACTTTTTCTTTAATGCATCCATTGGAAGTTGAAGTTGCTCAAATTATAAATAAAGTTGTACCAAATGCTGAATCTGTTCGTTACAGTAAAACTGGTGCAGATGTTACTTCTGCTGCGGTGAGGTTAGCTCGTGCATTTACAAAACGAAATAAAGTTCTTTGTTGTGGCTATCACGGTTGGCACGATTGGTACATTAGTGTTACTGATAGAAACAAAGGAATTCCGCAAGTAATTCAGGATTTAACATTTACTTTCAACTACAATGATATTCATTCAGTAATTGACTCAATTGATGAAGATACTGCCTGCGTTATACTTGAACCATTTGTTTTTGAAGAACCCAAAAATAATTTCCTTCAGGAATTAAGAGAAGTTTGCACGAAGAATGGCACATTATTAATATTTGATGAAATGTGGACTGGATTTAGAGTAGCAATTGGAGGAGCACAGGAATATTTTGGAGTAAAAGCGGATTTAGCTACATTCTCCAAAGCAGTTGCTAATGGCATGCCAATCGGAATTCTTACTGGTAGAAAAGATGTAATGAGTTTATTAGAGAAAGAAGTTTTCTTTTTTACTACTTTTGGTGGAGAAGCACTCTCATTAGCTGCAGCAAAAGCCACTATTGAAGAACTAATTGAAAAAAATGTTCCTGAATATCTTGCTAAACAAGGAAGAAAATTAAAGGACGGATATAACTCGATTGCACATGATTTAGGAATGGATTATACGAAATGTTCAGGTTTTGATTGCAGAACTATAATTACTTTTGATGCTGAAAAATCTGATTGCAATCCTTTGGAGATGAAATCTTTAGTTCAACAAGAAATGATAAAGCGTGGAATTCTTTGGGGCGGATTTCATAATATGTCATTTTCACATTCGGACGATGATATTGAATATACATTAAAAGCATATAAGGATGTTCTGCCTATCTTAAAAACAGCTGTCGAAGAAAAAGATATTAAAAAATATTTACGTGGAGAACCAGTTGAACCAGTTTTTAGAAAAACCACGAACTTCAATACAAAACCAAAGAATAAACAATAATGAATAATTTATTTGAACTATTCTCGTTAAAAAATAAAGTCTCTGTTGTAACTGGTGCTTTAGGATTAATTGGAAGGCATCATTGTTTTGCTCTTTCTGAGGCGGGCTCTAATGTAGTTGTAGCTGACTTGCATCAGACAGAATGTGAAGAGTTTGCTAAAGAATTACCAACAGAATCTATCGGAAGTGAGCTTGATGTTACGGATGAAAAATCAATTATAAATCTTGTTGAACTTACAATCAAAAAATTCGGTAAGATTGATGTACTTGTGAACAATGCTGCAATAAATGATATGTTTGAAAATCCACAAACTGCTGGAGAGTTATCAAAATTTGAAAACTATCCTTTAGAGATGTGGCAAAAATCAATTGATGTTAATCTTACTGGAGTATTCCTTTGTAGCAAAATTATAGGAAAGGAAATGGCTAAAAGAAAATGCGGAAGTATAATTAACGTTGCTTCAACTTATGGAATGGTTGCACCGGATCAATCGCTTTATCAGAAACCAGATGGAACGCAGGATTTCTATAAATCACCTTCCTACCCTGCTACAAAAAGTGCAATACTAAATTTCACAAGATATCTCGCTTCATATTGGGGAAAGGATAATATAAGAGTAAATACATTAACTCCCGGTGGCGTTGAAAATGAGCAAGACGAATTTTTCATTAATAATTACTCAAAAAAAACAATGCTTGGTCGTATGGCTAAACCAGATGATTACAAAGGTGCAATAGTTTTTCTCGCAAGTGATGCGTCCGCTTATATGACCGGTGCAAATCTAGTTGTTGACGGAGGTTGGACTGCATGGTAGTTGATAAAAATTTAGCAAAGAACAATCAACATCTTTCCAATAAAATAAAAAATATCAAATTAATCATTACAGACGTTGATGGAGTTTTAACTGATACTGGCATTTATTATTCATCTAATGGAGAAGCTTTCAAAAGATTTTCTATCCGAGATGGTATGGGAGTAGAAAGATTAAGAAATCTGTTAAACATTGAAACGGTAATCATTACCGGTGAACACTCTGGAACGGTTAAGACTCGAGCAGAAAAATTAAAGATTACCGAAGTCTATCTCGGAGTAAAAAATAAACTCGAAGTGCTTGAACAAATCAAAAAGAAAAATGGTATAGAAGAATTAAATATCGCTTATATTGGTGATGATTCGAATGATTATGAAATAATGCAGAAATGTGGATTCAAAGCTACTCCAAATGATGGAATGAATTTCATTAAAGAAATTTCTGATTATATATGCGAAGCTAAAGCAGGTTACGGAGCTTTCAGAGAACTAGCAGAACTTATCATATCATTAAAACTTGAGAATAAAAAATGACAAAAAGAGAAATCAAAATTGGTAATAAATTTATTGGCGATAACCATCCTACTTTCATTATTGCAGAAATCGGTATAAATCATAATGGCGATTTAGATATTGCTAAAAAAATGATTGTGGGGGCGAAATACGCTGGCTGTGATGCAGTGAAATTTCAGAAACGCACTCCTGAATTATGTGTCCCGAAAGATCAATGGAATATTGAACGCGATACTCCATGGGGACGAATGACTTACATTGACTACAGACACAAAGTTGAATTCGGTGAAAAAGAATACGAGATTTTAGATAAATTTTGTAAAGAACTTGATATCATTTGGTTCGCATCCTGCTGGGATGAGCCTTCCGTAGATTTTATTGAAAAATTTGATCCCCCTATTTATAAAACTCCATCTGCTTCCTTGACTGATATAGAATTATTAGATAAACATAAAAAACTCAATAAACCAGTTATGATGTCAACTGGAATGTCAACTATGGAAGAAATTGAAAAAGCTGTTGATTTCTTTGGTAAAGAAAATTTACTTTTAGCTCATGCAACTTCTTCTTATCCATGTAAACTCGAAGAACTAAATCTTAAAATGATTACTACTCTACGAGAAAAATATCCGGATATTCCAATTGGATATTCTGGTCATGAAGTTGGATTAGCTCCAACATGGGCTGCAGTTGCCCTCGGAGCAAATTTCGTTGAACGCCATATAACTCTCGATAGAGCTATGTGGGGAACTGACCAAGCTGCTTCTGTTGAAGTGGGTGGAATTCAAAGATTAGTTTCAAATATCAGAGATATCGAATTAGCACTTGGTGATGGTATTAAAAAAGTCTATGAAAGTGAATTGGCTCAGATTAAAAAACTTAGGAGAGTTAAATAAAAATGGAATTCCTAAACGGAATATTTTCATTTGTTAGCGAATACATCAACAATCTCGCACCTTATGAAAAAATTTCAATGTTGGGAATAATCGGTTCAGCAATTTTCTTTGTTATTCTTGAAAGAATTTTTCCATACACAAAAGGTCAGGAAGTTCTCAGAGAAGGATTTTTTGATGACTTGGCTCTTTATACAATTGCTCAAAGCTACATCCTTTCAATAATAATTTTTGGTTACATAATAAATTTTATTGACATTTCAACCGGTTTATCAAGATTAAAATTACTTGCAAATGTTCCCATTTGGATTCAACTCTTTTTTTTCACAGTAACACATGACATCTATATTTACTTTATGCATCGCTGGCAACATAATAATAAATGGTTGTGGAGAATTCACGAAGCACACCATTCACCCAAAAAAGTTGATTGGCTATCGGGTTCTCGTTCTCACGCACTCGAAATTTTAATAAACCAAACAGTTGAATTCGCTCCTATAATTCTTCTAGGGTCACCACCTGAAGTTGTAGCATACAAAGGATTGATAAGTGCTGTCTGGGGAATGTATATCCACTCAAATATTGATGTAAAAACTGGCTGGCTTCAGAAAATCATCAATGGACCTGAAATGCATCGTTGGCATCATTCAACAGGAAAAGGAAGAAATAGAAATTTTGCAACTAAGTTAGCTGTTTGGGATTGGTTATTTGGCACTGCATACTTACCCGATAGTAAACCTGATGAGTATGGATTAAAAACTTTTTTCCCGAATAATTATTTTAGTCAAACACTTTTTGCTTTTAGAAGATTTGGCAAAAAGCAATCTGATTAGACTTAATCTTCTCTTAACATTCCGATAAAATTTAAATAACAATTCTATTCTATCTTGAGACTAAATTTTATTTCAATATGAATAAAATAGATATCGAAAAAATACTTGTCTCTAAAATTCCTTCGTTAGAGACCAAATTTCCCAAATTCATCAGGAATTCAATAATTATTTTTTTAGAGCGATTATTTCTGCTCAAAAAGATTAATAATTTCATTGAAGCTAATAATGAAAAATTTGGAGTAGAATTCATTGATGAATTTTTTGAAACCTTCGATATTAGCTACATAATTTCTCAACGCGATAGAGAAAAAATTCCTTCTGAAGGACGAGTAATTGTCGTAGCAAATCATCCATTTGGGGGGCTGGATGGCTTAATATTATTAAAATTATTGTTGTCAGTAAGAAGTGATGTTAAAATTATCGTTAATGATGTATTGTTAAATATCAGCAATCTTAAAGAACTTTTTCTACCATTTGATCTTTTTTCCAATGTAAAATTCAAAGAAAATTATCAGGCAATAGCTAAAGCGATAAATGAAGAATCTGCAATCATATTATTCCCTGCTGGTGAAGTATCCAGATTGGGTTTAAATGGCATAAAAGATTCTCAATGGAAAAAAGGTTTAGTCTATTTTTCAGATAAATTTCAAGCACCTGTTCTACCGATTTATGTTAAAGGAAGAAACTCTCTCTTATTTTATTTCGTTTCTTTTATTTCGAAAAAGTTTTCTATGTTTCTTCTTCCATATGAACTGATGAATAAGGAAAAGAAAACTATTGAATTAAAAATTGGAAATTTGATTTCACCTAAAGCATTATCCACTAAATATTTTAATGCAAATCATCTTTCAAAATCTTTAAGAAAGCATTTATATAGAATTGCTAAGAATAAACCCGGCATTTTTGAAACAGAGTCAACAGTTATTCAACCCGTTGATAAACAAAAAATCAAGATGCAATTAAATAACAGTGAATTTATTGGTCAGACTACTGATGGCAAAAAGATTTATCTTGTTAATTACTCCAATGGACAAGATGTAGTTCGTGAAATTGCACGATTAAGGGAAATAACCTTTAGAAAAGTAGGAGAAGGCACAGGCCGAAGTAAAGATTTTGATGTGTATGATAAACATTATAAACATCTCGTATTATGGGATGATGATAATTTAGAAATAGTTGGAGCTTATAGATTTGCATTTGGTGGTCAAGTTCTTTCTGAATTTGGAATTCAAGGTTTTTATACTTCATCTCTATTCGATTATTCAGACAATTTAAAAAGAATTTTACCTAACTCAATTGAGTTGGGAAGAAGCTTCATACAATCAAAATATTGGAATTCACTTGCATTAGATTATTTGTGGCAAGGAATCGGCAAAGTTCTTATTCTTCATCCTGAAATAAGATATCTGTTCGGTGCAGTAAGCATGAGCAATAATTATTCTGAAAATGCAAAAAACTTAATCGTTTACTTTTACACTAAATGGTTTTCTAAAAATAATAATCTTGTTTATTCTAAAAATAAATTTGCCCTCTCAGAAAAAAAGATTTCAGAACTAAAAGAACTTTTTAATGCTGATAATTACGAACAGGAATTACGAATACTGAAATCACAATTAAAAATTCTCGGATTTTCTGTTCCTGTTTTGTTTAAACAGTATGCTGATATATGCTTAAATGAGGGAGTTAATTTTGTTGATTTCAGTATTGATCCGGATTTTAATAATTGTATTGATGCTTTTATAATTTTAGATATTACTTACATTAAAGAATCAAAACGAGCCAGATACTTAAAACCTATAGAAAATACTGTTGAATTAATCTCTTAAATTTTATGCTAATTGCACACATCTCTGATCTTCACCTTAATACATTGTTTTCCGATTCAAACATCAGAAAGATAGAAAGATTACTTGATTACATAGTTGCTAACCATGCCGATCATTTGATAATCACTGGTGACTTAACTGATAATGCGGATGAAAGTGATTGGTTATTACTTCGAAATCACTTGCATAAAAGAAAATTATTGAATTCAAAATATCTGACTGTACTTCCCGGCAATCACGATATTTTTGGCGGTCCCCAAAGAGCTGAAGATATTTTTGATTTTCCATCAAGATGTAAAAAAGTTGATTACTACGAAAAACTTCGTTCATTCAATAACTATTTTGAAGAGACATTTGAAAATTGCTTATATGTTTCCCAAAACAATAATTATCCTTTCTTAAAAGAACTAAACGACGAAGTACTACTACTAGGAATGAATTCAATTTTAGAATACTCTATTACAAAAAATCCTTTCGCTTCAAACGGTGAGATTAAACTCAATCAGTTTTTTGAAATTGAGCAGGTATTAAAAAAATTCAATTCGGATGGATACGTTAAAATTGCAACACTTCATCATCATTTCAATAAAATAAAAAACACTAAACGCTCAATCGCTGGTCTTTGGCAGAATATTGAGAAACAAACTATGAAACTTCGCAAGAAGAAAAGATTATTCAGTCTGTTTAATAAATATAAAATTGACTTAATTATTCACGGTCATATTCATTACAATGAATACTATCAGAGAAAAGGACTAAACTTTATCAATGGCGGAGCTTCAATCAAAGGCTATTCAGGTGAGTCTTTGCGTGTCAATTTTATTGAAATCAACAACAAAAGCATCACTTGTAATTTGCACAAGATTACAAAATCGGATGAGATCAAAATAGAAGTTTTATATTCGAATAAAAAATCAGAAGAGAAGGTTTTAGTTTAATACTAATTATTTTCCAAATTGTCTGAATTATAAATCAGATAATATTCACTCGCCCACTCGAGTTTTCTTTCTTTCAACATTATCAGTTTTTTGTTTTTATGTGTCTTTAATTCATTCAATCCACTGAATGGATTTTCTTTAATCTTCCTGATACTAAAAACATCTTGATTTTTTTTTCTCGAGAAATACATTTCCTCATTAAACCATAATTTTTAACTGAGGGAAATTAGTGATATGATATTAAGGGAAAATTATCTGAATATTATTTTAGTGTAAAATGATTAACTAAAGCCTATATTCCCAAAGAGAAATAAAACCAGATTTACGCATAATGTTTTGTCCTTTAGGAGAAAGAACCCAATCAATGAATTTCTTTACATTCCCTGATGGTGATTTCCTTGTTAAATAATGTAAATATCTGGTAATTGGATACGTATCATTCCTCACATTTTGTTCACTTGGCTCTATTCCATTCACTTTTATTTGAATAACCCCTTCAGTATAACTCATACCTCCATAACCAATTGCATAATAATTTTCACTGATATATTTAGTTATATCTTTTGTAGAGTTAAATGATATCGAATTCTTTGTATATTCCTCTCCATCCAAAACGTGCTCCTTAAAAAATAAATAAGTTCCTGAGTTTGGATTACGAGTTACAACATTAATTTCTTTGTCTTCACCACCGACTTGGTTCCAATTATTTATCTTACCTGAAAATATTTCTTTTATCTGAACTAAACTTAAATCATTCACAAAATTTTTTGGATTAACATAAATGCTTAATCCATCCTTTGCAATTAAATAAACTAATGCTAATGCCCCATAATAATCAGCTAATAACTTTGATTCTTCAGGTTTCAAGTTTCTTGAAGCAGCGGCAATATCACACTTATCATTTATCAAATCATAAATTCCTAATCTCGTACCACCTCCTTTAACATAAATAGATATTTCAGGATGTTCTTTCATAAATTCCTTCGCAAGATTTTCATTAAGCTCGTACATAGTATCAGAGCCAGAAATTATAATTACATTTTCTGTAGATTTAATAACGGTGCAGCTATAATTAAATAAAATTACTGATAGAACAATAAATAAATTTATCCGCATATCTTATCTTTTTTCAGCTATATTTCTTAAATAGAATTTGAGAAAAGGCGAATCTGCATTCCAACTTGGTACTTCGTTACTAGTCGCCAATTGATAGATAAAATCAAATAAAATCTTAGCGTGTCTTTCAGCAGCAATGTAATCAATATTTTGATTTAAATCATCAAATGGAGAATGATATCTGTTAACATAGTAATCAATAAATTCATTCTTAACTTCTTCTCGTGATAAAGTTTTATTTTCCAATCCTTCAAGAATGATAATGGATGGAATACCAGCCATCGCAAATGCATAGTGGTCACTATTACTAAACGCTCCGAATTTGTAAAATCCATCTGGAATTTCATCAATAGTCAATCCAAACTTTTCTGCAACCATTAAACAATTATCACCTAAACTTGAATATTCTCTTCCCAACGGTAAAATTGATTTGAAGTCTCTAAAAAAAGCAATTCCATCTATATTCAAATTAGCTATTGTTTTATAAAGCGGATAAATAGGATTATCAGTATAGTAAATTGAACCTAAAAGACCTTTTTCTTCACCAGTAGTAGCAATAAAAACTACCGACCTTTTAAGTTTTAACGAACTCAACGCGCGTGAAATTTCAAGCATTACTGAAACACCTATTGCATTATCTAATGCACCATTATAAATCGAATCGCCTTTAATTGGTTTTTCAATTCCAAGATGATCATAATGCGCAGATACAATTATGTATGAATCCTTTAATTTTTTATCAGTGCCGACTATTGTTCCAATCACATTTTTTTCAATAAAACTTCTTTCCTTAAAAATTCCTTTAAACTTCAATTTAGAATTCAGTTTAAAAGACTTGATTTTATGTCTCACGTGCATTTGAAGTATATCTTCAAATGAATAATTAGAATCCTTAAAAATCAATTCAGCTTTCTGAGGATTAAGAATAATATTTAGATTACTTGTAAAATCATAAGCTAAAATCACATCTTCAATATCAAAATCACGTTGAACTACTGACCAGTCAGTATAGCGTTCAATAGGTATTAAAATCGTACCTGCAGCACCTCTTGATATTGCAATTCTTCTTTTCATTTCGGGTTGACTATATCTTGTCGGAAGATATCCACTAAAAAAATCAGAATCTTCAGAGTAAGGTTCACTGTCAAGATATACAACAATTTTTCCTTCAACATCAACAGTCTGATAATCATTATAATCAAATTCAGGTGCAATAATTCCATATCCAACAAATACAATTTCCAAAGGTTGTGGAATAAATGTCTGTTGACCAAGTTTATATAAAAAATAGTCTTCAGAATATTTAAGATTAATTATTGAATCTTCATACAAAATCACTAATTCTGAGTTTTCCAGTATTCTACTTCCACGCATAGGTATTTCCTGAAAATAACTATTCTTCTTAGGAATCTTTTTAAGATTAGAATATGAGAATTGATTAGATATATAATTTGCTGATAATTCTATTCCCCTACTACCAAGACCTCTTCCTTCTAATTCATCACTTGCAAGGTATAAATGATGTTTTCTGATTGAGTCAGCACTAATATTATTTAAAGCTTTAAAATACTCTGAGCTTGATTGAGCAATGAGACATAAAGGAAATAGAATTATTATTGGAATAATTTTAATCATAAATACAATTATCTCCCGTTTAAAATAAAAAAGGACGCCGCCATAAGCAACGCCCTTTGTCGAAGGAGAGAGGAGATCTTATTTAACCAAAGTCATTTTCTTTGAAATTTTTGTATTACCTGCTTCTAAAGTATAGAAGTATAATCCTGATGAAAGATTTTCAGCATTAAAAGTTAATTCATAAGTACCTCTTTCTCTGTAATCATTAACCAACTCTTCAACTACTTGACCGAGGAAATTTGTTACAGTTATTTTTACTTGAGTTGGTTCTGCAACTGTATAAATAATTTTTGTTGAAGGATTAAACGGGTTTGGATAGTTTTGAGAAAGAGTAAAGTCAGTTGGAATGTTATTTAATACTACTTCTTTAGCTGACAAAACATAACCACTTGGATTAAAGTTTGTCCAACCTTCCATCCAGTTGGTCGTTCCAAATGCGCCAACGAAAGTTGCTGATGGATCAAAGAAACCATCGTTCGGAGGAGTTGCACCACCGGTTAAAGCAGGTGATCCTGTCATCGGCATAGGGTTAGGATTAGATAGATTAAATGCATTTGTTAACATAACTTCAGAATTATTTGTGAAAGTTCTTCCGTTTGATGCTGTCCACCAGTTAGCAATATTGAAATTTAAGTTACCAGCACTTACTGTATCCATAGCAGTAGGGCAACCTGAAATGATACTATTTCTTACCCACGAATTATTATCAATCAAAGCTTGTATTGTATTAGCACCGTCCAATCTTATTCCTGTTGGCCATCCCATAATCAAAGCATTTGATATTTTATTTCTTGATGATCTTCTCAAATGCATTCCTCTTCTATAAAGAGAGTTTACTGTTGTATTTGCATCTGCTCTCGGCCCAACTAAAGTTACGTTCCACCAGGTTGGCGAAGTAATTGGAGTATTTAAAGAACCTGAACCATCATTATCAGATTCAAATCCATTTGATTGTGATTGATCTGCAATAGCAGGATCTCTGAAGCTTACTAAAAATTGTAATTTACCAGAAAATCCGAAATCTGTATCAAAGTCATCATCCCATCCTCTGAAAGCAACTAAATATTTTGCATTTGCATTTCCGCCAAACCATTCAAAAGAGTCATCACCGCAATAGCTGACCTGAATGTATTCGAAAACAGTTTTTCTTCCAACACCACCAAGTGTTAAACCATTAATTTCATTGTTTGGAGAGTAAGCAATACCAGGATATTCAATTCTAACATATCTCATTACTCCACTACTATCGTCATCATTAGTACCACCGTACACGTCGCCTGGTCCTTCAATTTGAGCTGTTCCACCGGGAACATTTATTCTTGCATTACCTAATACAATTATTCCGCCCCAGTCGCCATACGTTGGTGGTCTGGTTGAACCTTGTAAAGCAAATTGACTTGTGAAAACAATCGGTTGTTGTCTTGTTCCGTTTGCAATTATTTTTGCTCCAGGCTTAATTATTAATGAACCTTGAGTTGCATTCTCACCAATTATTAAAGTTCCTGGCTGAATAGTTAAAGTAGCGGGAGACTGAACTCTAACAATACCTCTTAATAAATAAGTATTGTTGTTGGTAAAGGTGGTATTAGTAGTAATATCACCTTGAATTACAATCTGAGCATTTACGAACTCAGTGATTGCAAAAAGAGCAATGAGAATAATGAACATTTTTTTCATATGCGATCCCTTTTTTGTTTATAGTTATAGTTGATACGAAAATCCTAATGAAAAACTTCTTCCCTGATTGTATAAGTCAACTGTTTTGTCGCCGTTTTTTGTTCTTTGAATGAATGTCTTGCTTTGGTTTAGTAAATCTTTTACAGCAAATTTTACTGAGAAACTTCCAAAGAATTTTTTAGAAATCATAAAATCTATTTGATCAACAGGTTTTTCTATAATATCACCAAGATCATTTACTCCAACCTTTGATATTCTATCTCCAACTCTGTTATATGTAATAGAAGAATTTAAACCTAGCTCGACACTGTCAAAGTAAAATCCAAAATTGATGATATAATTTGGTTGACCTTGAAGAGGTCTGTCTGATTTTTGGAATGAATTTGACTCAGAAGAATTATCTAATTTAATTCTTGAATTGATAAAACTCAGATTACTTACAATCGAAAGATTCTCAAATAAATCTGTTAAAAAATCTAATTTTTTTCTTATTTCTAACTCAACACCGAAGTTTTTAGCACTTCTGGCATTTGCGAAAGAACGAATTGGTTCATTGCTCGAAGAAGCAACAAGTATTAACTCAATAGGATCTTTAAAGCTCTTATAAAACAAACTTGCAGCAAATAATTCACTTCCTGTTGGGAAATATTCGAATCTCAAATCCATATTATCTATCAAAGATCTTTTGAGAGAAGGATTTCCCTGAACAAGTTCATTAGCTACAAAATCAAAATAAGTGAACGGAGCAATTTCTCTGAATTCAGGTCTTGCTAAGGTTTTATTATAACCCAATCTCAGATTTATATCATTAGTGAATTGATAAATAATATTCAAGCTCGGCATCCAATCGCGATAGATTGTATTTACGTTTACAGGATCATTTGTAATTGTTTGTGAGTTCAATATTTGCTGTGAATACTCAAATCTAACACCTGTAACGACTTTTAATTTATCTGTCAATTGTGGATCAATCATAATATACGAAGCTACAACTTTCTGCTCGGAAGTATAACTATCTGATGGAAGAGTTATTTCTGTAATTGTTATAAAATCAGGTCTGATATTCTGTGGAACGAAAATTTGCTCAATTGGAAGTAAAAGAGTCTTTTGTTCTTCAATAAAATTACCACCTATTCCATTTCTAAATCCGAATATTCTTGCATCAAATTTTCTGTCTTTTGAATTAAGCAATAATCCGAAAGATATTTTTGGAAGATTAGGATTGGTGAATGGTTTGATTGAAAAATTTGAATTCAATCCATAATCATTGTCAGTTAATTCACCGAAGAATCTAGTAACTAAAGATTGATCTAAAATTAAACTCAGAGGAGTCTCAGGTTCTTCTATATCGCGTGCATAAACATATCTTCTTAAGTCAGGTTCATTACGAACAGACTTTGAATAAGAAAGTCCCCAATCAAATAGAAATGCAGGAGTGAATGAATGTTGACCACCTAATTGATGTGACCTTAAAGATCTTGAAACATATTTTAGTGCTGTTATTTCTCTGTATTGACCGGCATAACGATACTCACCTTTGTTGATAGTAGTTTCATCATCAGCATTTTGATTGAAAACATTTTTGAAAGTTATTTTATTCTTCCCTGAGAATTTGTAACTCAGATTAAGCATCCCCCCCAACATAATATTATGATTTGAATAAAGTCCGACATAATTAAATCTGGCACCATCAAAATCATAAAAGGCTCTTTCTCGTTGGTAGGATTCATAACTTGATGAATAATTAAGTGATGCGATATAACCAAAAATATCTTCACCAATTCTGTAATTATCTCCAACACTTAATTTATAACTGCTATTTAACGGAGCATTGATCGAGTTTAATTTCCAGTTATTCTTAAAAGAAGAAGCAATTTCCTGCAACTGATTTTCTGAGTAATTTCCTCGTACAACTCGTGTGGAGTTAATTAAAGAAGGATATTTTCTTGTTCCATCGTCGTAAGCTAAAAAGTCCCTATTACCGCCCTGATAAGTTCTGAATTCTGAAAAAGTTGTGGATGTAACAAATCCTGCAGAGCTGCTGAAATCAATTGTGAATTTATTTGGAAATTCAACAGTACTGATTTGAACAAGTCCTCCGGTAAAGTCAGCTGGTTTATCTGGAGTAAAAGTTTTAGCGGTGATTACATTTTCAATAAGGTTTGCAGGGAAAATATCATAAGCGAAACTTTTTTTCTCAGGATCTGTACTAGGTAAAACTGCACCATTTAATAAAGTATTATTGTATCTATCACCAACACCTCTGACGAATGCATATTTACCATCTGAAATTGTAACACCAGTCATTCTCTTTAGCACATCGGTTCCATCTGAGCTATTATTCTTTGAAATCAATTCCGAACTCATTCCATCAACTATACTTGATGAGTTCTTTTGTATTTTCAAAACTGATGCTTCTGTTGTCTTAAGTGCTTCTGCGGTTACAACCACTTCAGCAGTTTCTAATATTTCTGGCTTCAAGGAAACATTAAGTGTCTGGGGTATCTTAACATTTTTAACAATGAGTTTTGAGTATCCGATCATTGAAAAAATTAGATTATAATTCCCATCAGGGACATTCCTAATGAAATATTTACCATCTAAATCGGTAGCTGCACCAATTGTGGTACCTTCAATTAATACATTCACTCCAATGAGACTTTCGTTATTAGTCGCATCGGTAACAGTACCTGAAATAGATACACTTTGGGAAAAAGTAGTACTGATTAATAAAGTTGAAAGTACTAGAAATTTTAAGTAAAAACCTTGCATAAAATGGTTTGTTAAAATGTTGTTTAACATTTCTCTCTCCTTGTAATGAATTAATTTCGACGTCCAAAAGTAGCTTCTGAATATTAAGAGAATGTTAAGTAGGTATTAATTGAGTGTTAAGTTTGAGGTTGGCAAAATCTATAAAAAAAGGCAGTTTCCATTTTACTAGTAACCGCCTAGAGGGTATGAAATAAGTTGAAGATTATTTAACCAATACCATCTTCCTCATCTTCGTGTAAACCGGAATATTCCCTTCACCGATTACTTCTATCCTGTACAAGTATATCCCGCTGTTATCAGAACAAACAGAAACATCATTACATTTTGCTTTGTGTTTGTATATGAGTTCATTTTAACCTCCTGTTTTTTTATGGTTAGTTTTATTTATTCTTATTCTTCAAAATAGCACACTGATGAC
>CAKZLD010000067.1 GCA_937125135.1 uncultured Ignavibacterium sp.
TTGTTTTCGCCAGACAAATTGCAATGTATCTTTCAAAAGAATATACAAGCAACTCGCTTAAAACAATCGGGCTTTATTTTGGAGGAAGAGATCACTCTACTGTAATTCACTCCTGTAATCTTATCGAAAAGAACATTGAGTCAGACTTATATCTTCAAGAAGTTATTGATAAACTTCGTTATAAAATTGAAATGACTCTTTAATAAGTATTTACTCTATTTTGAATTCTTTATTCAAAAAGTGTTTAAACCAGAATTGTATATACTCTCTATATTGATGATTTCTTTTGGGAAATCCATAACCATGTCTTTCATTTGGATAAATCATCATTTCAAAATCTTTATTTAATGATATCAGTTTATCTGCAAGCTGAATTGTATTTTGCATATGAACATTATCATCAAGACTTCCGTGTGTAATCAACAAGTATCCTTTATATTTATCAGCATGTGAAATGGCTGAGCCAAATTTATAACCTTCCGGGTTTTCTGAAGGGGTATCCATATATCTTTCTGTATAAATATTGTCATACAATTTCCAGTCTGTTACCGGGAAATCAGAAACTCCGTGAGTGAAATAATCAGATGCGTAAGTGAGAGCAAGGCAAGTGAGGTAACCACCGTAACTACCACCAGTAATTCCGATTTTTGTTGTATCAACGAACGGAAGCGTTTTAAGATATTTCACCGCTTCAGTGTAATCATTCATTTCCCATTTGCCAAGATTTCTATGCATCAATGCCATTCCTTTTTTACCAAAGTGTTCGCTGCCACGATGATCAACAACAAAATAAATAATATCATTTTGTGAAATAAAAAATCTATCTAGAAACATTGAAAAAGAATTTCGTACATCTTTTCCTCCTGGTCCTCCATAAATAGAGAACAGAACAGGATATTTTTTTGATATATCAAAGTTTGCTGGCAAAGTCCACATTGCTGGTAATTCTATTCCATCAGAAGTTTTAATTTTGAATAACTCTACTGTCCCAAATTTATAATCATTAAAAATCTCTTTTTTTCGCTCTAATAAAGTTCTCACTTTATTTCCTGCTGAATCGTAAAGTTCTGTAAATCCGGGATTTGAAATAGAGCTGTAAGTTGTAATAAAATAAGCTCCATGTTCAGACACTCTCGTTGAATGTGTTCCTTCAACTTTTGTTAATTTAATTAAATTCTTTCCTTCAAAGTCAACTGAAAACAGATGATTTTCAAGAGAGTTATCTTTGTTCCCTTCAAAATAAATTTTTTTATTTTTTTCATCCACATTAACAATCTTCGTAACCGTCCAATTACCATTAGTTAATTGCTTTTTGAGCTTTCCGTTAATATCAAAAAGATAAAGATGTCTGAAACCATCTTTATCCGAACGAAGAATAAAACCCTGATTATCTTTTAATATGTGAATATCTTCAAAAAATTCTACAAAAGATGATTGTCTTTCTTCGTAAACGAGTCTGCTTTTACCTGTAGAGGGATTTGCCGCAAGTAATTGAAGATGATCCTGACCACGATTCAAAACTTGATAAAATAATTCTTTACTATCAGGTGTCCAAAATACCCAAGCAGTGTACTGATCAATTGTTGTATCTTCTTCGACAAAAGTTATGCTGTTATCTTTCAAATGAGCAATATGAAGACTTACATTTGGATTTGGTTCACCAGCTTTTGGATAATGCTCCCATTCGAGTTTTCCTCTGCTTCCATCAGCGATGTAGAGTGGAAATTTTGGAACTGGAGAATCATCTGTTTTCAAGAAAGCAATCATTTCACTATTTGGTGACCAATAGAAGGAGCGATAATTGGAAGCTCTTCCGAGAATTTCTTCATAATAAACCCAGGAAGCATAACCATTTTTAATAGTTTCAGAACCATCGAAAGTCAAACGAATTTCCTTTTGCTTTTCAATATCCGAATAATACAAATCATTGTTCATCGTGTATGCTACTTTCTTTCCATCAGGAGAAAAAGTCGGATTTTTTCTTTCACCTTTCTGATTAGTTAACTGAATGAGCTTTTTATCATCAACATTGAAATAATAAAAATTATCATCCTTCTTAAATAAATAGCCTTTGTAATCAGATGAGTTTGCGATTCTGCTATCCATCGTAAGTTCATATTCAAGTAGAATATCATCATAAGCAGCAAAGTCAATGATTGTTTCCTCTTCACCAGTTTTAGCATTAACTTTCACGATCATTGAAGAGGGACTTCTTTTTTGTATCAAATAATTTTCATCGTCAAGCCACTTGATTATCTGCAACGGAGAATTGAATAATCTTGGCTCTGAAAAAAGATAAACCTGTTGAAATGTTAATTCTTTGTTCTGTGAAAAGGAACTATCAGCAAAGAATAAACTTATAATTGATATAAAAGCAAAATTGATTGCTAAAGATTTTTTCATAATCACTCCAGATTTTAATCAGTTAAAGATTTATATTCAGGATGCCTTTGAATGAAAACCCGAACATATGAGCAGGTAGGAACAACTTTGAGATTATTTTCCTTTGCATATTCCAAAGCAGCTTTAACAACTTTTTCAGCTAGTCCTCTTCCTCTTAGTTGTGGCGGTGTGTAGGTTGTATATAATTCCATCATTTTGCCACTTAATGAATAAGAGACATAAGATGATGCGTTTTCAATTTTTATTACGAAAGAATGATTTTCTTTATCGTGAATTACTTCCATATTTATTACAAAATATTTCTGATTTTTAATTCTTCCACAAGATTATTATAGCCTATGAATTGAATTCCATCCCAGCCTAAATTTTTTGCACCATCAACGTATTCTTTAATATCATCAATAAAAATAAGCTCCTCTGCTGGTAATCCGGAATATTTTTCAACAGCTTGATAAATCTCTTTCTCTGGTTTCACATATCCAACTTCGTGAGATAGAAAAAGATTGTCAAACATTTTCAGAAAATCATAATGTTGATAGCCATATTTTTTATGGATCGAATTTGTGTTTGACAATAGATATAATTTGAATCTCGACTTCAAAACCGGCAACAAATTAATTACATCTTCATTTAAGGAAAATATTTCAGACCAGTAAGTACAAAACTGTTGAGCAGTAATTTTTTGTTCAGCCCATTCAAGCATCGTTTCAATAAATTTTTCTTCAGGTATTTTACCTTTTTCAAAATCTCTATGGATATGATAATTCTCTTTGTAAATTTTTACAAAAAACTCTCCCAATCCTGATTTATGCTGATTGAGAGAGTTTATAAAAATCTGATAATCAAATGGAATGAGTACCTGACCTAAATCAAATACAATTGCTGAATATTTTCTTGAGGTCATTCAGAAATCGTGAATATATCATCCGATAAATTGGTATTGATTTTAATACTACTTACATTTACCTCTACAGTTTGAGGTCCGAAGGATTGTTTTAATTTGTGCGGGAACTTCACTCCGGAGACTTCTTTATAGTCGGAATATTCAATTGTCTGCGCCATCGGTCCCATCTGAGTTTGGGTATTTTTTTTCTCAAGGACTTTCAAACCAGTTTCGTCATCAAAATAATATTTTGAAGTTACACCACTTTCAGAAGTAAGTTTAAGAATATGACAGGGTTTATCATTTACATTCTCTGTCCCTTCGTAGCTAAAAGTAACGCCATAATCCTCGGGATTAAGCAGCAATTCCATTGCGGACTCAATTTTTAGTTGAGCAAGTTGTTCTGCAGGTACGTCCATTTTCTGATCAGCAAATTTCATAACTGCTTTTTCTCCATCAAAAATTAAAACCTGATCCATCCCTGCAACTTTTATTTCCTGTCTGAATTTATTCGGAGCTTTTTGTTTGATAATCAATGTTATTGTCTGCTCCATAGCAGTGCCACGCATGATTGTGGTTCTGTCGTTGATATTTTTTAAGTTCTCCGCTCCGCCAATTGCAGTAATATATTTACTTATAATTTCTTTTGGGTCAATTGTGGATTCTTTTTCCTGTGAAAGAATGTTTGCAGTGAAAGCAATTAAAATTATAATAGCTAAAAATATTTTAGTTTTCATTGTGATATCCTTAAATTATTTTGCTGAACAAAAATAAGTAATTGATTTATAAATATTCTAACAATAAACTTTAATTTTTTATGAATAAAATCTCTCTGAGTTTACTGTTTATTTTGGTTTTAACATTACAACCTCAAATCAACGCACAACTTTTATCAATCAGAGGAAAAATTCAGGATAAAGGGAACAGAACTCCTCTAAGCTTTGCAAATATCCGAGTAGCTGGGACTACCCTGGGAACATCCTCTAATTCAGCTGGTGAATTTGAGTTAAAACTTGAAGCCGGCAAATACACTTTAATTGCCTCTTACATTGGATACATTGCAGACACTTTATCAGTTGAATTAAATAAAGAAATTTCGGATTTAAAGATTGTGTTGAGACCTACAGAAATTTACTTGCCTGAAGTAGTTGTCAAACCGGGAGAAAATCCCGCTCTGGAAATTATCAGAAAAGCAATTGAAAAAAGAAAAGAAAGAGAAAAGCAAATCAATAATTACGAATTTGAGTCCTTCGCAAAGGGAACAATCAAAAGTACAAATTTCATTACGGCCTCTTCTAATGCACTTAATCTTAATGTCGGTGAATCTGATACTGCACAACTAAAAGTTACTGGAGTTTTAGAGAGCCATAGTAAGGGATTTTTTGCCAGACCAAGATTCTATAAAGAAATTATCCTCGCACGGAAGCAATCTTCAAACTTCCCTCCTCAAGTAAATATTTTAACAGGTGGAAGACTTGTTCAGAATTTTTATAACGATGAAATAAATTTTTTCGGTAGAAACCTCACAGGGATTTTATCCGATGATGCACTGACTTATTATTATTTCTACATTGAAAGATTTACAGCTATAAATAATGAGAAAGTTTATCAAATTCATATTGAACCGAATGACTCTCTTGATCCCGGATTTGTTGGTAAAATATTTATACTCGAGAACTCTTATGAATTACTTCGTGTTGATTTGTTTTTGAACAAAGCAGCAAACTTCGGAGGATTGTTTGAGTCTGTTGAGATTATTCAACAGTTTGATAGATTCGATAATATAATGATGCCTGTGGATTACCGACTATTAGTCAAAGCTAATTTTCTTGGTTTAGCCCGTTTCGGATTTGAGTTGAATACGATTCTTTTTAATTATAAAATCAATTCTTTGATTGACGAAAGCGTGTTCTCAAAAGCAGTGATTTCTGTTTTACCTGAGGCGGATAAGAAAAATCCGGAATACTGGAATTCGATTCAAACAATTCCAAACACAGAAGAAGAACTTGAAGCTTACAGAATCATTGACAGTTTACAAAATATTCCTAAAAAATTCTGGGATGAATTTTCATTTCTGAATTCAAAAATAAATCTTTCTGACAGGATTTCAATTTCAGCTCCGATAGGAATGTATCATTTTAACCGGGTTGAAGGTCACGCAATTGATTTTAGCGTTTTTGCAAATGAACTCTTTGATAACAGATTGAATTCCACTTTGTCATTCAGTTACGGTTTTTCTGATAAAAAATTCAAGCAGGAGTTTAATAGCTATTATCTTTTAGGAGATTATCGAACAACCCGAATTGATATAAATTTATTTAATACAAAAAGAACTCTCTTCAAAAAACAAAGCGGTCTTTCTGAATTTTATAATACTGTTACAGCACTTTTTATTAAAGACGACGATAAAGATTATTTTTATCAAAGAGGATTTGATTTAGAATTTCAGACAGAATTGAGCTCTGTAATTAAAAGTAAATTTACTTTTTCAAACAGAGTTGATAAAAGTGCTACAAAAAATACAGATTTCTCTTTCTTCAAAAGAAATCAATCATTTAAGAATAATCCACCAATTGCTGATGGAAAAACAAACTTGTTCGGGGTTCAACTTAATTTCGATTTCCGAGATTTTATTGAAGATGGTTACTTCAGAAGAAGAGCATCGTTTGGAAAAGATTATTTTCTCTTTTCTGTAGGGATCAAATACTCAGACGACAAAATTCTCAATAGTGATTTCTCTTACAAGCAATTCGAATTTTCATATCAGACAACAATTAGAACATTCAGTTTTTCATTCTTAAGTATGCGGTTATTTACAGGAATATCTGACGGGAATGTTCCAATTCAACAGATGTATTCTTTGCCTGGAAATCCAAGTTACTTATCATCTTCAAATACTTTCAGGACGCTTGGGACAAATGAAGTATTTGGCGATAGAGTAATTTATGTCAACTTAGAGCACGATTTCCGAGATGAGTTATTTAGAATATTAAATTTGACTTTTCTGAACAAACTTGATTTACAGTTAAATTCATTTTTAAATGTAGGTTGGAGCAAATTAAAATCAAGTTCAATCAATTATGCAGAATATGAAATTCAAAGTCTCAATAAACCATTGTTTGAACTAGGATTCGGATTAAGAAAAGGATTTCTTCCATTTGAACTTGAATTCGCCTGGAAGCTAACAAACAGAGATTTGGGTAGAAAATTCAGAATTAGTTTAAACTCATTGATTAATTTTTAATTTTCTTGACAAAGTGGTATGAGAGCATTATTTTTGCTCACGTTTTTAGCGAAATTCCGCGATAGCTCAATGGTGGAGCATTCGGCTGTTAACCGAAGGGTTGCAGGTTCGAGTCCTGCTCGCGGAGC
>CAKZLD010000068.1 GCA_937125135.1 uncultured Ignavibacterium sp.
GGATTCGATAATAATTTCAAACAGTAATCATTAACTTCTTTTTCAGCTTCTTCTCTGTTATCTGATAAAACATCAAACTCAATGAATTTGCCAATTCTTGTATTTTTAATATTATTCAATCCAAGATGTTGTGCTCCTTTTTCCACTGCTTTACCTTGTGGGTCAAGAATTGATGGTCTTCTTTTTATGATCACTTGTGCTCTGAACATTTATCCTCTGGAAAATTTATTTTGGATTTTGTTAAATATGTGTCGAAAAATACCAAACAGTATTACGAAAACAAAAGCAAAGAAAAGTCCTCTGATTTCGAAGTAGAAAACATTTATAATCAATAGAAAAATTACCACGAATTTTATCGGGTTTGATTTTATTTCATGAATAGAAATTTTAGGTAAAGAGTCGTATTTTACTTTACTGACCATCAAAATTGAAAGTATCAAAACCATTGGAGAGGTTATCAGTTCAAAAAATTCGCGATCGTATTCATAAAAGCCAAGGAAGAAGGTAACAAAAGTCAAGGCGCATAATGGAATTGGCAGACCAGTAAAAAATTTTTTATCAAATCCTACTAATTGAACATTGAACCTCGCAAGTCTGAAAGCACCTGTTATAACCGGAAGTGAGCTGATTAAAATTCCAATTGAATTAAGATTATGAAAGTATGAGGAATACAAAAGAAATGCTGGAGCTAAACCAAAAGAGACAACATCAGATAAAGAATCCAACTCGACACCAAGTTCGCTGCTGGATTTAGTTAATCTCGCCATAAATCCATCTAAAGCATCAAAGATGGAAGCAGCAATTATAAACCAAGCTGCATTTTCAAAACTTCCGTTGCTGGTCTGAATTACTGATAAAAATCCGCAGAACAGATTTAATGAAGTGAACAAGTTTGGAACAATTGAAGGAGTAATTCTGATTCTGTTCATTTCAATTATTTTGTCTTAAACAGAATAGTCTCACCAGCATAGACAATATCATCTTTCTTTACTTTCTCAGCCCAATCAGGAGGAACGATAACATCAACTCTGCTTCCAAATTTTATCATACCGAATCGTTCACCAATCTTAACTTCATCACCAATTTTCAACTCGCTGACAATTCTTCGAGCAATAAAACCTGCAATCTGTACGAACAAGACTTTTCCGTATTTGCTTTCAATTCCAATTTCATTTCGTTCATTCTTTTCAGAAGCTTTATCTTCAAAAGCAGCTATGAATTCTCCTGGATGATATTTTAAATATTCAACTTTTCCAGAAACCGGGATACGATTAACGTGAACGTTTAATGGAGACATAAAAATAGCAACTTGTTTGGCTTTCCCTTTGAGAAATCTATCGTCGTTAATTTCTCTAACGAAAAGAACTTTTCCATCAGCAGGAGAAATTATAATATCTTCTTCATCAGGAACTTTTCTTTCAGGGTCTCTGAAAAAGTTCAAGGTGAAAAGCATTGATAAAATTGCCAAAATAATTAAAACAAATTTTAAGACATTATTATTTAACAAAATTCCAATTGTAATCAGTAAAAAAGAAATTATTGTTATTACTGCTACAGTTGAATAACCATACCTTGTAATCATTATTTTGGACTCACAATATTGTAAAGAAATTCTGTATATTTTTTAATCTCTGAAGCAGAATTCAATTTGTTTGGATCTGTCCATTTTGGATTATCGTTGATTGGAAAAACTTTAATTCCGAAAGGAGAGAAATCACCGCACACATAAATTTTATCCTGAAATTTTCCAAATCGCAGGTCAAGCTCGGTCAAAACTTCATTCCGTCTTTCAAAAAATGACTTTAATACAGCATTAATTTTTGAAGAAATCCTCAAAATAACTTTCAAATCTTCTGAGTTACAAAGATCGAATGAAAGAATATGACTTTCGTTTATCAAGTTATCTTTAGTATCACCGTATCTGAACTCATATACAGGAAGTTTAAGTTCGGTGTTTTCTTTTATTCCAAAAATTTTTGCAATTCTTTTATCGGAATGATTTAATATTTTAACCAAAAATTTATATTCGGAGTAATCAACAAACTTGAGGATATTATCAGCATCTCTTTTAACGTAAGCTGTCGGGACTTGATAACCCGTTAAATATTCGAAAAAATAAGTACTTAACTCGGTTACTTTAATTCCAATGTCTTTTATTTTGCTTTTTGTTTTATCTATCAAAACGGTGTCAAGAAATTCCACTTGAATGTATTTTTCATCAAGAGGAGTTTGATGATGTACGATTGTTTGAATCATATCAACCTTTTTCTTTTAATATTGAAATATCTTAAAAAATTAAAAAGAAAACAATAAATCAAATCTATAATTATATTTGAAAGTGAAAAAATATCTAAAATTTATGGAGTAATAATGAAAAATTTACAAGGAATGTTACAGCAAGTTCAAAAAATGCAGGCAGAAATGCAGAGAGTGCAAGCTGAATTGGTAAATAAAACTGTTTCAGAAGAGGCAGGTGGCGGAATGATAAAAGCCACTGTAAATGGAGCAAGAGAGCTCATCTCTTTAGAAATTGACCCTCAGGTGATAAATAAAGAAGAAAAGGAAATACTTGAAGATTTAGTAGTTGCTGCCGTTAATAAAGCTCTTAATTCCGCAGCTAAAATGGCTGAAGAGGAGCTTGCTAAAGTTACTAAAGGAATGATTCCTCCAGGACTAAATATACCCGGGTTTTAAATAATGCAAATTGCTGAATCTTTGGCTATAGCCATTGAAGAGCTAAGTAAATTGCCGGGAATTGGCAGAAAAACTGCACAAAGATTGGCATTATACATTGTAAAAAACGATAAAGAGGTGGCGGAAAAACTTGCTGATTCAATAATTTCTTTGAAAACTAAACTGAGATTATGCGAAAAATGCTTCAATCTCGCAGAAAATAATCTTTGTTCCATTTGTACAAACAGTAAAAGGGATAACTCTATTTTGTGTGTTGTAGAAGATATAAATGATGTGATTGCAATTGAAAAGTCCAATGAATTCAATGGAATTTATCACGTTTTAGGAGGAGTACTATCTCCTTTGGCTGGTATCGGAGCTGATGATTTAAAGATAAAAGAATTAATGACACGGTTTGAAAATGAAAATTTTTCAGAGATAATTCTTGCATTAAATCCGGATACAGAAGGAGAAACAACTTCCCTCTATTTAGCAAAAATGATTAAACCATTTGGAGTGAAAGTTAGCAGAATCGCAAGAGGAATTCCAATTGGAGGGGATTTGGAATTTACTGATGAAGCTACTATCGGTAAGGCAATGTTAAATAGAATTGATTTATGAAAAATTGGTTTGATGATTGGTTTAATAGCCCGGAATATCTTGAAGTTTATAAACATAGAAATGAAATTGATGCAGAAAAACATATAAACTTTATTCTGTCGAAAATAAAACCCGAGCCAGAGTCAAATATTTTAGATATGGCTTGTGGAGCAGGCAGACATTCAATTCTATTTGCGAAACAAGGTTTTAATGTTACAGGAGTTGATCTTAGTGAAAACTTACTCGCTGAAGCAATTAGAATTTCTTCAAGCGAGAAATTGAAAATAAATTTCATTAAATCTGATATAAGGAAATTTAATACTGAAGATAGATTTGATCTTATCTTAAATTTATTTACAAGTTTTGGCTATTTTGAGAGAGATGAAGATAACTTTCTCGTTCTTTCTAAAGCTTTTGAATTGTTAAAACCTTTTGGATTTTTCGTACTAGATTTTTTCAACAAGAATTATTTATTGAGAAATCTTATACCTCTAACAGAAGAATATCAGATTGACAAAAAAATCATTCAAAAAAGATTTGTCAGGGAGGGTCGAGTTGAAAAGATAATCGAAATATTCATCAATGGTTCGAAAAAAGAATATTCTGAATCCGTAAAACTTTATTCTGATGAGCAATTGAAGAGCAAGTTACTTGAAATTGGATTTGAAATTATAGACTTATTTGGTGATTTTGATGGCAGCGATTTTAATCCTGATAATTCTCCAAGATTTATAGCTATATGTAAAAAATGAAATCTTTTATAAATATTATTTTTACAATTACAATCTTGATTACAAATGGATGTGATTTGTTTGATATCAGAGATCCTGAACCACCAGATCAAAGCAGGGCTAATTATTTACCACCAACAGAGCCAAGAATTGTAATTGAAAATTTGAAAAATTCTTTTTTAGATAAGAATGTCCAGAATTATATAGCTTGTCTGGTTGATACTATCTTTGTCTCAAAGAAATTTACATTTTTACCATCGAGTGAAGCTGCATCAACTTTTATATTTTTAACTCAGGATTGGAGTATCTTCGATGAAAGGAAATACTTCAGCAGTATGACTTCAAAAGTATCTAAAGAATTACCAATTACATTAAATCTAACGAATGAAAACTACAGCAGTCTTTCGGGAGATACTTTATTATATACAGCTAATTATTTTATAAACATTCCTCATAACTCTTCAGAGCCAAAGAGTTATGCAGGAAATTTACAATTCAATATGGTTAGAGATAGCCGTTCAAATTGGTCAATTTATTTTTGGAAGGATACAAAAAGCGGTAATCTTCCAAGTTGGAGTGAACTTAAAGGATATTTTTATTAAAAAATTATTATTCATATTACTAATAATTTTTGTGGGTTGTAAAAATCCATTTGCTCCTTCTTTTGATGAAAATATTGGAGGAGATAAGCCGGCAATTTCTGACCAGAAAGATATTCAGGGCATTTTTCAAAATTTCAACTATGCTTATACATTCAAGGATACAACAATTTATGGAAGATTGATTGCTCACGATTTTACTTTTACTTATCGTGATTATGATAAAGGTTATGATATTTCCTGGGGAAGATTTGATGAGATGAGAACTACTTTAGGTTTATTTCAAAATGCTCAACGTCTTGACCTTATCTGGAATAATATAGTTTTGTTTACTCAAGATTCTCTGACTGCTAATATCGTTAGAGGTTTTAATCTTACAATTGTTTTCAATCCTAGTGATGTTATCAGAGTTGATGGAAGAGTTAATATGACATTGAGAAAAGATTTTGAAACTCAAATCTGGCAAATTATACGGTGGATTGATGAATCTAATTTCTAATCAGGAGTAATTGATGTTCGTAATAAAAGAAGTCTTTAAAATTATTTCAAGATCAAAACTTCATTTTTTTATAAATTTAATTTCGTTAACTGTTTCAGTGATTCTGATTTCAATTTCTTTCTTCCTGTTTTATTCATCTGATGCAATTAATGAATACATACAGGATAATATTTCAATAAGTTTATTTCTTAAAGATGAAGTTTCAGAGGAAAGAATTCAAGCAATTGAGAGAGAATTGAGTTTGAAGGACTATTCATCGAAGGTTGAATTTATTTCAAAAGATAAAGCATATGATATTTTTATTGAAGAAACCGGTGAAGACTTCAGAAAAATTCTCGAACATAATCCATTACCAACTTCCTTTGATTTATACCTTAAAAGTGAATTTATGAATAAAAATTCTCTGAAGTCAATTAGTGAAGATCTTGCAAAGATTCCAGAGGTCAGCGAAGTAGTTTCAAAAATGGAATTTTATGAAGAATTGCTCGCAATTTCAGAAAAAGTGAAAAATTATGTTTTGATTATTACGATTCTAATGATTCTTACTTCTGTTTATCTAGTATTCAGTACAAATAGACTAATTATCAACTCAAGTTCTGATGAATTTGAAACAATGAAACTCGTCGGGGCAAAACTTTCAGCAATTAAATTTCCGATTATTCTCAATATAATTTTGGTTGGTTTAATTGCAGGTTTGTTAGCCTGCGGATTTATCTATTTAATTATAAACTTTTTAGAGTTAAATTTACAATCAGTACTTAGTTATTTAAACATAAACAAAGCTTTGTTGATAATGTCTATTCTTGTTGTCGGACCTTTATTGGGAGCAATTATAACCATTTTCAG
>CAKZLD010000069.1 GCA_937125135.1 uncultured Ignavibacterium sp.
GAGTCAATTTGACTTAAGTATATTGATTTTTTATAAATAATATGAATGAATAAAGAACTTATTATAACAGACATCATCAAAGGTAATATAAATGAATAATTTTGTGTTAATTCAAAAATCATTAATATAGCAGTAATTGGAATCGAATGTATTCCACCTAGAAAAGATCCCATGCCAATTAAAATAACAGAAACTAAGTCGAGATTTATTCCGAAAAGTGTTTCAAGCACAAAATGAAATATATACCCAAACATTGCACCCAGAAACAGAGATGGTGCAAATAATCCTCCGAAAGCTCCAGAATTATACACGATTGGAACTAAAAAAAATTTTAATAAGAAAAGGACTGTTATTATTTTTATACCAATTTCATTATTCAGAACTTTATTGATAGTTATATATCCAATACCAAAAAGATCAGGATAGAAATATCCGCATATGCCTATTAAAGAACCGATGATTGTCATAACTATTATTACAGAAACATTCTTTTTATAAATTGAATTTATAAACTTTTTAATGAATGAAGAATATTGATGGAATAAATATGACAAAATACCTGAAAGTAATCCAAAAACTGCAAAAAGATAGATAAATGAAAATTTAATAGTTTCATGAATATTTATCGAAAAAATTGGGTCTTCACCTAAAAATGTTCTTGATACTATACTCGCTGATATAGAAGATATGATTAATGATGAAAATATTGTAGTATGGAAGTCGTTTAATAATATTATTTCTAGTGCGAAGAATACCCCGGCTAATGGAGTGTTGAAAATTGCAGAAATAGCTGCACCAGCTCCAGAGGCAGTTAATAATTTCTTGCGTTCGTCTGAAAGATTAAATAAAAAAGATAGTTTATTTGATATGCCACCGCCGAGAAAAGCAGCTGGCGCTTCAGGACCTAAAGTTGTGCCAGTACCCAGACTTATTGTGCTTGCTAAAAAATTCAAAATTGTGTCTTTAAATGGTATTTTTAATTTTATTCCTAAAGTTGCCTTAATTATTTCAGTTACTCCCCTACTATTAGCTGAATCAGGAAACGATTTAATTAAAATCGCCTGAATTAGCATTCCAAGTGTAGGAATCAAAATAATTATGATTGGATTCAGAAAAGACTGAAAATTATTATCTATATTTTGAAGAAAAATATTGAGAATTTCAACAATATTATGAAATAATACAACAGAAAATCCAACAATAACACCAATAAACGCAGAAAGAATTAAAAAGGATGTATAATCTGCGAAGATATTATTATTTGAGAACTGCTTTAATGCAGACTTTATTTTATTTAATTTCACATTTAATATTTATAAAATCCTTCGCCAGTTTTCCTACCTAATTTATTTGCAGCTACCATCTTCTTTAATAAAGGACAAGGTCTGTATTTGGGATCATTGAAGCCATTATATAAAACTTCCATAATTGACAGGCAAACATCTAAACCAATAAAGTCAGCAAGTGTGAGAGGTCCCATTGGATGATTCATACCTAATTTCATAACTGTATCAATTGCCTCAGCTGACGCCACACCTTCCATTAGTGCGAAGATTGCCTCATTTATCATTGGCATTAAAACACGGTTTGAAATAAATCCTGGATAATCAAAAACTTCTACTGGAGTTTTATCAATTTTAAGTGTTAATTCTTTGATGGTATTAAAAGTTTCATTTGATGTGGAATAACCTCTGATAATTTCTACAAGTTTCATCACTGGAACAGGATTCATAAAGTGCATTCCAATAAAATTAGCAGGATTTACAGATAATGCTAATTCAGTAATTGATATTGATGAAGTATTTGTAGCTATAATAGAATCAGACTTAGCAATATCATTTAATTTTTTATATAAATTAGTCTTAGCTTCTTTATTTTCATATATAGCTTCGATAAATAAATCAATATCATTGCTTAAATTTTCAACTCCAATTACTTCTTTTATGTTTTTAAGAGCATTTTCTTTTTGAGTTTCTGTTATTTGATTCTTAGATAATTGCCTATCTAAATTTTTTGAAATAGTATTTATAGCTTTTTTCAATAATTCTTCATTTGTTTCGCATAAATAGGTCTCAAAATTGTATAGGGCAAAAACGTGTGCAATTCCATTTCCCATAGTTCCAGCACCAATAACTGCAACTTTTTTAATTTCCATAAGTTAACTCCTTTCATTTAGATATTTTTTATAATAAGTGCAGATGCTTCTCCTCCACCAATACAAAGAGAAGCAAGCCCAAATTTAGCATTTCTTCTTTTCATTTCATAGATAAGAGTAGTTAAAACTCTTGCACCGCTTGCTCCAATTGGATGTCCTAATGCAATCGCACCTCCATTTACATTAACCTTATTCTCATCAAGGTTCAATAAGCGATTTACAGCGATTGAGACAACTGCGAATGCTTCATTTATTTCAAAAATGTCTATATCTGAAATTGTTAAACTAGCTTTCTTTAATACTTTTTGTATTGCATCAGCAGGTGCAGTGGTAAAATCAATAGGTAATTTCGCAGCTGAGCTCTGAGCAACAATTTCAACTAAAGGTTTTATACCTAGTTGTTGAGCTTTTTCCTCGCTCATTACAAGCAATGCGGCTGCACCATCATTTATTTTCGAAGCATTTGCGGCAGTTACTACTCCATTTTTATCAAATACAGGTTTTAAACTTGGTATTTTATCAAAAATAACTTTGGATGGTTCTTCATCGGTATCTAACACTTGTTCTTTCCCTTTGGACTGAATTTTAATTGGGGTTATTTCATCTTTAAATTTCCCTACTTCAATTGCGGAGAGAGCCTTTTTATATGATTTTATAGCAAAATCATCAACTTCTTCTCTCGTCATTGAAAAATCTTTAGCGCACTTTTCAGCACAGCTACCCATATGAATATTATTATAAACATCCCATAATCCGTCAATTATCATACTATCATAAATTTCTGAATGTCCAAGTCTATAACCATTTCTCGCCTTTTTTAACAAATATGGTGCATTAGACATACTTTCCAATCCACCTGCAATTATTACATCAGCATCACCAGTTTGAATTGCCTGATGAGCCAACATAACTGCTTTTAAACCACTTCCACACATTTTATTTATTGTCAGACATTCAACTTTTTCAGGCAAACCACCGAATATTGCAGCCTGTCTTGCCGGTGCCTGTCCCAATCCAGCAGACAGAATATTTCCCATTATTACTTCATCAATTTCTTCTTTATTGATTTTTGTTTCTTCTAAAAGAGATTTTATAACGTGGGAGCCTAATTCTGTGGCAGAGAAGCTGCTTAAGATACCATTGAATGAGCCAATAGCTGTTCTTTTGGCTGCAACTATTACAACTTTTTTCATAGTAAATCCTTAAAATTTTGTTATCAAAATTAAATATAGGGAATTAAAGTTCAATCAAATAATTGAGGATAATTTTACAATCAAATTACTACCTATAATGTTAGTATTAATATTTCTATCAATTCTAAAAACAAAATCTTCGAGTGTAATGAGAACTTTATTAATATCTAATGATGGATATTTTGAAGTAAATTTTTGAATAGTCTCTTTAAATTTTTCATTTGGGATTTCTGTTTGTACGTGTCGGTATTTATTATAATAAGAAAACCAAAGAATAATTAAAGATATGACTGACTTGAATAAAGATTTATCAGTAGTAATTTCTTCAACCTCATTTAATGCTAAATGATGTTTTTTGCCAAAACAATATCTAAGAATTTTAATTACTTTCTCCGACAAAATTTCCAAATCGTAATCAAGATAATTCAGCGCAGTTTTTATTGAACCGAGTGAAATCTCAGCAACTTTATCTGCTGACGATTCTTCTACACTGAAAAATTTCATCAAAATATGTTTAACGTCTTCAGGTTTGAGATTTTCAAAATTAATTCTCCAACATCTTGAAAGTATAGTCTCTTTAACTAGTTCAGGAAATGGAGTTGTCAAAATAAAGATTATATCTTCCGGAGGTTCTTCAAGGTTTTTCAATAAAGCGTTTTGTGCTTCATCTTTCATTAAATGAGCATTTGAAATAATGATTACTCGTTTGAAATTGCCTTCATAAGAAAATGAAATGAAATTAGATATCTCACGAATGCTATTAATTTTAATATTATTCGCATTGGGGATATCAATAAAATAATAAGGGTTTTTTGCTTTTCTTTGAAATTCAGATTGAATATGGAGTAATTCCTCTGACTTTAATTTATCATAAGGTGAATCGTGGTCTTTTTCGCCTTTGCCTCTTGGAAGAGCACAGATATATTTTATGTATGGTTCGTGTAGGTTATTGATAGAATTAATAATTGAATCTTTGTTATTCAGACTTTGATTTTTAAGTACTAAAGATTTTGCAAATTGTAGCGCTGAAAATTCTTTTCCTACACCTTCTCTACCTGAAAAAAGTAATGCGTGAGGAATTCTATTAGAATCAATTATTTTTTCAAGAATTGTTTTTACTTTGTGCTGTCCTATTATTTCATTGAGAGGATTATTCATAAAAAAAGGCACTCGAGAGTGCCTGAGTATTATTCATCTTCATTATAAAAGAAATCTTCATCAGTTGGATAATCTGGCCAGATATCTTCTATTGACTCATATGGTTCATCTGAGTCTTCTAATTCTTTGAGGTTCTCAATAAGTTCATAAGGAGCTCCGATTCGTTCAGCATATTCAATCAGTTCTTCTTTTGTTGCAGGCCATGGAGCATCATCAAGATAAGAAGCCAACTCAACAGTCCAAATCATATTTTAATTACCTCCCAATTTATTTTTCGTTTTTTCTGCTAAATACGTTTTAGAATGCTCAATAAAATAGTCACTTGGATCGACAGGAATTCCATTAAAATGAACTTCATAGTGTAAATGAGGACCAGTGGATAATCCTGTATTTCCACTTAGAGCAATTTTATCTCCACGATTAACTGTTTGTCCTTCTTTAACTAAGGTTTTAGACAAATGTCCATACACTGTTTTATATCCGAATCCATGTTCAATTTCTAAAGTAATTCCCAATCCGGCTTTTCTTCCAATATAAGAGACTCTTCCAGCACCGGGGGCATAAACAGGAGTACCTGGGTCATTCAAAATATCTATTCCTTCGTGCATTCTTCTAATTTTAAGTATTGGATGAACTCTCATACCAAAGCCATCGAGCGAAAATTCCCCAACTGTTGGAATTAAAATTGGGACGCACTCGTAAAATTTTTCGTTCTCTAAAATTTTTTGTTCGAGATTTCTGAATTCTAACTTTTCAAATTCAAATCTATTAACTACAGACTCAATCGCATTTAATGACTGCTTGACATCATTTCCTAATTTTAGATTCGTAATCAAATCGTTGGACAAAATACTACCACCTTTTCCAAGATACCTTTCGTTATCATCCAAAGGTTTCAGATTAACAATCGATCTTAAAGTATTACTCAGATAACCCAATTCGTTTAATTCATTTAATAGAGAAGAATATTTTTTTTCTAAACTTTTTAACTCGGCTTTGAGTGCTTCATTTTCCAATAATAGCTTTTCTTTATCATTATCATTAAACAAAGGCTGAGTTAGAAAGTAAATTCCCAACACTATGGCTGTAAGAAAAATTGTTGAAATTATTATAGAAAATGCAGTTTTTCTACTGAAGTTTTTAATTTCAACAAACTCTAATTTCTTTTCCGAAAAGTAAAAAAATTTTTTCATGCTAGATTGCAACATAAAAAAACTTGTGATTTAAATCAAATTTTTTTTATGTTCCAAAAATAATTCCAAATCAAAGTCAGGTAAAATGTATCACTTTATAAAACCTAATCTTTTCAATAATGCATCAACTTTAGGTTCTCTTCCTCTGAATTTTTTGTATAATTCCATTGGATCATCACTACCCATTTTTTCTAAAATGTTTTTTCTAAAAGCATTAGCTACTTTTCTATTGAATAAATCAGTCTCTAAAAACGCTTCAAAGGCATCTGCATCAAGCACAGCAGCCCAACTATAACCATAATAACCTGCTGAATAACCATCACCACCAAAAATATGATTGAAGTTAGTACTCTGATATCTTGAAGCAATTTCAGGAATAAGCCCGATTTTTTTCAAACTTTCATTTTCAAATTCTTCAACTTTTATTAATGGGGTTTCAGTCAACAAATGCCAATCCATATCAAGGAAAGATGCAGCAAGATATTCTGTTTGTTCAAATCCTTTGTTAAAGAATTGTGAGTTCTGAATTTTATTGATTAGTTCATCGGGCATTGGTTCATTGGTTTGATAATGTAAAGCATACATTTTTAATACATCAGGATGACTTGCCCAATTTTCCATAATCTGAGAAGGTAATTCAACAAAATCTACTGAAGACCTTTTAGAACCAGGGTAAGTTGAGCGTGCAAATAATCCATTCAATGCGTGACCAAATTCGTGGAATAAAGTATTCACATCATCGAAACTTAATAGTGCAGGTTTATCGGAAGTTGGCTTGCTGAAATTACCGACATTAGTTACTAAAGGATAAATCATTTCACCATCAAGATTGGATTGAACACGGAAATAACTCATCCAAGCACCAGCTCTTTTTCCAGCTCGTGGATAATAATCAGTATAAAGAATTCCAACAAAATCTCCGTTTGACTCAACAACTTCATAAACTTCAACGTCATCTTCATATACTTCAATATCGTTTCTTTTTATGAATTTAATTCCAAATAATTTAGTTGCAACATCAAAAGCTCCTTGCCTGACATTTTCCATTTTGAAATATGGTCTGAGCATTTCTTCGTCCAAATCATATTTTTCTTTTTTAACTTTTTCGGAATAATACCACCAATCCCAGCCAGCAAGTTTAAATTTTCCACCCTCTCTGTCTATTATATTTTGCATTTCAATAACTTCTTCTTTAGCTTGATTTAATGCAGGAAGCCACAACTGATTCAGAAAGTTTATTACATTCTCAGGATTCTTTGCCATATTCTTTTCAAGCTTATAATGAGCATAAGTTTCATAACCTAAAAGTTTTGCTTTTTCAATTCTCAGCTCAATTATTTTTTTAATAATGTCTTTATTATCAAATTCATTATTGTTGTTACCTCTGTTGATATAAGCTTTATAAATTATCTCTCGCAAATCACGTTTATTCGAATATTGAAGGAACGGTGTCCAACTTGGTCTTTGAAGATTAAAAGCCCATTTACCCTTCATTCCATTTGCTTCAGCAAGTTCTGAAGCTGCTTTAATTACTGATTCAGGCAGTCCATCCAAATCTTCTGCTTTGTCAATAACAAGTGCAATGGCATTAGTTTCCTTTCTGAGATTTTCACCAAATTTGAGTTGAAGGCTACTAAGCTGTTCATTGATTTCTCTGAGTCTTTTCTTTTTCTCATCGCTTAAGCCTATTCCTGCTCGGGTGAAATCCTTGTAATACTCTTCAAGAAGTTTGTTTTCTTCAACACTCAAATTCAATTTATCTTTATTTTCATATACAACTTTAATCTTCTGATATAACTTTTCATTTAGATAAATATCATTATTCAGTTTTGATAATTCAGGTGTAATTTTCTCTGCTACTTTTTGAATTTCATCATTTGAATTAGCACTACTGAGATTAAAGAAAACTCTTGAAACCTTCGATAAAAGTTTTCCGCTTCTCTCAAGAGCACCGATTGTATTGTTAAAATTTGGTTCTTCGGAATTTTTGAGAATCTGTTCAAGTTCTTGCCTTTGCTGTTTAATTCCTTCCTCTAATGCAGGGAGGAAATGTTCGTTTTTTATTTTTGTAAAAGGAGGGGTTTGAAAAGGAGTATTCCATTCTTCGAAAAAAGGATTTGATTGAGAAAACATAAGACTACTTGTACCTATTAATGTTAATAAAATGACTAAAAAATATTTTGAATTTTTCATTTATACCTCCACTATTTTTTCTTACCAAATTCTGGATCAATTTTTACAAGTTTTGCCATGATGAATCCAGGAATTGTTGCAATACAAATCCAAACAAAGAAGTATTTGTATCCGATTAATTCTTGAAGCCAACCGCTCCACATTCCAGGTATCATCATTCCGAGCGCCATAAAACCTGTGGCAATTGCATAATGAGATGTTTTATATTCGCCATCAGAAATGTAAATTAAATAAAGCATATATGCAGTAAATCCAAATCCGTAACCAAGTTGTTCAATCGCTACCATAGCACCAACAAACCATAAATTTGAGGTTTGAACATAAGCTAAAAGCACATACACAATATCAGGCAAGTTAATAGAAATGATCATAGGCCAGAGCCAATATTTCAATCCATTTTTTGAAATAACTATTCCACCTATTATTCCTCCAAATGTTAAACATAGAACTCCTATTGTTCCGTAAACCAGTCCAACTTCAGAAGTTGATAATCCAATACCACCAACTTCTTTGGAATCCAATAAAAACGGTGAAGCAATTTTCAATAATTGAGATTCAGCAAAACGATATAAAAGAATAAAACCAAGAATGATTCCAATATTTTTTCTTTTAAAGAATGCAGCGAAAGTTTTAGTAAATTCGCTCAGAATAGAACTAGATTTATCTTTCTTGGCTGGTAAATCATTTTTAGGATAAGGAAGAATGAATTTGTGATAAACAAAAAATGCAATGAAAAGTCCAGCTAAAATGAAAAAAGTTATAGACCAAGCTAAAGGAATATTTCCGGTTGAAGTCTCCAGAAACCCTGCAAGAATAACTAAAAGTCCTTGTCCTGTAATCATTGACAAACGATAAAAAGTGCTTCTTATACCAACAAAGAATGATTGTTCACCCTGTGATAATCCAAGCATGTAAAATCCATCAGCAGCAATATCATGAGTAGCTGAGCTGAAAGCTAATAACCATAGAAATGCCAGAGAATATTGAAAGAAATTTGAAATAGGAATAGTCAATGCAACTCCTGCAAGACCACCACCAACTAATACTTGCATTAGTATTATCCAATTTCTTTTCTTTCCAATTAAATCTACAAAAGGACTCCATAAAGGCTTAATCACCCACGGTAAATAAAGCCAACTTGTGTAAAGAGCAATGTCTGTGTTGGAAATTCCTAATCGTTTGTACATTATAACAGAGACGGTCATAACAACTACATAAGGAATACCTTGAGCATAGTAAAGTGTGGGAATCCAGAACCAAGGATTTCTTTTTTCAGTTTTTTCTTCTTGCATTAAACACCTGAAGGGTTTGAATTATAAAATAGTTCTTTTGCCATAATTACTGCTCCGATTTCCGGTGGGTTCTCTGCTTCTTTGATTAAAACATCATCAAATTGCTGAACAATTTTTTCTTTAATCAGATACGAATAATAATTATCCTTCGTTAATAAGCTTCCGATGAACGAGAGCAACAAAATTTTTTCATTCAATTTTCTTTTCATAGATGAAATATGAAGAATAACTTCAACTGATTCTGTTTCAATAATTTCTTGTGCAATTTTATCGGAATTTTCAGCAGCTCTAATCACTAATGGAGCAACAGAGGCAATATCAAAATTGTTACGATAAATTTCTGTAATAAGTTCCTCAGGTGATTTGATAGAAAACTCATGATAAACATATTCTGATAAAAGTGTCTTCTCTCCCCTGCCATCGAATTGTTTAGCAACTGCGTTTAATCCTTTTTGACCTAATCTAAATCCGCTTCCTTCATCGCCTAAAAATCTACCAAAGCCTCCAACTCTATGAATAGTTCCATTCTTATCTTTCCCAAACATTATTGAACCAGTGCCTGCTATTAGAATACTTCCTGATTTACCTGAAAATGCACCTTCAAGTGCTATTCGTGCATCGCTCTCAACTCTGAATAAACTGATTGGAAGATTTTTCTGTCTAGCATAATTAAATATGGAGTTTTCAAGAATTTCGGCATCGGTTCTTCTTCCACCACCGGTAGTGCCTAAAACTATTGAAGAGATAGAATGAAAATCTAACTCTGAATCTTTAACGCAACTTTCAATTAATTGAATTATAGTTTCAGTTACTGTCTCAGTTCCAAGCATAAGAAAGTTAGAGGGACCGCCAACTTTTTCAGAGATTACATTCAAATTCTCATCTGTAATGATACATTTAGTTTTTGTTCCACCACCGTCTAATCCGATAAAGTATCTCATATTTTATTCTATTTTTAATGCAAAGATAATTAAATCTCTTACTTTGTTATGAATGATGGCTTCATGGAAATTGAGACTAAATAAGATGATTATACCAAATTCATAGTTATGTTTAATAGGATTTAAGGTAATAGACAATGAGATTATTGATTTTAATATTTCTAAAATTTTAATGATATATTATTTGACAATTAACTTTACTCAACATATATTTCCGTCGTGAAAATGAAGTTACTACATATTTTAGTATTGATTGCTTTTATAAGTTCCGTTTTTGCCGGAGCTTTCATTCAATTCTTTACCGGTAAAAGTGAGGGCGATGATATTCGCCTTGAATGGAGAACTGCCGAAGAAACTAACCTAAAGCATTTCGTAATCGAAAGAAAAACTCATAACAACGGTTTTATCGAAATCGGAATTGTCAATGCCAAGGGTTCAAATTCTTCTTATATTTATGTTGATAAAAATGTGTACAAGACAACTGATTTAATTTTTACTTACCGCCTTAAAATAGTTGAAAATAATAATCAAGTTTCTTATTCCAATGAAATTTCAGTAACGCATAGTGTCTCAGGTGTAAAAAGAACCTGGGGTAGTATCAAAGCTATGTTCAGATAATATTATCTTGCATTTTGTATTGCTCTAAATATAAGAATAATTACAGTTCGTTAAATTCCAAATCTTATCTCTGCTTAATTCTGCTTCTCTTAATTATATTTAATTATTCTTGTTCAACAACCAAACGTTTTGAAAAATCTGAATTTGATACTTCAATCAAATCGGATAAACTTATCAGAGTTTTAATTTCAGAATCTAAAAAATTTAAAATTCTTCTTGAAAGTGAATCAGAAATAGTTGACAAAAATGGAAAACGAATAAATGTTGAAAAAAATTCTTCTGTTCAATTTATCTTTTCAAATAAAGGAATAAAAATCTTAGTTAATGAAAAAGAATTCAGATCACAAGAATTTCTAATATTTCCTCCAATTAATAATTACCTGCAGTTCAACGGGAAAAAATACAGAGGACTTTTCAAACTAGTTTCTAATTCAACTTCTATTCTCTTAATCAACTATCTTGATATTGAAGACTATGTAAAAGGTGTTATTTTAATGGAAATGCCATTAGGAAAAGGAAATGATAACTACGAAGCAATTAAAGCTTTTTCTATACTTGCGCGTACTTTTGCTCTTAAAAGAAAAATCCATTCAAAAGATTCTTTCGATTTGTATTCTGACACAAGAGATCAAGTCTATGGAGGAATTGATAGTGAGAATGAGATATCAAACTCTTTAGTAGATTTTACTAAGGGACAGATTTTATCTTATGAAAATAATATTGCTACTGTTTTTTATCATTCAACTTGTGGAGGATATACAGAAAATGTTGAAAATGTATTCAACAGTAATCCCTTTCCTTATTTAGTTTCACTGAAGGATGACAATCCTCCAAATTGTAAAATATCACCAAGATTTGATTGGGAAGAGAAACTAAGTAATCAAATTATTGCCAAAAGACTTTTTGAATCTAAACTAATTTCTGATAAAAATTCAATTATCAAAAAAATTGAAATTGTAAGTCGTTTTGAATCAGGTAGAGTTAACAAATTAAAGATTACAGTCCTTGAATACAAAATGGAAAAAGAAATTGAATTGTATAGTAACAATATCAGATTTGTATTAAAAAATTCTCGAGGTAAAATACTTCCAAGTTCAAATTTTCAAATCAGCACCTCTGGTAATAACTTCGTTTTTAAAGGGATTGGATTTGGTCACGGAGTAGGTATGTGTCAATGGGGCGCTATCAACTTATCACGAAATGGGAAATCATATCTAGAAATATTAAATCATTATTTTCCGAAAACAGAAATAAAAAAGTTATATGATTAAATCTGATATACCAATTTATCTTGCTTCAAAATCACCAAGAAGAAGAAAATTGTTAAAACAGTTGAACTTGAAATTCAAATCCTTCTCTGTAGATCTTGATGAAACTTTTAATGAATTAGAATCTCCTTTAGAAAATGTGGTTAGGATTTGCAAAGAAAAAATGAAACTTGCAAAAAAAAGAGTTGAAGATGGAATAATTATCACTTGTGATACTATAGTAGTAATTGATGATGAAATTTTAGGAAAGCCAATAAATGAAAAGGATGCTTTCAAGCTATTAAAAAAACTTAGCGGAAAAACTCATACAGTCATCACAGCTTATTGTATTTATAATTCTACAACAAAAAAACAGATTTCAGAATTTGAATCAACAAAAGTTACTTTCCGAAAACTAAGTGATTCAGAAATCATTGAATACATAAAAACTGGAAGTCCGATGGATAAAGCTGGGGCTTATGGTATTCAGGATGATTTTGGAGCAGTGTTTGTACACAAAATTGATGGTTGTTATTATAATGTTGTTGGCTTGCCTTTATCAAAATTTTATCA
>CAKZLD010000070.1 GCA_937125135.1 uncultured Ignavibacterium sp.
TAAGTGGAGGAGTAAGCAACCTTTCATTCGCATTTCGTGGTAATGATGTTGTTCGCCAAGCAATGCATTCGGCTTTTCTTTATCACGCAATAAAAGCAGGCATGGATATGGGCATCGTTAATGCCGGTCAGCTTGCTGTTTATGAAGAAATTCCCAAAGACTTGCTTGAACTTGTAGAAGATGTAATTTTAAACCGAAAATCAGATTCAACAGAAAGATTGATTGAATTTGCGGAAAATATAAAGAAGCAAGACAAGGTTCATATTGAAGAAAAGAAAGATGAATGGAGAAAACAGCCTTTAGAGGAAAGACTAAAACATTCACTAGTAAAAGGTATAACTGATTTCATTGATGAAGATATTTCCGAAGCACTGAAAAAATATTCTACTCCTCTTGAAATTATCGAAGGACCACTGATGGCAGGAATGAATGTCGTTGGTGATTTATTTGGTGCAGGCAAAATGTTTCTTCCTCAGGTTGTGAAAAGCGCCAGAGTGATGAAAAAGGCTGTGGCAATACTTGAACCGCATTTAGCCCATCCCCTAACCCCTTCCCTAAAAGCTGAAAGCCTCATCCCCAACCCTTCTCCAAAAGAGAAGGGAGCAAATGAAGCCTTAAATAATAATAATCAAAAGGAGTCAGTTAAACATGATTGGATGACCGCAGATCCAGCAGTTTATAAAATGTTAAAAGAATTTGTTAAACAAAACAGCGCTAATCCAACACCAGCTGAAGAAAAAATGTGGGAACTTTTAAGAGACAGAAGATTTGAAAACTATAAATTCAGAAGACAGCATATAATAGGAAATTACATCGCAAATTTTGTTTGTATCGAAGAAAAGCTTGTGATTGAAATAGATGGTTCAATTCATCAACTTCCTGATAATAAAGAATCTGATGAAATAAGAACCCAATGGCTTGAAAGCATTGGATTTAAAGTGGTAAGATTTACCAACAATGAAGTTTTAAATAACTCAGAAAAAGTATTAAATGAAATCAAAAAATATTTAAAAGTCCCCTCCTTTGGAGGGGATTTAGGGGAGGCTGTCTTAGGGGGAGATTTAGAGGGGGCTAAAATTCTTCTTGCTACAGTCAAAGGCGATGTTCACGACATTGGAAAAAACATTGTGGGTGTTGTGCTTGGTTGCAATAATTATAAAGTGATTGATCTTGGCGTTATGGTTCACACTGATAAAATTATTCAAACAGCTATTGAGAAAAATGTAAGCATAATTGGTTTAAGCGGACTTATAACTCCATCTCTTGATGAAATGGTTCACGTTGCAAAAGAGATGCAAAGGGTTGGATTAAAAATACCTTTACTCATAGGTGGAGCCACTACATCAAGAGTGCACACAGCAGTGAAAATAGATCCTTGTTACGAAGGTGCCGTGATTCATGTTCTTGATGCTTCCCGTAGTGTTCCGGTCGTTTCAAACTTAATTAACCCGGAACAAACTGAAAGAGAAAAATTTATTAAGTCAGTAAAAGAAGAATATAAAAAGTTGAGGGAAGATTATCTTAAAAAGAAATCAGAGAAGCAGTTGATTTCTCTTGAAAAAGCTCGTCAAAACAAATTCAAAATTGATTGGAACAATATCAACATCGTTAGTCCTAGTAAGCCAGGGATAACAGTTCTGAAGAATTACTCTCTTGCAACCTTGAGAAATTATATTGACTGGACACCTTTCTTTATGGCTTGGGAACTCAAAGGAAGATATCCTGCTATATTCGAAGATGAGAAGGTTGGTAATGAAGCAAAAAAATTATTTGAAGATGCTAATCAGTTACTTGATAAAATCATAGAGAAGAATTCGCTTACTGCTAATGCTGTATTTGGATTATTTCCAGCAAATTCAGTTGGGGATGATATTGAAGTTTATTCAGATGAATCGAGACATGGTATCGTTACAATATTTCATACTTTAAGACAGCAATCTCAGAAAACAGAAGGACAACCGAATATTGCACTCGCGGATTTTATTGCGCCAAAAGAATCAGGTAAGATTGATTATATCGGCGCTTTTGCTGTTACTGCTGGAATCGGAATTGAAAAACTTATTGAAATGTTTGAAAAAAATCATGATGACTATAATAGCATCATGATTAAAGCACTTGCCGACAGGCTTGCCGAGGCTTTTGCAGAGCACTTGCACGAATTAGTAAGAAAAGAATATTGGGGTTATTCATCAGCTGAAAACTTTTCTAATGAAGATTTAATCAAAGAAAAATATGTTGGAATTCGTCCGGCTCCAGGATATCCTGCTCAGCCAGATCACACAGAGAAAATTATTTTATTTGAATTGCTTGATGTTGAGAGAAATACGGGAATTAAGCTAACAGAAAGTCTTGCAATGTATCCGGCTGCAAGTGTAAGCGGATTATATTTTGCACATCCGGAAGCAAAATATTTCAATGTTGGAAAGATAGATAAAGATCAGGTATTGGATTATCACCGACGTAAAGGAATGAGCGTAGAAGAAATTGAAAGATGGCTAAGTCCAATCTTAAATTACTAGAATTTTATGAAAAACAATTTACATTCAAGAAAAACTATGAAATTAACTTTCTCTTTTGCAAAGAATTTAATCTTTTTTTTCTTACTGTGCGCTCAGGTTTTCTCTCAAAGTAGAAGCGCCGAATCAGTTATTCAGAAAGAATCACTGATTAATACTGTTTCGATACTTGCATCTCAAGATTTTGATGGAAGATTACCAGGCAGTGAAGGATATAACAATGCCGCTAAGTTTGCCGCAGAAAAATTTAAGGAATTGAATTTATTACCTCTCGGTGATTCTCTATTTTATCAATTTTTATATGTTGAGTATAATCGTATTGACACTCCAGCTGTGTTTAGTGCAATCATAGATTCTGTTACTATTGAATATGAGCTTGGAAAAGATTTTGTAATTCGAGGATTCAGCGGTGCAAATAGATTTTCATTGCCAGTTGTGTTTTGTGGATATGGAATTTCAAGACCAGATTTAGGATATGATGATTATAAAGATGTGAATGTGAAGGATAAAATAGTAATGGTGTTTAAGCAAAATCCGATCTGGAAAATTGATAATAAGGAATGGGGAAATGCATATCCAAGAGAAAAATCGCTAATCGCAAAAAGTAAAGGCGCCAAAGGAATTCTGTTCGTATCATTGCCGAACGATTCTAAACCACAACCACTAATCGGAAGCGTAATGCACGGCGAAGGTGAGCATCCTGTGGATTTTCCACAATTACATATTTCTATTAAGGCGGCTGATGATTTGCTTTCAATGGCTGCACTTACAATCAGCGAATGTCAAACCAAAATAGATGAAACAAAAAAACCACACTCTTTTTTGATAAATACAAAAGCTAATGTAATTGTTAATGCACATTATGAAAAAAACGCAAGAACTATGAATGTTGTTGCTCTACTTGAAGGAAGCGATCCTGTAATGAAAAATGAGTATATAGTAATTGGTGCGCACCTTGACCATGTTGGCTCGCAGGCAGGATTAATTTTTCCGGGAGCAAATGATAATGCCTCTGGCTCTGCTGGTGTTCTGGAAATAGCTAAAGCGTTTGCATTAGATAAAGTAAAACCCAAACGATCAATCATTTTTGTGTTATTCTCTGCAGAGGAACAAGGATTATTTGGTTCAAAACATTTTGTTGAGAACATGAAAATCCCAAAAGAAAAAATTGTTGCGATGTTGAATCTTGATTGCATTGGATATGGCGATAGTATTCAGGTCGGAAATGGTAAAAGTTCACCAAAGTTGTGGCAGATAGCAAAGGAAATAGATAGTAAACATTTTAACCTGATGATTAATGATACCTGGAGCGGAGGTGGAGCAGATGCAACCGCATTTCACGAAAAAGGAATTCCTTCATTGTACTTTGTAAGTAAATACAGCTATGATCATCTTCATCTTCCTACTGATACGGTTGAAACTTTAAATCCTGATTTGTTTGAAAAGATAGTAAGACTCGCTTTCCTAACCGCAAAACAAATAGCTGATGGAAAATATGAAAGAGAAATTGTCAGATAAGGGCACATATTTTTCATCATTAATAAAGTTATTCAGCTCGAATTATTTTAAAGAAAAATCCAAATTTTTTATTTCAATTTTTATTAAAAAATAAATTGGTTTATTATGAATTCATTTCTAAAAATATTTCGACCTGATTCAGATGTTTACAAAATGAACAGCCTTCCCGAAAGCTGGCTCAAATTTATTTATCAGAAAAAATTTTTTAAGTTATTTATTCCAAAGATACTTAAGGGATTAGAACTTGATCTTAAATCTGGATTAGAAATTATATTAAAACTTTCATCAATTAATGCAAGTTTAGGTTGGGTTGTTAATCTCGGAGCAGGCGCTGGGTATTTTTGTGGACTTTTTGAAAATAAAACAGCCAAAGAAATCTTTAATGATCAAAAAGTTTGTATAGCGGGAAGTGGTAAAATAGGTGGGAGAGCAAAAAGAATTTATGATGCAATAAAAGTTTCTGGTAGCTGGGATTTTTGTACGGGAACATCTCACGCAACTCATTTCACTTCAAATGTACAATTTGAAGATGGATCAATAAATTCTGTTTTGTTTTTTCACAATCAGGTAAAAATTGAGGAATCATGGAATTATTTTGCACTTAAGGCTACTTCTACAAACAGAATTGTTGTTGATAATGCAATGGTTGATGAAAGATTTATCTTCAATTACAGTTTACAGAAATCTTTTTTCCAATATCCTATTTATAAAATTCCATTTTTAACTTTTGCAAGATGCTGTATGCTTGCTTCGTTTATTGGATCGTCAGAATGCTTCGTGAATAATACCCTAAAAGAGTTTAATCTAAACAAATCTTTAAGTAATTTACTTAAAAGGTTGAAAGAACATATCAATGAATCAGTTAAAACACTATTATATTTTTCAGAATTATTTTATGAGATTGCAGGTTCAGACAAACAAATAAGAAAAGAAACTAATAATGAATTTAGAAAATTTGTTTTGAACACAAACAAGAAAATAAGTAATGAGATGTGCAAATTGTTTAATCTCTTACCAATGAAAATAACTAAAACAGATTCGCTGGCACATCAATCCTGGCGGGATTTTCTTGTTATTTCTAAACATTTTTTATTGAAATAATAATTAGGAAAAGACTCTTTGAATAATATTATAAAGATTAAGTTAGTAGTGTTGTTCTACTTTTTATGTAAGTTACAGAAAAAAGACATTGTTCGTTAAACAATATTATTTGATACTAATTACTTTTCTTAATGAAGGTTACTTGTTAAGTTCTGAATAGATAATCAGGTTTTTTTCTTTTCAAGGTTAACTAACAGAGAATAACAAAATGATCAGCGCAGAGTTTGGGAATTCATTTGTAATTCAAGTCATCAGGTAATTTATCCTTAAAGTGTTCATTAAAAAACTAATTAAGAGGTACCAGCAATGGCATCAAATAAAGTTGAAGTAGCTGGAATAATGGGTCCAATCTGGTTTATCGGTTGGTTATTTACAATTGGAT
>CAKZLD010000071.1 GCA_937125135.1 uncultured Ignavibacterium sp.
TGAATATCAGTTATTCATTATACTTTAAGCATAAAGTTATTCTGGACATATTCGCAATTGCAATGGGATTTTCAATTCGGGTTTATGCAGGTGCTTTTATAATTGATGTTCCGATTTCAAGTTGGTTGATTTTATCTACAATTTTCATTTCTCTCTTTCTTGCTGTTATGAAAAGACACTCAGAATTGAAAAGATTTGAAAATGTTAATGATATTAAAACTCGCAAAGTACTGGAAAGTTACTCAATCGAATTTACAAAACAGATGGCTACGGTTGCTGCGTCAGGACTTGTAACTTGTTATGCCCTTTATACTGTTGCGGAAAGAACAGTTAAATCATTTGGAACTGAAAATCTGATTTATACTACTCCTTTCGTGGTGTTCGGAATTTTCAGATTTATGTATCTCGAATACATCAATCAAAAAGGTGAAAACACTACGGAAATTCTTTTAACTGATTTTCCTACAATTCTGAATCTCTTGCTTTACTTTATTACTTGCATTCTTATTATTTATAAACTTATATAATGCGATGAAGTATTTTTTATCATTGCTATTTCTATTTTTATTTTATTGCACATCCACTAAATCTATTGTAGTGAAAGATGATTCAATAGTTATAAAAAAACTTGAGAGTTGGATCAATTTAATGCCTGGTGGAAAACCCACATTTCACTATTCGGGAGAAATTGAGATTAGGAATATCGATGCAGAAAAAATAGAAATTGACCACATCGAATTTTTAACTGATCAAAAAATTATCAATAAATCTTTTCCGATTTATGAATTTTCAAATGAGGTTTTTGCTAATTATCCAAAAGTAATCTTGATTAATTTTTATTCACCTCAAAACATTAAAGTTACAGAAGAGATGCTTAAAAGTGAGTTTATTGATGCCAGATTAAAAATAAAAATTGATGACGAAAGCATTGAAATAATTCACACTGATATTTATTTACTCAGAACCTACTAATAATGTATTACGAATTTATACTTCTACTGATATTATTATTATCTAGTGCCTACTTTTCGGCTACTGAGATGGCTTATATAACTTCTAATAAGTTGAAAATAGAATTGAAGTCGAAAAAAAATAATTTATCATCCAGAGCTGTTAAATACTTTTTAAAGAAGCCACAAGAATTTTATTCAACAATTTTATTGGGTAACAATTTAATCAATATTGCTTTTGCTACTGTATCTGCTTTAATCTTCAGCAATCTTTTTAATTTGAATGAATTCCAAATTCTGATTCTTACCACAGCAATAATATTATTTTTTGGTGAAATAATTCCTAAATATTTTGCACGAGAATTAGCAGATGGAATTTTTCATATTTCACTTTTAGTTCTCAGAGCTTTATCTATTGTGTTCACTCCTTTCGTAAAAATTCTTTCTACGATTAGCAATAAAGTGCTTGATGTAAAAAAAACTCAGCAGGAAAATTTGTCATTATTGTACGACCGTGAAGATATATTGAATCTCATCGAAGAATCTCACATTGCTGGGAAAGTTCTTAAAAGAGAAAAAAATATTATGCAAAGAGCAATTGAATTAGGTGAGCAAAAAATTTATGAGTGTATGAGACCACGAACGGAAATTGTAGGTATAAGCTCTGACTCCTCAATTACTGAGTTGAAAAAATTATTTCTGGACTCTGGATATTCAAAAATTGTAGTTTATGAAAACGATCTTGACAATATAAAAGGATTTGTCTTGCTTAAAGATCTCTTCAATAATCCGAATGATATCTCAGAAATTATCAGACAAATAAAATTTTATCCGGAAACCAAGAAAAGTATTGAGGTATTAAATGATATGATAGCAAACAAACTCTCTGTAGCGGTTCTTGTGGATGAGTTCGGAGGTACAGCTGGAATTGTAACGACTGAAGATATTATAGAAGAATTATTTGGTGAGATTCGAGACGAGTTTGATGAAGAAGAAGTCGTTTGTAAACGAATTTCTAAATCACATTTTTTAGTTAGCGGAAAAGTTGAAGTTGATCATTTCAATGAAAAGTATGGTTTAAACTTACCTGAGGGTGATTATGAAACTATTGCGGGCTTAATTGAGTTTTATTTAGGAAGAATACCTAAATCGGGTGAAAGTGGAAAAATTGAAAATATTTCTTTTATTATCGTAAAATCTTCTCAAACCAGAATTGAATTAGTAAAAATTATTTTATCAGATGAATAAAGTAATATTATTTGATGGCGATTGTAACTTCTGTAATTATTGGGTTAATTTCATAATAAAATATGATAATGATGATAAATTTTCTTTTGCTTCCTTAAATTCTAAATTTGGAATTGAGCAGTTAGAAAAATTTAATATATCTAATTTAGCCTCTGATACTTTTATCCTGATTTATAATGATAATTATTATTTAAAATCAGATGCGACATTATTGGTTGTTAATCAATTAAATCATTGGTCAAAAGTTTTTGTGTTTTTGAAGGTAATTCCGAAAAACCTTAGAGATTTTATTTACGATTTAATTGCAAAGAACAGAAAAAAAATCTCTTTCACTCAATCTTATTGCATAATACCATCAGAAAGAATTAAAAAAAAGTTTTTACAATAATTTGTTTCTCTACCGCTAATAATTAAATAAGTCCGTGCATCATTATTTAACACTAATATCTTAAGAATTATCAAGTTAGTCATTTATTTTATCAACGTAATTTTTAGAAAATATTTTATGGAAAAACAGAAACCAGATTTATCAGCATTAAAGATTAATCGTGATAGTAAAGAATCTTTAAGTTCAGGAAATAAGAAAGTTTTATATTTAGTCGGAATAATAATTCTTTTGTTAATCGTTTCAATAGTTTTATTTAATCCTTTTTCCGTTACTCAGGAAGTAAAGCTTACAACTGTTGTACTTCAAAAACCAGGAATTAGTTCGGCTTCTTTAAATGCAAGTGGCTATGTTGTCGCACAAAGAAAAGCAGCAATTGCCTCGAAAGGAACTGGTAGATTGGTTTATTTGGGTGTTGTTGAAGGTGATCACGTAAAAAAGAATCAGATTATTGCCAGACTTGAAAATGATGATATTATTGCTCAATTAGATGAAGCTAAAGCTAATTTACTTCTCTATGAAGCTGATCTTGTTTCTTTAAAGAATAATTTTGAAAGAGAAAAAGATTTGTTCAATAAAAAATTATCTTCAGAACAAAATCTCGAATTAGCAGAAGCGAATTATAAAAGACTTTTAGCTTCAATTGAAATTGTAAAAGCAAGAATCAAACAATTGGAAGTAGCTCTTGAAAATACTATCATACGTTCACCATTTGATGGGACTATTCTTACAAAAAATGCTGAAGTAGGAGAAATAGTTGCTCCTTTTGGCGGCGGAATTAATTCTAAAACTGCTGTAGTTACTGTTGCTGATATGAATTCACTTTAGTCGAAACAGATGTTTCCGAGTCGAATATTGAAAAGATTAAAACAAATCAGGATTGCCAAATCTTTTTGGATGCTTACCCTGATTAAAGTTATCGTGGTTATGTATTCAAAGTAGTTCCTACTGCTGATCGCTCTAAAGCAACTGTTCTTGTAAAAGTTGGATTCAAAGAATATGATTCAAGAGTTTTACCTGAAATGAGTGCAAAAGTTACTTTTTATTTGGAACAACTCGAGCCAGCAGATTTAGATAAAAAACCTCTTTTAATCATTCCAGTTAAATCTGTTAGTTTTGAAGGTGATGCTCAATATGTATTCAAAGTGATTGACAATAAAGTAACTAAAACTGAAATTAAAACTGGTGAAAAACTCGGTTCTTACGTTGAGATTTTATCTGGCTTAAAAGAGGGTGAAAAAATTATTAGTGAGATAAATGAAAAAATTAAAGATGGTATCAAAGTAAAAATTTTTCAATGAAAACATTTAAATCTGAGCTTAAATGACAAAGTTGATTGACGTTCAGAATGTATCAAAATCATACTGGAGAAATAGTTTAGAAATTCCTGTCTTGAATGATATATCGATTGAGATAAATCAAAATGATTTTATGGCATTGATGGGACCTTCGGGTTCTGGCAAAACAACTCTTCTGAACTTAATAAGTGGAATTGATAAACCATCTAAAGGGAGAATTATTGTTTCGGATGTTGATATTAGTTCTTTGAATGAATCAAATCTAGCAAAGTAGAGAGCCAATAATGTCGGTTTTATTTTCCAGTTTGATAATTTGATTCCAGTATTAAACGCTTTGTGAAAATGTTGAACTTCCTCTTCTATTAACAAAATTATCCAAAGCTGAAAGAAAGAGACAAGCTGAATTAGCACTCGAAATAGTTGGACTTGGTGATAGAATGAAACACTATCCAAAACAATTATCAGGTGGACAGGAGCAAAGAGTAGCTATTGCAAGAGCTATTGTAACTGATCCACTAATAATTGTTGAAGACGAACCGACTGGAGACCTCGACAGAAAATCTGCTGAAGAGATTCTAACTATTATGGAAAGATTGAATAAAGAATTTAATAAGACGATTGTAATGGTTACTCATGATCCTCACGCTGCAGAAAGAGCAACAATAATTTGTCATTTGGAAAAAGGTGTTTTGGTTTAGGAGAAATTATGAAAGTATTAAAACTGATTTTAAAAAATGCATTAAGACATAAACTTAGAACGATTCTTACAATTTTAGGAATCACAATTGCTGTAATTGCTTTTGGACTTCTAAGAACAGTAGTAACTATTTGGTATTCCAATGTTGATGCAACTCAGGCAGACAGATTAATAATACGTCAAGCAGTTTCTTTTATTTATCCTCTGCCATACGCTTATTATGAAAAAATTAAAAATGTTGCCGGAGTTAACGAAGTAACTTTTGCAAATTGGTTTCAGGGAGTTTATAAAGATAAAAATAATTTTTTCGCACGACTTGCTGTTAATCAAGAGACTTTCTTTGATGTTTATAGTGAGTTTTTAATTTCTGATGATGAATTAGCGACTTTTAAAAAAGAAAGAAATTCTTGTGTTATTGGAGAGGCTATTGCAAAGCAGTATAATATTAAAATTGGTGATATGATGGTTCTTGAGGGTGATATTTATCTTGGTAGATGGGAATTTATTGTTCGTGGAATTTACAAACCAAAAAATAAAAATACTGATGCTACTCAGATGTTAATGCACTGGTCTTATATTGACGAGAGAATGAGAATCGAAGATCCCATTCGTGCAGGTGATGTTGGTTGGTATATTGTAAGAATTGATAACCCTAATAAATCTGCCGAAATTTCAGAAACTATTGACGCATTATTTAAAAACTCTCCTGCAGAAACTAAAACTGAAACCGAAAAAGCATTTACTCATGGATTCGTATCTGCCTCCAGTGCAATAATTACTGCGATGAACTTTCTTTCTTTTGTAATAATTGGTGTAATTATGTTAGTTCTTGCAAACACTATGATAATGTCTGCCACAGAGAGAACAAAAGAATATGCAGTTCTAAAGACGCTCGGCTTCTCTTCAAAACATTTAGTAGGGCTTATTATGGGTGAATCTTTAATGATTTCTTCAATTGGAGGTAGCATAGGGATCATTTTAACGTATCCTATAGTAGCCTCTTTTGAAGAAGCTATTCCAAAAGGATTTTTCCCATTCTTCTACGTTGAACCAATTACAACTATTTATGCCATAACTGCAGTTTTATTGATCGGATTATTAGCTTCAATTTTCCCGCTGCAAGGAGCGCTGAGAACTTCAATTATAGAAGGATTCAGGTTTGTTGGATGACATTTGAAAATTTTTATTGAGAAAGAAAAAATGAAAATACCTTTTAAATACACTTTAAGAAATTTTAAAGCAAGAAAATTAACAGCTATCATAACAGTTACAGGAATAACTCTAGTTGTTTTTGTATTCACTGCTACTTTGATGATGGCTTTCGGGGTTGAAAAAACATTGGTTGCAACAGGCTCTAAAGATAATCTGATGATTTTAAGAAAATCATCGCAGGGAGAAATTACCAGCATCATTGATGGTGATTCTCAAAACATAATCAGCGCACTTCCGCATATTGCAAAAGATGAAAACGGAAAACCAATGATCTCCACTGAACCTGTAGTCATAATTAATCTTGAAATAAGAAGTGGGGGACTAAGCAATATCACTGTTCGTGGTGTTACTCAAATGGTTTACAAGTTAAGACCTCAGGTGAAATTAATTGCTGGAAGATATTTTAATCCTGATTTGAAAGAATTAATTGTGGGTAAATCAATTCACAAAAAATTTAAAGGAACTGAAATCGGAGATAAAATCAGATTTGCAGGTGACATTTGGACGATAGTAGGAATTTTCGAAGCGGAGAACAGCGGTTTTGAGTCTGAAATCTGGGGAGATTCAAAGCAACTTCTAAGTTCATTCAACAGAGGCTCCTCTGTTTCAACTATGACATTAAAATTAGACGATATGAATAACCTTGAATCATTCAAACGCTATTTCGAAACTGAAAAAAGACTTCTGCCTTATGAAGCAAAGATTGAACAACAATTCTTCGCTGAACAATCAGAAATGCTGGCTGGCTTTATCAGAATTCTTGGAACCTTCATTACTGTTATTTTCAGTTTCGGTGCAATGATTGGAGCAATGATTACTATGTACACTTCAGTTGCGAATAGAACCGTTGAGATTGGAACATTAAGAGCATTAGGTTTTAGAAGAAAGAATATTCTTATTGCCTTTCTTTTGGAATCCTTGACTATTTCCATTCTTGGTGGCTTGATCGGAATTTTTCTTGCCTCTTTTCTTCAATTCTTTTCATTGTCAACCTTAAATTGGAATTCTTTTGCGGAGCTGGAATTCTCGTTTTCGCTTTCCGGATCAATCATCATTTCTTCAATGTTATTTGCATTTATAATGGGAATAGTCGGTGGATTTTTACCTTCTGTCCGTGCCGCAAGATTGAATATTGTAAATGCTTTAAGAGCAGGATAATTATTATTTCTAAAAAAAAATTATTCTTTACAATTAAAATCTTGTATCAAATCAAACAGGATTGATTGAAAATTTTTTTATAGCTGTTATTCTCATAAAATCAAAACTAATTTTTTACTAATACATTATAAGTTTTCACTCCAAGAGAAATTGCAAGCAAGAATAACAAAAACGAAATTATTGATAACAAATAATGAGCTGAATTGAAATTCGTGATTGCTAACATCCCGAGTGAAGTCAAAGTAACCGCGAACATAAATAGCATTGGAATCAAAACGAAGTTGATCCTTTTTCTCAGATAAGCAACCCAAGCTGTTAATGCTAATAAAGCTAGAGCAGCCAATAATTGATTTGCACTTCCGAATACTGGCCAGATTGACATCGTTTGTCCACTAAAAGTCAATGCAGCACCTACACCAACTGTTATTCCTGTTGCGACAAATCTATTCTGAATAATAAGACCACTTCTCTGGTTATCTTTTATCTCGAAAAATTCCTGAAACATAAAACGAGCTAATCTTGTAGCAGTGTCTAATGAAGTTAATGCGAAAGCTGAAACAGCCAATGCAGAAAAAGATTGTCCAGCCTCAATCGAAATATTCAAAAATGGAATTGCATTTAAAAATCTTGCTACACCAAGAGAGAAAGCTGCTACTGGTCCTTTGTTTACAAGAATATCAATAAATTCTTTATTGACCATAGCAGCCACAGCAACGAGGGATAGAACAGCAAGTAATCCTTCAATCAGCATTCCGCCGTATCCAACTATTCTTGCATCGGATTCTTTGTCAAGTTGTTTAGCAGTAGTTCCACTTCCAACTAAAGAATGAAAACCACTGATAGCTCCGCAAGCAACAGTAACAAAAAGAGCCGGGAATAAGTAACCTACTTTTTCAATCGAGAATGAACTGAATGCTGGGATATTTACTGAGGGTGATGCAAAGAAAACACCGATAAATCCGCCAATCATCAACGAATATAGAAAGAACGAATTCAGGTAATCTCTGGGTTGTAATAAAATCCATACTGGTGTAACAGATGCAGCAAAGATGTAACCGAATAAAATCAATTGCCAACTGAATTTACTTAACTGAATCGGAAAATAATTACCTGCCATTATGCATAAAAACAAAAGAACAATTCCAATAATGGTGCTGATTACCAAATTAACTTTAAGCTTGTAGATAGATAAACCGAATAAGATCGCAATTAAAATAAATAGCACAGAAGAAGTTGCAGAACTGGGAATATGAGTAAAAGTATCAGAAACAATTATGGTGAAAACAGCTATGACTAAAATTAAGGTAGCCCAGGAGAAAAGCAGAAAAAGTTTCTTTCCGCTTTCACCGATGTATGATTGAATAATAAACCCAATAGATTTACTTTGATGACGAACGGACGCTATAATTGAAGAATAATCATGGACACCCCCAATAAAAATTGCTCCAAATAAAACCCATAGATAAACCGGAACCCAGCCGAACCCAGCTGCAATTACTGGTCCAACGATTGGTCCTGCTCCTGCAATTGAAGCAAAATGGTGACCAAGAAGTACGGGAGCTTTTGCAGGACAGTAATCAACTCCATCATTCATTGTGTGAGATGGTGTTGCATTTTTGTTATTTACTTCAAGTGTGCGTGTGATGTAACCGCCATAAATCTTGTAACCAAGAACGTATACAAATAATGCAATTAAAACTAATTCAATCCCGTTCATCTGAACCTCTTTAAGTTACTTTAGTAGATGATATATCATCAATTAAGAATTTAATATTCTGTAAAAAGTCTTAAGAATAAAGTTTTTGCTGTAAAAAATATTTTACCGATTTTTGCAATGCTTTTTATGCACCAGCTAACAAGTCAATACCCAACTCCGCCAGGTTCGGAAGAAAGCAACGGTAAGTATCTGATTTGTGTAGCTTGGTGCATTTTATTTATTCAAAACTTCTGAAGGAATTAAAATTTCAAGCATGCCTTTATTATAACTTATTCTTGATTCAAACTTGATTTTTGCAAACGTACCTGGACTAAAAACTAAATTGATATTACCATTACTTGTGAAATTTGAAATATGATTTGAAATATCTGGTTGATGACCAACAATCAGAATATTTTCTTCTTCATAGGAATTAAGTATTTCAATCAAAGTGCCTGAAGTACATCCAGCAGCAAGATTGTTTTCTTTCAATAATTTTATTTTATTATCAAAAGTTTGTAAAATTATTTCTGCTGTCTGATAAGCTCTTAAATAGGGAGAGCTCAAAATTAGTTGTAAGTTTGGCTCAATTGTTTTAATGAATTTGCTTACACTAAGAATTATATTTTTCCCTTCCTGCGTTAATCCTCTGTTACTGTCAGATTTAGAAGGGGATGGTTTTTCAGCGATACTGTGTCGTACAAGAAAAAGATTCATTCTTTTAGTATTCGTAACTTATATTTATCATAGAAATTTTAGAATGAGATTCCATTAATAATTTACCAAGCTTTCGACCAGAAGCACTACTCAATTTCTCATCCATTTCCTGCTTTGAGTTTGAAGTGATTTCACAGAAATGACTGTACTTTTGATCTAACAAAATGTTGCTTTCAACTTTAGCTAATTTGACTTCGCCTTGACTTATTTCTGATAAGATTGGAAGGAAAGTGTTCTTGAAATATTCTACAAAATCAGAATCTGTTTTATGGAGAAAGATTAATATTTTGTACATAATTACTCGCAGTTAATTGCAAATGAACTCAAGATATTCTTGAAGTATTCCTGATCTTTTCTATAAACATTTTTTGAACCTTCAATTATGATGAGATATTTTATTCCATCACATTCATGTTCAATTGCTTGTGAAAAATACTTAATATCTTCTTGTACAACAGATTCTCTAATCTGATAATTTCTCAATTGCTTCTGAATGGTGAATGATGCATTTACATAATCTTCTGAAATTTCAAATTCTGGAATTTTGATTATTCCAATATTCACCCCCAATCTTTTATTAACGAAGTAACTTCCCTTAACTTTTTTCTTGAGAATTTTGTAAAATGAAATATTATCCAAAGAAATCCATTCAGATGGAATTGAAAACTCATATTCTGATTTTACAACTAAAGTAGTATCTTCAAAACGCTCGTTTAACAAATCAATATAAGATTTTTTATTTAATATTTGATTGGGAGAGAATTCATTTGCAAAGTTATTTATTTCCTTTTGAATCAGTGAATCCATATAGTCGTTCGCTGTAATAAATCTTTTTGAAACCAAATCGAAATTATATCTATATTTTATCTCATTCTGAACAATAAATTTAGATTTTGGGATATTACAGATAATCACTGAATCAGTTATACTTGTTAAGTTTCTTACAATTGAATCCTTAGGTGAATGAAAAGCTAAATTACCACGGAATATTAAATGAATACCATCTCCAATTTTTTTATAAAGCGAAAGTCGGGTCAAATTAAATACATCGAGTGATTTATAATTTTCAATTAGTTGAATGTACTCGGTAGTTCCGTCATTTAGTTTTGAATAATTCAAATAGCCATTTAAAGAATTGTCAACCAATAATAAATCGAGTGAGTCGTTCAATATTGCAAACAAATTGAAAACAGGAACTGAATGCTCGGCTAGAATTATAAAATACTTTTCATTATTTATTAAAATACTATCAACAATAATTTTATTATAGTTTTTTGATGGCTCTTTTATATTGGAAAATATACTGCTGATATTTCCGATATTTTGCTTGGAACTATCTAAATAATAAATTATTGATTCTTTAAGAGTATTTGAATCAATTGGTTCGTAGGCAATTTCCTCTTTGCAGGAAATCAGCAGCGAAGAAACTATAACTATTTGTAAAAAGATGATTCTCATTTTCAAAGTAAAAATAAAAAAGATTTTTTGATTTTTTTAATTATCAATTTATTTTCACTCATTAAAAAATCAATTAAAATAAATATTGAAGAAACATTCTCTTTTTTTTATACTATTTTTTCTTTCAAATATCTTCTGTTTTTCTCAGAACATTGAGTTTCAAAGTATCGCTCTCACAAACATTGAATTAAAAATATCAATCCAAGAACTTAAAGATTCATCAACACATTTTGCCTTCATTTCTGAAAATTTATATGATACGGTTGCTTTTTCGTTAAATAAATCTGAACATGAAAAAGTAATTAACTTCAAGAATTCAGGTAAGTATTTTCTTTTCATAAATGGAAACGCAACTCAAAAAACAATTAAGGTTATTCCTGCAATATTCAGTATAATTCCACCATTGTTGGCTATTTTGATCGCCCTCATTTTCAGGCAAGTTTTATTCTCGTTATTGATAGGGATATTTAGCGGAGCATTTTTCATTTATGATTACAATCCAATAATCGCTTTTATGAGAACAGTTGATATTTACATTATCAACTCACTCATTGATAAATCTCATATGCAGATAATTGTTTTCACGATTTTATTCGGCGGAATGGTTGGTTTAATTTCCAAGTCAGGTGGTACACAGGGAATCGCAAATCTTTTATTGCCACTTGCGAAGAACAGGCGCTCAGGATTATTCTCTACATGGTTATCAGGACTTGTAATTTTCTTCGATGATTACGCAAATACTCTTGTTGTTGGGAATTTAATGAGACCAATTACGGATAAGCTAAAAATTTCCCGAGAAAAACTTGCATTCATAGTAGATGCAACCTCTGCTCCTGTTGCAAGTATCTTTATAATCAGTTCTTGGATTGGTTATGAAGTTGGCTTAATACAAGATGGGTTAAAAGTAATCGGCTCTGATTTAAACGCATACAGTGTTTTTCTTGAATCAATTCTTTTTAGATTTTATCCGATAGCGATGCTTGCATTCGTTGGCTTTTCAATCTATCTAAAGAAAGATTTTGGTCCGATGCTTTTGGCTGAGAAGTATGCTCTTCGTAATGGAATTAATAATAACCACATTAACTCAAAATCTAACGACATTCTCAAGTCATCAGAACTGATGGGCAATGAAGAGAAAGCAAAATGGTATAACGGAATTATTCCGATTCTGGTAATGGTTTCTGTGGCATTTGGTGGATTGATATTTACCGGAATAAAAGCCGTTGAAGCAAGCGGAATTAAAGATTATGGTTTCAAAGAAATAATTTCCTATTCCGATTCTTTCGCTTCGCTTTTATGGGCTTCTACTTTTGCATGTCTGGTTGCAGGTGTGATGTTTCTTTCGCAAAGAATTATGAAGTTAAGTGAAGTGATGGATGCTTGGTTTGTGGGTTTGAGGTCTATGTTTCTTGCTGTTTTGATGCTCACGCTTGCTTGGGCAATCGGAACAGTAACCTATGATATCAGAACTGCTGATTACATAATTAATCTTGTCAGTGATTCGATTTCTCCGAATTTTCTGCCAGTAATTGTTTTTCTTGTTTGTGCAGTTACAAGTTTTTCAACCGGCACGAGTTGGGGAACGATGGCTATAATGATGCCATTGGTAATTGGATTATCTCACAATGTTTCTGGTTTGTATGGATTAGCAGCTGATGAACAATACTTAATTTTGGTCGGTGTCATAAGTTCTGTGCTCGCTGGATGTGTATTTGGTGACCATTGCTCACCAATTTCTGATACAACTATTCTTTCTTCAATGGCTTCATCTTGTGACCATATATCACACGTCAAAACTCAACTGCCTTATGCAGTTCTTGTTGCAGTTGTCTGTATGTTACTTGGCGATATTCCATCAGCTTTCGGTCTTTCACCAATTCTATCAATCCTTCTAATTTTTATTTCACTTTTCTTTTTATTGAAATTATTTGGAAAAAGTGTTGAGTAATTCGAGAAGATTTTAGCGGTGATTATTTACTTGTTGGATTAGAATTCAATTTATTAAGATGTTGAATTATAATATTCGCTTGCTTCTTACCAATCACTTCTGCTAAGCTTTCAAATGAAGAATTGAAAATATTTTTAACACTTCCAAATTTCTTAAGAAGTTTTTCTGCTGTTTTTTCACCTATTCCATCAATTTCCAATAATTCGGAAGATATAATTCTTTTTGAGCGACGCTTTCTATGGAAAGTATTAGCAAATCTATGTGCTTCATCACGAATTTGTTGGAGGAGTTTTAATCCAGATGATGTTTTCGGAATTAACTCCGGCTCAGATTTATTTGGAAGATAAACTTCTTCAAGTCTTTTAGCTAAACCAATAATGTTGTAGTTTTTAATCCCCAACTTTTCAAGAACTTCAACACTACTTGAAAGTTGTCCTTTTCCGCCATCAACCATAATCAAATCAGGTATAATTTCATTATTCTCTGAAACTTTCGAATATCTTCTTTCAATTACTTCTTGCATACTCGCAAAATCATCTGCTCCATCCACAGTTTTTATAATGAATTTTCGATAAAGACTTTTTTTAGGTTTACCATCAACAAATACAACCATGCTTGCAACACTATCAGAACCCTGAATGTTCGAGATATCAAAACACTCAATTTTTTTAGGAATAGTTTTTAATCTCAAATCTCTTTGAAGTGCAGAGAGAGAATAGGGAATATTTCCTAAATTCTTCATCTTCTGAATTTGAATCTCCTTCAGCTGAAGCACTGCATTTTCTTTGCACATATGAAGAAGGGACTTCAAATCTCCACGTTTTGGAACTATGATATCAACTTTTTTCTCTGCTTGATTTTGAAGCCATTTTATTATGGTTTCTTTATCTTCAGGCTCGGTCTCTAAAATCAACTCATTTGGAATTTCAACATAATCTTGATAATAAAATTTAATAGCGGAGGAATAAACACTTTCCAAAGATTCATCTTCTTCAAGCGATAATCTTAGTTGTTTTCTTCCAACCAGTTTTCCAGAGCGAACATTAAAAATCGAGCAACAGCAATCTTTTGATTCAAATGCAACTGCAATAATATCACGATCATCAAAATCATTACTCACTATTTTTTGCTTTGCGGAGATACTTTGCAACTGAGCAATTTTATCTCTCAATTCGGCGGCTGTTTCAAATTCAAGTTTCTCTACTGCAAGATTCATTTTCTCTTTTAATGAGTTAATCAACACATCAGTTTTACCTTTTAATAGTTGAATTACTTCCTTTACCATTTCATTATAAACTTCTGGAGAGACCAATCCTTCACAGGGTCCGTCGCATTTCTTAATGTGGTAGTCTAAACACACTTTGAATTTTTTTGCTTCAATTTTTTCTTCTGTCAGATCGAGTTTACAACTCCTTATTTTGAAAATTTGATTAATTGTTCTCAATGCTGATTTCATACTCCTGACATCAGTATAAGGACCAAAATATTTCGAACCATCATTTATAACATTTCTTGTGGGATAAATTCGTGGAAATAATTCCTTGGTAACTTTAATGAATGGATAACTTTTATCATCTTTCAAATTGACATTATATCTTGGCTTTAATTTTTTTATAAGATTATTTTCAAGAATAAGTGCCTCAATCTCGTTATCAGTTACTATTACTTCAACATTTCTGACTTTCTGAGCTATCTTTTTAGTTTTAGGCGAAGTAATGTTCCTATGGAAATAGCTTCTTACTCTGTTCCTTAAGTTAACTGCTTTGCCAACGTAAATAACCTTGTTGTTCTTGTCTAAGAATTGATAAACACCACAGGTTTGGGGAAGGTTTTTTAGTTTGTGTTTAAGTTCAGGGTTAAGTTCAAGTTCAGGTTCAAGTTCAAGTTCAAGGTTGAGAGACATTTTTAAGAATTATTTTAATACTGCATTTTTAGGAATTACAACTATACCTGTTTCAGTAACCGTGAACTTTTTCTTATCTTCATTAGGATCAAAACCTATTTCATATCCCTCGGGAACAATAACATTTTTATCAATGATAGCTCTTCTTATTCTTGCATGTCTCCCTACAATTACATTGTCCATTATGATTGAATCTGTAATATAAGAGTATGAATTAACTCTTACATTTGAACCCAAAATCGAACGTTCTACCAAACCACCTGATACAATTGTACCATCGCAGACTAATGAGTTTAAAGTCCTACCAACTCTTTCACCTTCGTGCGAAACTGTTTTAGCGGGAGGAAATTGATATCTGAATCCTCTTAAAGGCCAATTCACATCATATAAATTGAATTCAGGTAAAACACTGATTAAATCCATATTAGCTGCATAATAACTATCCAATGTTCCGATATCTCTCCAGTAAGCTTGTTGCTTTCTGTTCTCATCAATAAATCTGTAAGCGTGAACTTTTAATTTTGATTCGATCATATATGGAATCACATCCTGACCGAAATCATTACTTTTAATTTTTTTTGCATCCATTTCATTCAGAACTTCACGCAGCACCGATGCCTTAAATACATAAATACCCATATTAACGAAAGAATAACCTTTTTTGTCGGGAATTTCAGGTGGATTTTTAGGTTTCTCTATGAACGATTGTACTTCATAATTCTCATTGATACCTACTATACCAAAACGTGATGCTTGATCTTTAGAAACTTCAATGCATGACATTGTTAAATCGGAATCTTTTTTAATGTGATAATCAATGAATTTTAAATAGTCCATTTTGTAAATATGATCACCACTTAAAATCAAAACCCATTTTGCTTTTTTATCAGAGAGAAGATTTAGATTCTGATAAATTGCATTTGCTGTTCCTAAATACCAATCATTATTTAACTTCCTCTGAGGTGGGACAGAGTAAATAAACTCTCCAAGTTCAGGATTAAAGATACTCCATGCTTCGTACAAGTGCATATTAAGAGAATCGGATTTATATTGTGTCAGCACATATATTTTCCTCAAACCTGAATTAAGACAGTTTGAAAGCGTAAAATCAATGATTCTGTATCTTCCACCGAATGGTACAGCGGGTTTACTTCGCAAATTTGTCAAAGGTGCGAGGCGCTCTCCCTGTCCGCCTGCTAAAATTACTGTGATTGTATCTCTGAGAATTGATGAACCTGGTAAATCCATAACTACCTCTTTAAAATAGACACTTAAAATATATTGAATAACCTGATGAATGGCAATAAATTATAGTAGTATTTTTAATAATTAAGTAGTTATTTAATGGTTAATTCGGTTTTTATACTCGCATTCTTAATCTTTAATAAGTTGTTAGCCCAGCCTTATGAAAATATTTCTCATCTTCAATCAAGCACCGATGTAATAAAATATCACATTAAAATTGAAATTTATTTTGAGCAAAGGACAATTAAAGCTTCGAATGAAATTACTTTAATAAAATCTCCTTTCAATAAAGATTTTGTAGAAATTGATTTTCATGATAATCTCTTCATTGAACAAATTTCATCAAAAAACTTATCGCTCGATTATAGCAGAAAAGATAAAAAAATATTGATAGATGTATCTGCGATTAAAAGTGACACAGTAAATTTCATAATAAATTATAGTGGTAAACCTAAGACTTTGGGATTTGAAGGGTTTACATTTTTTGAATTTAACAATCAAAAAATTGTTCAAACTGTAAATCAACCAAACTATGCTCCAAGCTGGTTTCCTTGTGATGATGATCCTGCAGATAAAGCTTTGCTTGAAATAGAAATTACTAATGATGCTGATTTCGTTTCTGTTTCAAACGGATTTCTGTTTGATAAATCTGAACAGAACGGCAGAGCAACATATCATTTTAAGACTGTTTACCCCGTGGCTACAAATCAGATTGGTATTTATTCATCTGATTATTTGGTTAAGAAAGAAAATTATACTACAACTAATGGCAAAAAACTCGACATTGAATTTTATATCTTCCCAAAAGATTCGGAAAAAGCATTAACTGATCTTTCAGAGATAAATGATTATATCAAAACTTTTGAAAATCTTTTTGGCGAATATCCATTTGTTGGAGAAAAATTCTCAATTAGTGAAATAATATTAACTCGTGGTGCAATTGAAAATCAGACAATGGTTGGAGTAGGAAGAGATCTGTTTTCAGGGAAGAAATTTCATGAAGAAATATTCATCCACGAGGTTGCTCATAGCTGGTGGGGAAATTGCGTTGGCATTTCCTCGTGGAAAGATATTTGGTTAAGTGAAGGTTTCGCAACTTATTCAGAAGCATTATACTTCGAGCATAATTTCGGTAAATCTGCATTAGTGTCTTATTTGGAAAGATATAAGTATGAAGATCTTTCAGGTTGCTTGTATGAACCTAAAAATCTTTTTAGTAAAACTATCTATTACAAAGGAGCTTGGGTTCTGCACATGATAAGAAATTTATTATCAGATGCTGTCTTCTTCAACTTCTTGAAGGAGTATTTTTCACATTATAAGTATAGAACAATTTCAACACAAGAGTTTGAAAATTTTCTAGAAGAATTTAGCAATCGAGATTTTTCAAAATTTTTCGATGATTGGGTTTATAATGACAATGGAATTATCAATTGTTCGTATAATTTTGATGAAATTGATAAAAAGTTAAAATTAACCCAAAATGGATACATATTTAGCTTCTCACTCGAAATAAAAATAATTTATCAGGATTCAACCACTGAGATTTTTACTGTAGAGGTCAATTCAAAAGAAGAAACTTTTGATTTTCCGAGTTTCAATCAAATAAAAGAAATTATAATTGATCCCGATTCAAAATTATTGGCTAAGTTTCAATCAGTTAACTAAAAGAATCTTTTATTTAACACACTCAATCACTAATTTTCAATAAAAATTTTTAATTGTTGTGAATAAAACATATTTCTTTATTTCTGATGTACATCTTGGTTTACAGGATAAACTGATTGAAGATGCAAAAGAGAGAAAATTAGTTGAGTTTCTGAATTTTAGTAAATCAAATTGTGATGAGTTATTTATTGTCGGAGATCTTTTTGATTACTGGTTTGAATACAGAAGAGTATATCAAAAAGGGTTTTTCAGAACTTTGACAGCTTTGCAGGATTTGGTTGAGAGCGGATGTATTGTCCACTTCTTTATTGGCAATCACGATTTTTTCCATTATGATTTTTTTGAGAAAGAGCTTGGACTTAAAATGTATCATTCACCCCAAGAGTTTATTCTCAATAATAAAAAGTTTTTTATTGGTCACGGTGATGGGTTAGTTTCAAACGATACCGGTTATAATATTCTCAAAAAAATTCTTAGAAATAAATTTATTCAATGGCTTTATTCACTAATTCATCCGGATTTTGGAGTGTGGCTTGCAAGTCGTACAAGCAAAAAGAGTCGTAATTATACAACTAAGAAAAACTTTCATGAAACTGATGGTTTAATGAATGCAGCTAAGTCATTCATTGATAAAGGTTACGATTTTGTAGTGTTTGGACATCTTCATCACAGACAATTCTATGAATATAAAAACGGATTTTATATCAATTTAGGTTCTTGGATTGATAAACCCTGTTACGGCAAATTAACAGATAAATTTGAAATAATAGATTTATAAAAAAATGAGTCAAACAAAAAAGAACAAATCAAATAAAAAACGAAATATAATCTTAATATCACTGCTCGCTTTATTAGTGATATTTTTGATTTACATAATTACCGGATTACCTTCTTTGGAAGAATTGGAAAATCCTCAACCACCACTTGCAAGTAAAGTAATGTCTTCCGATGGCGAATTGATAGGACAATTTTTCATTGAGAATCGAATTGAAACAAACATTGATTCTCTGCCTAAACATCTTATTGATGCACTTATTGCAACAGAAGACAGAAACTTTTTCGATCACTGGGGTGTAGATCTAACAAGATTTGTTAAGGCAATGGTAAAAAACATTATTACTTTTTCTTTTGCTGGAGGTGAGGGAGCAAGTACAATTACACAACAATGTGCAAAAAATCTTTACAAGCTTAAAAGCGGAAGAGAAAATGCAATTGATAAAGTAGTCCGAAAAATTAGAGAATGGTTCTCCGCAGTTCAAATCGAAAAGAATTTTACAAAAAAAGAAATCTTAGAGTTATATCTCAATGTTTCCTACTTTGGTAGAGGAGCATACGGAATTGAATCAGCAGCCAAAGTTTATTTCGATAAAAAAGCTAAAGACCTGAATTTAGGTGAATCAGCATTGCTTGTCGCACTATTAAAATCATCTGAATATTATGACCCAATTAAGAATTATGAAAATGCGCTCAGAAGAAGAAATGTCGTTCTAAACAATATGTACGTTTGCGAATATCTTTCAGAAGAAGAAATGCAAAAACAAAAGCAACTTCCAATCACATTGACTACTGAAAAAATTAGTGCTACCAGAACTGAAGCCCCTCACTTTATGGAGTATGTTAGACTTCAGATGCAAAAAATTGCAGAAAAACATGGATTTGATTTATACAGAGATGGTTTAACAATTTACACATCTCTCGATTTAAGGATGCAAAAAATTGCCAATCAATCTGTTGCCAAACATACAGCTGAATATCAACTGTTATTTGACAAAAACTGGGATTGGAATAAAAATAAAGCTTTGCTTACAGAGTTGATCGATAATGCAATCAAGAATAACATTACTTATATAAATACAATAGGCGTTTCTGAAAAGGCAGCGGTTTATAATTCATTAAAAAATAATCCAAGCTTTATTGATTCAATTAAGAAAGCGGTAACAAAAATTGAAGCTGGTTTTGTTGTCATTGATCCAACAAACGGACAAATCAAAGCAATGGTTGGAGGAACGAATTTACAATTTGGAAGAGGGTTAAATCACGTTACCGGAATTAAAAGGCAACCGGGTTCATCTTTTAAACCAATAATTTATGCTACTGCTATTGAAAATGGTTATTTCCCGGCTTACACAATATTAAATCAAAAGTTTAATCATAATGGATGGTCACCTTCAAACGCTGATAATAAATACTCTGGCTATGAAACAATGCGTTGGGGATTAGCTTTTTCTGTAAATGTTATTGCAGGAAGAATGACGATTAGTGATATAGCACCACCTTCACAAGTTATTAAAATTGCAAACAGGATGGGAATTAAATCGAAACTCGATCCATATCCCTCAATCGCTCTTGGCACTTTTGAGATTTCACCACTTGAGCTTACTGCTGCGTATGGTTGCTTTGCGAACAATGGTATTCTTGTCGAACCAATTTCAATCTTAAAAATTGAAGATAGAAATGGTGTTTTAATTGATGAATATGTTCCTAATGTTGTTCAATCTATTTCACCGGCAACCGCTTCAATAATGACAGATATGATGCAGGATGTAGTAAATTATGGAACTGGTGCTGGTGTGCGAAGATTTTTCCAATATCCAGCTGCTGGTAAAACAGGAACGACACAAAAATTTTCTGATGCTTGGTTCATTGGTTACACTCCTAAATTTGTTGCTGGTGTTTGGGTTGGTTTCGATGATCATAGAGTTAAATTTACTAGCTGGTATGGACAAGGTGCAAAAGCTGCTTTGCCAATTTGGGCTATGTTTATGCAAGGTGTATATAAACAACTTAAAATTCCGGTATCATATTTTGAACTTAATGATGATGTTCAATCAATGGCGTTCTGTCGTGAATCAATGGATTTAGGAGATTCCAGATTAGCAACTGATAATTGTCCGAATACTTATACTGATATTGTTAATAAAAATAAATTACCTTTGAGTTGCGATTTACATTCAGGGAATAGAATAATTCGTGAAGGAAGGCGAGGGGAAAGTGGTTGGAGAAATTAAAATCTTTTCTTCATTTAGATTAATTTTGCAATGAGGTTGTCTAATAAGTTCGATTATGTCAACCTGAACTTGTTTCAGGTTCTCATTTTCTTTCAAAGTAGAAACATAAGATTCCGAAACAGGTTCGGAATGACCCTTTTGAAACAGCCTCTGATTTTGTTATGGAATAATTGCCCGGATGGCGGAACTGGTAGACGCGCTAGTTTCAGGAGCTAGTGAGAGCAATCTCATAGGGGTTCGAGTCCCCTTTCGGGCACAAGTACTTTAATAAATCGTTCTTCTAATTACTACAACTTCCTATCATTATTGGATTTATATATGAATGACAAATCGAAATCTTTCTTACTTTTTCTACTAATCTTCCTCTTCACCAATATAGCAGTGTTTCCCCAAAACTGGTTGAAAGTTGATTCAGTATTTACTATATCAGGAGTAACTGTGAAAAGTTTTTCCTGTCCCTTTTTTGTTGATATAGATAACAATGGCACAAAAGATTTGTTCTTAGGAAATAATACAGATATGATTGACTATTTCCGGAATAATTCTATGCTGTTCCCTTCAACTTTCACGAAAGACAATTCTATTATTGCAAATATTTATTCAGGTGGACTAATCAATACTAATTCTGATTATCCCGCCTTGCACGATCTTGATGGAGACAGTGATCTGGATTTAATAATTGGTGGTTATTATGGATTGCTTTATTATGAAAATAAAGGAAATGTAACTACTCCGAATTTTGTGAAAGTTGATACATTATTTGTAAATGTTAATCCACTTATCGGCAGTGATCCAAAACCAGCATTTGCAGATTTGGATAATGATGGCGATTTAGATCTGCTTGTTGGAATAGGTGAATCTTTACTCGGTGGTCCTGAACCGGGATTGACTCTCGGATTCAGAAATATTGGAGCAGCAAATTCTGCAAAATTTCTTGCTGATAATTCTTTAGTAACCGGAATACCAGATGTTGGACTTAATTCTTATCCCGCATTGGCAGACATTGACGGTGATTCTGACTACGATCTATTGATTGGTAGAGATGGAGCATTAATTCATTATTATAAAAATACGGGAACATCAACTCAACCAGTTTGGACTCGCGAAACAAACACATTTGCTATCGTTGAAACTTCAACTTTTTGGAAAAATCCAACTTTCGTTGATCTTGATTATGATAATGACTTTGATTTGGTTTATGGACAATCGTCAGGAATACTTTATGTTTACAGAAATAACGGAACAGCAACAAATCCTCTTTTTCAGTATTATTCTGATTACTTCAAAGTAATCAAGCTAAATGGTAGTGGAGGAACTGTATCTCTTGCTGATTATGATAATGATGGTGATTATGATATGTTGTGTGGAATGTGGGATGGAAAATTTTATTACTTTAGAAATAATGGTACAAATCTTAAACCTATTTTTAATCCCGTCAGCACTAACTTTTCTAATCTAACAGTTAATTCATATAGTTCACCGGTTTTCGTTGATTTTGATAAAGACGGAGATTTCGATATCATCTCTGGTGCATTGGACGGAAAAGTATATCTTTTTATTAACAATAATGGTTCATTCACTGCAAACAATTCTATTTTTGGATTTATAGATGTTGGCTGGATGAGTTCACCTGCTATTGCTGATATTGATGGAGATGGAGATTTAGATTTATTGGTAGCTGCTGAAACAGGAACTGATTACAGGTTTTATGAAAATACTGGCAACAATGTTTTCGTTCAAAACAACAGTTTGTTTGCTGGGATTTCTTTTCCGAGTTACAGCTCAGCCACTTTAGCTGATGTTGATAATGATTGGGATTATGACTTAATAATCGGAAGAAGTAACGGAACTTTGTTTTATTATCGAAATGATGGTAGTGCTCTTAGCCCTCTTTGGGTTAGATCTGATTCTCTATTTAATGGAGTAAAGGTAAAGCAAAATGCAAATACTGATTTCGCTGACCTTGATGGTGACGGCAGAAAAGATTTAATCGTAGGTGAATATGATGGTAATTTTACTTTATTATAAAAATTTATTTGCGCAACCGAACTTGATTGAAGAAAGTCAACCAGAGATCGTTAGCAACTTTAATTTATTTCAAAATTATCCAAATCCATTTAATCCGAGCACAAGAATTCGTTGGCAGTCACCAATAGGTTGCTGGCAGACTTTGAAAGTGTATGACATACTTGGAAATGAAGTCGCAACTCTTATTAATGAGTATAAACCAGCGGGAAATTATGAAATAGAGTTTAACGGTCATTCCGATGATGGTCGAAATCTACCAAGTGGAGTGTATTTCTACCAATTAAGAGCAGGAGATTTTGTTCAGACTAAAAAAATGATACTGTTACAATAAAAAATTTACCATCTCATATTTTTAGTGAATTATTAAACCTAATACTAAATACATTATTGCAGAAATAATACCAGCAGTTAACGCATAAGGCAATTGCGTTTTAACATGATCAATATGATCGCTTGCTGATGCCATTGATGAAATTATTGTAGTGTCAGAAATAGGAGAACAATGATCACCAAAAACACCACCACCAAGTGCAGCAGCAATTGTTAGATATACATTTGCTTCAAGAGTTTGTGCCATTGGAATTCCTATTGCTAACATTATCGCAAAAGTGCCCCACGAAGTCCCAGTTGAAAATGCAATAAAGCAAGCAACAACAAAAACAATTACAGGAACAAAATTGGGCGATAACCATGCTCTTGATAATTCTGCTGTGTACAAACCTGTACCAAGTTCTCGACAGACATTTCCAATTGCAAATGCCAGCATCATAAGTAGAGCTAATGGAATAAGTCCACTTATACCTTTGAATATTAAATCAATCGTTTCAGCAAAAGTGAAAATCTTCTGTGAAATGTAAATAACACTTCCAACAATGATAGCAGTGAGAACTGAGTAAAGGACAGCAGTTGAACCCGAACCCTTTCCCAAAGCAAAAAATATTTGTTCGTACCATTTCAGAGATGATATATTTTCAACCTGATTCCAACCAGTATATAAAAGCATTAACGGCATCATACCAACCATAACAGCAATGGGTATTATCATATTCAATGCTTTTTCATTTACATTTTCTTTCATCTCCATAGAAACCACTTCTGAGGAAATTAAAGGAACAGCTCCATCTCGGAGAACTTTTCCTTCTTCAATTGCTCGCTTCTCTGCCTTCTTCATCGGACCAAAATCTTTCTGAGTAAATATTACGAACAAGACCATAGCCATTGCTAACATCGGATAAAAATTTAAAGGAAATGCTTTTACTAAAACTTCCAATGGATTTGAAAATCCCTGAGCTGCGATTAGTCCCATTATGTATGCTCCCCAAGCATTCAATGGAATAAGAATACAGGTCGGAGCTGAAATTGAATCAGCGATATATGCGAGTTTCTCTCTGGGAATTTTTAGTCTATCAAATACAGGTCTGAAAACTGTTCCGACAGTTAAAGCATTTATACTTGATTCGACGAAAATTGCAGTGCCAGTTGCCCAAGCAATTAATTGAACGACCTTTCTGCTTTTTCCGATTTTTTTGTTTTCAAGCTTTTCAAGAAATTTATTTATCATTTTAACAAAACCAGCAACTCCGCCAGAACGTTGAATGAAAGCTATTAAAGCTCCCACCAAACAACTAAACATTATCGTTCTCGTATTTCCACTGTCTTTGAATACATCAACTAATGCCTGAATTGTTGAGGTCGTTCCGGTTAGAATATTTCCTTTACTGAGTATCACCCACCCAAGCCAAATTCCGAAAAGAAGCGAGACAAAAACCTGACGAGTTTTTATTGCAAGAATTATTGCAAGAATTGGTGGAAGTATTGAAAAGAATCCGTAATGTTCCATAAAAATATCATTTTGTTGATTTATAAAAGTTCAAAAATCTTTTTTGAATCTGATTCTAAAATATTAAACACATGTGTATTCAAATAATCTTTCATACTTTTAATTAAAATATCTTTATCAAGATAAGAAGGAATGTATCTGAAATTATCGTGTTTTGGATAAAATGGATTAATGGTTACAGCAGATAATTCAGGTTTATATCTGTATGAAATTTTTACTTCGTGTCTCTCAAAAAGACTAAGTAATTGATTTAGCATAATAAAATTATCAGTCAAAAGCAGTTGAATGGGTGATTTGAAAACAATCTCTATTCGTTCGGTAAAAATTTTCAATAATCGGTCAAGATTTTTCGTCAGATATTCAGTAGAGATAATTCCACCGAAATAAATCTTTTGAACATTATTACTTAACTCTTTTATCAAAAGTTGAAAATCATTTTCATCAATCAGTGTATTTGTCTCAACGATCTTTGAATCCGAGGAATTGAAAACAATTATTTTATTTTCATCGAAGATGTTCGAGTGATTGATTCCATAGGAGAAAAGTTTTTCAAAAAGCTGAATTTCTTTAACTAAATCATCAATATTGGTATTTCGTGATGCTCCTGTTGTCAAAATCAATTTATCTAGTATATACATTGGCGACAATCTGTTCAGCGAACCATCAATCAGAACAATATCACTTCCGGATTCATCTTTAATTATCTTTAGAATTTCTATTAAAGATTTAACTTTATTTGGTCCTGCAATAACTACTTGCCCAGATTTGATAATTCTAACCAAAATTATTTTACCTAAAGCAGTTGAAAAGGAAGTTTCTGCAATTATCTCAAAACTTGCATCAGTATTGTATAAACACTTCTCAGATGTAGCTAATACAGAACCTTTTTCGAAGTGCAGTCTTGGTTTTGGTAAATTAGTTATATTATCAAGTTCTTCACCGTCGTATCCAATTCCTGTAACTGCTACTTTTTGACCTTGTGAGATAAAATAATTAAGTAGAAAAGATAGAGTGGTTGTTTTGCCTGTATTCTTTGCAGTTCCAATAACCCCGATGGTTTTCATTATGAGCTTACTGTTCCAAATCCGAATTTACCAGGATAAGCACCATCTTCCTGATTACCGAGACAACCATCGTAAATTGCTTCAGCTAAGTTTTCTTTCGCATTAACATCTCTGAGAGTTTCAGTAATCTTTTTAATCAAATCTTCAGTGTAAAAACCAGCTTTCTCAGTTGTTTGAATTTTAGCGTCTCCTAAAAATCTATAGGCATCAGAGATTGCTCTTATGCTATCAATTCTTGAAGTAATACAAATTGGGCCTCGTGAATAGGCTTCATCAGTTGAAGCAACAGTGATAGCATCCACTCCGAGTGAAGCAGCTAAAGAAGCGTGATATGAAGTTGAATTAGCAGATTGAACCCGCTCTTCTGATTGAGTCATAAACGCAATTGGTTCGCCAGGCCAAATTGGTGAGTTTACTATTTCTCTCAAAGCATAAATTTTGGCAGCATTGTAATCAATAAAATTCTGTTTCATCAAACCGTTAATTACAATATGAGGTCCGTAACAGAAAAGAGGTTTCAGAATTGGTTTAGCTCCGAGCTTAATTCCAATCATTAAGTTTATTAGAAGTCCGGCTAAAGTTTTCCATGTAGGAACTCCGCTTAGTTCATCATTACCGGGAATATCAAAAGGCATATTGTATTTTGCAGCAATCCTGATTGTTTCAATTCCATCAACTATAAGACGGGCAGGATCTGTCCCAGCACCGAGAGAACCATAAACCAGATTAATTTTTGCCAAATCAGCACCAGCTTCACCGGCAAAAAATAGTGTTTCAGGAGTATTTAAACCTCTATGTGCGCGAACTGTAAGCAAAGTGCTTTTATCCAAGCACTCTTTCATCAATTTAATATTTTCAAATGAAGTGATTGTGCCATCGTTTTCGTGTGTCAGATAGCCTTTTAATAATCCTTCGTATCGAGCTTCCCACGATGGATTTATAATCAGAAAACCATTAATTCCATATCGCTCACAAATTTTAGCGTGAGTTATGTCCAGTATAGGACAACCACTTCCTAAAAATTTGAAGAGTAAAGGTTGATTATCATTCGATTGTATTTTTATCGGATTAATTGGATTTGAGTTCGATAAAAAATATTTAAGATTCTCTAATTCTGATTGAGTTACTTCTCTTACACCTTTTACAAAACTTCTTTTAACATTTCCGTTTACAATTACTTCATCGCAAAGACTGAAATATTTATCGGATAAATTTTTTCTTTTTGACTCATCATTAGAATTGAAAATTTCTTCCTGAATTTTTGCTCTTTCAACACCTGGAGAGTTTTTCCCATTTGCAAATTTGATTGTTTTGTCAGTGATGCTTTCTAATAATTCATAAATTTCTTTGTGTTTGAAATTGTAATCATAGTTGGATGTAATATCTTTTTTTATTCTGTTCAAACCAATAGTTCTATTCTCAATTTCTTTCCCTTCGATATAAGCAATAATGTCTTCAATTGTTGAATGTTCTCCGAAACCTTTGTCAAATCCTAGCTCTGCTGCAAGTTCAGGCGTGATAGGTTTTCCGCCAATAACAATTTTAGATTTTTCTCTAACACCAGCCGCATCGAGCAAATCAATAAATCGTGCAAGCATCTCTGCAACTCCATAACCAAGTGTTCGGCTCACAAGAATAAAATCATAATTTCCGTTTGCTGCAATTTTTGTAATCTGCTCTGGTGAAAGGTCAGGGGAGAGAAGTTCTGTTTGATAGCCTCGTTTGTCAAGCTCAGCTTTGATTATCTTAATTCCCACATCGTGAACGGGATCAAAAGGTACGCATAAAATCTTTTTAAACATAGTTTTAATCATTTAATCTTGGTTGAGATATTTATAATTGTCTCCGGGCTTGTAAATATACTTTCTTAATCTTACTCTCACACCGAAACCATCAAATTCCATAAACATAATGTCAACCTCATTAAGATTCATTTCTTTACCTAATTGAAGAGCAAGCGCTCTGCCTTCATTTTCATTTTTACAAACTATATAAGTTTCAATGTCAATAGCGTCCATTACATTTTCAAATGCACTTTTCATATAATCCTCTTAGAAAAATTAAAAGGCTGTCTAAGATTATGGATTCAGATTTTTGAAACAGCCGATTTTCAAATTACTCGTAAATACCTGCGTGCTCGCAGACAATCTCAATTAACATTACGAGACCACGAATAACCATTCTCGTTCTATCTTCAATAATTTGACCTTTGCTGTCAGTAGTTCCTAATCCGGGTGAAATAAAAATGTTTGCATCATAAGCAATTGTTGGGATAATCCCCATTTGAGTCATTCCATCCTGAAAGAGATTTGAACCGGAATACATATCTTCAATTGTGAAAATTGGAATACCAAGTTGTCCATCTTTCCAACTGTTTTCATAATTGATTTCAACAGTACCGCAATTGTAGCTTTTAGCAAAAACAAAATCTTTTCTGATTCTTTCATCAATTTTCGAAAATTCATCTATTACGATTTCATATAAATCATCAATTGGTTTTGTTATGATTTCAGGTTTATCACGCAAAACCCTTAATGCTGCAAGTTGACCGCTGAGTCCTTCCTTACCGGGATCCTGAGTTACATAAGCTGCTTTGCCGTATGAAGCAGTTGTTCCGTAACGATTACCGTGATAACCAAGTGCTCGTCGAATCGGAACTAATAATTCTTCTTTACCTATTATCAAGCCACTCGTTGCAGAGCCAGTTGCTTTATCCATACTGTATATCATTACATCAGCATCAATCTTTTTAATACTGTTTCCAATAAATGGAATTCCCCAAGCATTATCAATTACATAAGGCACATTATATTTTTTAGCAATTTCAGCGATTCCTTTTTGTAAAGTTGGAGTGCCATTTTCATCTTTTTCACCATAACCATATCCTGCAGTATCATAACCTAAAGAAGCAAAACCAGCTAAAAGTGTTTGATGTCTCTCAGCAACTTCTTTAATCTTATCAAGAGACTCTTTAGCTTTTACATTTTTTAATAATGGAACTGGATGATAATTAATTCCGTGAACCGGATACTCAGCCCCTTCGAGAGGAACGAGCACTGTATCAAAATTATTTTGTCGCTTTCCATAAAATCCTAATTCACCAGCTGTGCATCCTCTATCAGCTAAAATATCTTTATACTTTGGTGGGAAAGGTCTTCCATAAGAAGCTTGATGATGAATATGTCTTTCGAGTGGTGCGATGTATCGTGTTCTGTAGTTTTCACCTCGTCCCTGATTTGGCGGAGTCATCAAAGTATCGAATGTAACCCACAAGCCACCTTCGCAAGTATTAACAGGTGCAGCATCATAATCATCACCATACATCTCTTTGATAATTTCTCTTATCTGATCGACATAAACAGAAAGCGGAACAACTTTCTTTGATTCGATTGCCATAAAGTGTTCGATGTCATCTCGGAGCGGAGAAGGACAGCCAGAGATTGCTCCGGTTAATCCAAAAGCTCCTTTTAGTTCTACGGGGATATTTAAACTCTCTGCAGCTTTTTTCGCATCGGCATAAATTTGTGGAATGCGTTGCTGTAATCTTTTGTACATCTCAAACTTAAATCTTGGTTTAGCCATTTTATTACCTCAAGTTTATTTAATTATTTAATGATTTATTTCTGAAAACCTTTTATTATCAGTTTATCATTAAGTTTTATTCCAAGCTCTTTACCAGAAATTAATTCGTTCATTTTTACAATTGTGTTTTGATGGTTTGGCATATGTGTATTATCATATCCGGCAATTACTCCAATTTCTTTTTCATTCCAAATAACATTGTCTCCGGTTAAGATAACTCCACTATTTAGTAACTCAATAAAACCTATGTAGCAGATGTTATTAACAACAGTACCCGGCTCAGCATTTTGTTCATCTGTACCAATAAGTTCAATAATCGTATTTTTAGAAAATGCTCTGGAAATAGGTTGAATGAGATTTAATCCTCTGTTATTGAGTTTACCATCAAGTACTACAACAAATTTCCCTTCGATATCAATCTTACTATGATAGAAATCGTGATTGACTAATTTCTTTTTGTATGGATCAAGCATTTGTTACCATTAAACTATACTTGAAATAAAATCTTCCAATTCGCCAAATAGAAAATCAATAACTGGAACTTGAATCATAGTGTAGCAGCCGGGTTTTTGTTTCATTGCAGCTCTTGCAGCAGAAACCATCACCTGTGCTGTTAATGCTGGATTATTAATTTTCATTTCGAACTTCAATTGTTGATTGTGAGTTACACCAGAAACACCTTTTCGTTCCATTAAAACACCGTGTCCAACATCAATAAGTTTTTCAACGTTGTCAACAGCAAAAACATAAGTTCTGTCTTTAATAAAGTAAGGATCATTTTTAATAGCTTGTTCAACTTTTTCGAAGTCTGCATCTGGTTGTAATTCCACATAAACCATCCTTCGATGAATTCCCATTCCAGCAGGTACAGTTATGGAAAGAGCATTTTTAACACCTTGAATTTCCTTAACAACAACAGTGTGTCCCATTGACATTCCCGGACCGTAATTAGTATGAGTTATTCCCCTCGGAGTCATTGCGAGGAACCAACCACGTATTACAGAATCAATTCCGGGATCCTAGCCAGCAGAAATGATTGATACTTTGTTATTCTCTTTAGCGATAGGATCGAGATACTTTCTTAATTCAGGAATTTCAGTATGAATATCAAAACTATCAACTGTGTTAATTCCATTAATTAGACATTCTGTTACAACTTCTTTCACTTTTCTTGAAGGAGCGCAAACTAAAGCTACATCAACATCATCGAGTTCTTTAATTGATTTGACTACCTGAGTTTCTCCAAATTTACAGCACTTCTGTGGATTAAGTGACTGACGAATTTTCTGAAGATTCTGAGGTTCAACTATTCCTGCAACCTCCATATCAGGTTCAAGAGTTAGAGCATCGAGAGCCATACATCCTACGTTTCCAAAACCAACAAGTGCTACTTTAATTTTCTTCATATCTTATCCTGATTAACTGAAATTGTTATAATTTTTGATGTACTCAGAAAGCAATGAAAGAGCATTATCATTATGCTTTTTAACCGCATCCTCGACTTCCTTAGGCTTCCTTCTTCTGAGCGCCTTAATGATTTCGTAATGTTCATTTACTGATTTATTCAAATGAGAGAGAAGTGAAAGGAAGATATAATTATATCGTAAAGTTTGATTTCTTAAAGTTCGTATTGTTTTCTTCAATTTCTCATTTCCGCAATGGTTATAAATTTTCTGGTGAAAAATTGAATTTAGTTCAAGGAATGTTTTATAATCCTTCTTTTTTGATTTAGCAATTGACTCCATTTTTTTGTTGATGCTCAGAAGTTCTTCGATTATTTCATCATTAAGATTCAAAGTTGCAAGTCGTGCAGCTAAAGCCTCCAAAGCTCCTTTAATTACATAAATTTCTTCAGCATCATTTAATGAAGTTTCTGTAACTAAAGCGCCTTTTCTGGGATTAACTTTCAGGAATCCTTCTGACTCAAGCTGGAAAAATGCTTCTCGAAGCGGTGTTCTGCTTACTCCGAGAGTTTTGGCAACTTCTGGTTCAAGTAGTCGTTCACCAGGTTTTATTTTGCCTTCAATAATAGAATTACGGATAGACTCTGCTATCTTATCTCTTAATGGTTTAATCTCATCCAGATTAAAAACTACTTTTATAGGTTCTTTTTCAGTCATATTATAAATACTGTATAATGTATACAATCTACACATGAAACATAATAGTTTTTAGATTTTTATACAAATTTTTAGTACAGAATATTTAAGTTAATTTTGAACTAAATTTTATTCGATTATTTAATGAGTGTTTCTTATGAAAAATAACTTTCTAATTATATCGTTTTTATTTAATTCTCTTTTGTTTTTTTCTTGTTCGACGAAAGTTGGTGAGATAATAACCGTAAGTGAATTAAATTATCCTGCCGAATTGAAAATTATAAAAAGAGCTGACTGGGGTTGGCAACAATTAGATAAAGCAATATCATCTCATAAAATTGACAAAATAACTATTCATCATGGAGGTGAGTTTTTCCCTGAAGAAAAGGATATGTATCAGTATTTGAGAAACCTGCAAAGCTGGAGCAGACGCGATAAAAAATGGATTGATATTCCTTATCATTTTAT
>CAKZLD010000072.1 GCA_937125135.1 uncultured Ignavibacterium sp.
GCAGTTCCTAAAATTATTCCTGCCTGTATGCTCTTTTTAATGAAGTCACGTCTGTCCATTTAAGTCTCAGCTTAATGGTAAATTATTTTTGTTGATGGAAAAATAGTCAAACAAAATAATAGTTATCTGGGCAAAATTGTTTCTATGTATTCTTATATGGAATTTTAATAGATTTCACAAGTAAAAAATTTATTAGGTAGTAAAAATGGAAAAGACAGCATATCATCCCTTAGTTGATTCTAAAGTCAGGGCAATCGTTTTTGATTTGGTGGCATTATTAGCAATCTATCTTGTACCAGCAATTTCACATCTATTGAGTTTTCCTGTTTACTATCTGGAACCAATGCGTATAGTGCTGATTCTTGCGATTGCACACACTAGCAGAAAGAATGCTTATCTGATTGCACTTACTTTGCCGCTCTTTTCATTTTTGATTTCTGCTCATCCGTCACTGATAAAAACTTCTCTTATTACAAGCGAACTTCTATTAAATGTCTGGTTATTCTTTTTCCTTTCAGAAAAACTTTCAAATAAAATGTTCAGTATGCTGGTGGCGATCATTATCAGTAAGTTAGTTTACTACTTCGTTAAGTTTTTGTTTATTCAATCAGCTTTGATTTCCGGAAGTTTAATTAGCACTCCGATTTATATTCAACTGATGATGATGGTATTACTTAGCACTTACATTTTTCTAATCAACAAGAAAAAAAAGATTGATTTGTATTAAAACTATTTCAGCTCTTTCTAGGAAGGATAATTTTTAGTTACGTTTAATATAAAGGTCATCGGGTTTAATAATAGCCGATATGATAAATGTGAATATTGAATTTAAGTTAAATTTAACTTTTTAATTTCCTGCTAAAACTTATCATTTAATTACTCAAAGCTTTTTTAATTCTTTCAACTCCTTCGGTAATTTGTTCAATGTTTGTTGTTGAATAAGAAAATCTCAAAAAGTTCTGAAAATATTTTCCGAAGCAGGAGCCGTAAACTGTAGCTACACCAGCATCTATGAGTTTTTTATGAATATACAATCTGCTATCTTCTTTCGATAGATTTGATGGAACAAACTCAGAGAAATCAGGGAAGATGTAAAAAGCGCCTTCTGGTTTTACAGGCATTTTAACTCCTTCAATTGAACTTAATCCTTCGTATAACTTTTTCCTTCTTAAATCAAACTCAAGCATAAATTCTTTAATTACTTTTTCCTCTTCTGATTTATTCAGAATTGCTTCAGCACCAGCGAATTGTGTAAATGTAGGAATACCGGCAGTTTGGGTGTATTCTGCAAGTCTTAACATCTTAGCAATTTCTTTATCTTTAGTTACGATATAACCTAATCGCCAGCCAGTCATTGCATAAGTTTTGGAAAATGTAAATACTGATAGAATTTTTTCATAATCAAGTTGCATTGGACTGAAATGTTTTTTATCATCAAAAGTAATTCTTTCATAAGCTTCATCAGATAAAATGAAAACTCCATACTTCTCGCAAAGTGCAACAATTTTTTTAATCTCTTCCTCGCTGAAAACTTTTCCTGTTGGGTTATGCGGTGTGTTAAAGTAAAGCAGAGAAGCGTCTTTCAATTCTTTTTCAAGTAAATCATAATTCACACTGAAATCATCTTCAAATGGAATCTCACAAAGATTCAGGTTCATAAAAGGAACATAATTTTCAAGAATAACACTCCAGACAGGAGAAAAACTAACTACCTTCTTACCTTCAAATAGTTTCAGCACTAATTCAAGTCCCTCTTGTCCTCCGTGAGTAACTACAATTTGTTCGGGAACAACGTTTCTGACATTATTAAAATCATTTAGTTTCTGAATGATGGCATTTTTCAATTTAATATGTCCACCTGAAACAGGATATTTAGTATGACCTTCATTCAATGCTTTAAACATTGCATCAACAATATATGCCGGTGTAGAGAATCCCATTTCACCTCTTTGGAAAAGTATGAAATCTTTTCCTGTTTGTGTAGATATTTTATTTACTTCTTCACTAATTGCTACAATTGGTGAAAGTCTAACATTCTTCAAAGATTCATTAAACAAAACAAACTCCTTTTTTATATTGAAATTTTTTGAAATGTAAAGAAAGATTAAGTACAATTACAATTTAAATAAAGTAGAGAATATTTTTACGAAATTTTACTTGAGTTCTCTATTTAAAATCTATAGGAAGCTGTTTCAAATTTGGCTAAAACCAATTGGTGATTTTCTATTCTCATCAGTTCGCTAAGGAGAAATGTATTTAAGAGAGACTTAAATTTGTCAGCGCTTATTTCTAAGTTGATGACTTAGGAAAGGTTAAAAAGAATTCTGTACCTTTACCCAATTTACTTTCCACTTCTATTTTGCCTTTATTTGATTTCATAAATTCATAAGTTATTATCAACCCTATTCCTGTGCCGGTCTCACCTTTTGTTCCTGCAGTTGAATGATATTCATCAATTTTAAATAGCTTTGCTTTATCTGTTTCTTTCATTCCAATGCCTTCATCCCTGACACTGATAGTAATTGAGTTTTCATCTTCCTTTTCGATTGAGACAAAAACCGATTTATTTTCTTCCGAAAATTTGATTGCATTACTTAGCAGATTCATAAAAATAGTATTTAACATATTTTCATCTGCATAAACAAATTTATCTTCATGCACAGAGGAAATTAATTTTATTTTTTTATTGTTGGAAATTACTTCAAGAACTTTGAAGCAATGGCTTAAAGCCAAATCTATGTTGATGGTCTTAGGATTATATTGAATCTTGTCAGTTTGTGTTCTCGCCCACGTTAATAAATTCTGAAGAAATTTATAAGTTGATTCAGATGAATCCTTTATACCAGTTATAAATTGAATTTTTTCATCCTCAGTCAAAATATTATAATCAGTCAGAAGAATATCGCTGTAATTTAATAATGCATTAAATGGGTTTTTCAAATCGTGAGCAATGATTGAGAAAAATTTATTTTTTGTCGCATTTGCAATTTCAAGTTCTTTTTTAGACTCTTCTAATTCTTGGGTTCTTACTTTTACAATATTTTCAAGTCTTATATTATTATCCCTAAGGAACTTTATTCTTAATCCGACAAAAGAGATAATAACTGAAATACTCAATAGAATCATCAGGATTGCAAACCATGTTGTTTGCCAGAATTCCGGTTTGACTATAATCGCTAGTTCAAGAAGATCATCTGACACATTGCCATCATTATTAGTTGCATTTA
>CAKZLD010000073.1 GCA_937125135.1 uncultured Ignavibacterium sp.
TTATTATTTAGTGAGTAAATACAATTTGGACAATGTTCAAGATTTTTAGTCGAGTTATTTGAAACAACTCCCTTAATCAGATTAAAAATTTCTTTTCTAAGTTCAGGGAGATTTCCCCTTTCATAATTTAAATCAAAGTACAGATCGGAATTTCTCAAAAAAACTAATCTTGAGACAAATTTGTTAACTTTTTCAAAAAATTTCATTGAAATATACAAATAAAATTTCATTTGGATTTCGTATTCCAGATAATGATTTCGAGCTTGTGATTCATCCACATAATCAGTTTTATAATCAATGATTAAAATTGAATCATCTTTGAAAATAATTTTATCAATAATTCCTTTCAATATTAGATTTTCTTCTTTGATTAGTATTTCAAATTCATTTTTATAGTTTTTGCAATCGTTTATTTCTTTGAATACATTAGAACTATAGTAATTCCGAAGTAACGACAAAACATTGTTTTTGAATTCTTCCTCTTTCAATTCTTTAAAGTTAAGAGATAAATTCTCCGATAGAAATTCCGGCACTTTTTCCAGAGGAATATTTTTTTCTAATATTTTATGAATCACTTGCCCAAACCTTTCTGAACTCTTAGCGATTTTGATAGTCTTCTCGCTCAATTTTAATTCTTCATCCTTTTCTTGTCTTTGCAGCTCGAACAAATATTCAAATAATTTAGTTTGCTGATTATTAGAGTTAGGTAATAATTTGATTAACTTGGCTAAACCAATGTTATAGGTTAGATGATATTTCAACGGGCACTTTTCAAAAACAGAAATTTTCGTGGCAGAAATAATCTGATGCTCAGATTCACTTTCCAATTTCTGTGTGTTGAAGTAATAATCTTTCTCTTCTTCTTCGTTTGATTCTAATTTTATATTTTCTTCTTCAATGTGTGAAGTTACTTTAATGTCTAAATTAACTTGAGAAGTAATATTATAAAATTGATCATCTTTTTTCTTTAAAAATTCAACATCTCCTTCAATTGAAATTGTACCATCGGATAAATTTGGTATTACTTCCTGCAAAAGATTGATAAAAGATTTGAGATCATATTTTTCGTTTGAATTTCTATCATAAACGATAAATAGTTTATTTATTGCTCTTGTAATTCCCACGTAAAGAAGTCTTTTTATTTCAGCTAAATCTTTTGCCTCTTCAACAAAATTATTCACTGCAAGAATCGGAGGCTGGAGAAAATCTCCCAATGGGTTATTTTTATCTTGAATTTTTGAAAGCAATCCAAGTTCTTTATCAATTTTAATTTCTCTTGCTTTTACTGATGATGATTCAGGAAACGATTCACAGCGATATAAGAAGACGATCGGAAACTCCAATCCTTTAGCCTGATGAATTGTCATCAACTGAACTCCTACATTGGATAGAGCGCCTTCAGCTTGAGCTTCATCAGGATTGTTTTGTAAAGAATCATCAAGATATTGTACAAAATCATAAAGTGTTTTGAAACCACCTTCATCAAAATTTTTAGCAATTGATAAAAGCTTTTCGATATTTGCCAACTCCTGCTCACCGTTATGCCTGTTTTTAACTATCATTAAATAATCTGAATCAGATAATATTTCTTTCAGAAGTAATGAGATAGGAAGCGAAGAACATTTTTGTATATGTGTATCAAGTTGATTGACTATATCCAAATATTTTTTTTCTGAGTTTGAGAAATTTCTGAGTTTTTCGTAAAAAGAATTTCCCTCTGATAAACTTATCTTAAAAATTTCTGAATCTGATAGCATAAAGAAAGGCGATCGAAGAATAGCAACTAAAGAAACACTATCATTCGTATTGGAAATAAAAGACAAATAATTTCTTATATCGCTGATAACTTGTCTTTGAAAAAATCCTCTACCTCCAATTATTTTATAAGGAATTTTTTTAACAGTGAAAATGTTTTCGAGCTCATCAAAGTGCTTCCTTTTTGTAACCAAAACTGCAATCTGAGAGAACGTGAATTTGCTGTTCTGTATTAAATCCAGAATTCTCAATGCTGTCAATTCCGCTTGAGATTGACTATTCTCATCTTCTTTAGATGATACCAAAAATTCAACTTCTCCGATTTCATCTAAATCATTTGCACAAACAATAGGCTCATTCTTTAATTCATTAAATAATGGTATTGAAGAATGAAAAAGTTTATCGAAAATAAAATTAGTAAATAAACAAAGCTCTTTTACCATTCTGAAACTATCGGGAAGAAGCTGCAAACCGGTGGTCTGATTTACATTTGCGATATCATTTCTTGTTTTATCAAATACTTTTAAATCAGCGTCTCTGAATCTGTAGATGCTTTGTTTATCATCTCCAACTATAAACAGCTTGCCAGTTTTAAGATTATCAAGAATCGGAAGAAAAATATCATACTGTATTTCATCAGTGTCCTGATATTCATCAACCATCAAATAAGTGTATTTTGAGTTTAGCTCTCTTCTAACATTTTCATTTTCAAGGAGGATTTTAGTTTTTATAAGTATATCATCGAAATCGATGTAAGAATTTTTTCTTTTTCTATTTTCATAATCGGAATGGATCTGATCAAAAAGAAAAATAATTTTTTTCCCTAAGACAGCAAGTTCTTTATGTAATTCAATATTTATATCCGACTCAATTAAAATTTTTAATTTAGAGAAAAGTTTTTCTAATTTATTAACAGAATCACGGCTTTCGTCTTTAATCTTTGTCGGGAGATATCCTCTAACTTTAATATCTCCATTTTTTGTGAATGCATTGTCATTAATAAATCTCAAAAGAGCCAATAAATCCTGATTAGTTTGAAAATCATCACAGGCTTGTTTAATAGAATTTGCAATTTCATTTCCTTTATCAGATGAAAGAACAAGGTTATTTACCGTTTGCAATGCGTCAATTAAATCATCTGCATAAATATTTTTAATCTCGCTCAACAATGAAAAAAATGATTTATCAAAATGCTTACCTATTTCATCAATTGATTTATAATAAATTTTATTCTTCAGAATATGAACGTTCTTTTTGTTAGACAATAATTTTCGGAATTCGGATTCAAGTTTATAACTGCTTCCAAAATACCTGATTAAATCTTTCAGTATTGATGAACCATTTTCATCTTTAAGTAGAGAGTTTAGAACTTCGTTTATAGATAATTCAATGAGTTCATTAGTAGTGGTTTGATCAATCGGAATAAAGTTTGCATCGACATCAGCTTCGACCGGATAATTTTTCAATATCTCTACACAGAAAGAATGAATAGTAGAGATGTTAGCTGATACCAGATTTCTTCTGATTTTGTAAAGTATTCTTAATTCAGATTGATCATTCGAAGAGGATATTTCATAATCAACTAACTCAGAAATTTTTCTATACAGTTCATTGGCAGCTTTATTAGTGAAAGTAATAGCAGCAATTTTAGAGAGATCTCCATTCAATTTTTTTGCGGCATTCAGGTATTTATACTTTAATACAAAAGTTTTTCCTGAACCAGCGTTTGCAGTCAATGCAACGTGATTATCAGACTGAATAACTTTCAATTGATGTGGAGTAAAATTCGTTTCAGATCTTATCATAAGGTAATATAATTTTGAATTTGGTTCCCTTTTCAGAAGAACTAACTAATACTACATCTCCATTTATACTATTTAGAAACTTTTTAGTAATTTTTAATCCTAAACCCATTCCCTGATTTTTAGTTGAGAAGTTTCCGTCAAATATTTTGTTCTGAAATTCCTTTTTTATTCCTTTTCCATTATCCTCAAAAATAATTTCCAAATAATTATTGGCTTTGGTAATAATAATTTTTATACTGTTTGCAGAAGCTTGAATCGAATTTCTGATTAGATTAATAAATATTCTGCTAAGTTGGTTCTTATCATTTTCAATCAATAATTCATCGAAGTCAGATATGATGTTAATTTTAATTTTTTCATTAATGTAGATTAAAGAGAGTTCATTTAAGAGCTTCAGAAGATCGAACTTTTCAAGATTTATGCTCGGCATTTTTGCAACTCTCGAAAATTCAGAAGCAATTTGATTTAAATTTTCTATTTGATTCAAAATTGTTGATGAAACTTTTTCAAACAGTTTATCAAAATCTTCTCTTTTTTCTTTGAATGTTACAATCAACTGCTGTAATGTTAGTTTCATTGGTGTAAGAGGATTTTTTATTTCGTGTGCAACTTGTTTTGCCATATCCTTCCAGGCTGATTCTCTTTCATACTGTGTTAATTCAATTTGATTTTTTCTTAATTCATCAGTCATTTTATTGAAACCATCCAGCAACTCTTTGATTTCTCCTTTTTCATTATGTTCAATTTTAACATTCAGGTCACCTTTTCCTAAAGCCTCAGCAGCTTTAGTTAATCTTTGAATTGGAGAAGAAATTTGATTTGCTAATAAAGTGCTTGAAAATATAATAATTACAATTGTTAATGAATAAATACCGAACAATACGATATCAAAATCTGATGTTGAAATAAGATTATTTGATTTGTTGAATGCCTGATTTACGTTAAGTATATATTGTTTATCCTTAAGTTTGATGACCTTGTAGTATGATTGAAAATAATAGTTTTCAATTTTTTCTTTTGCATAGTATTCCCTGAATTTATCGTAATTAATATTATAGTAAGCCAGACTATTTATTTTTTCATTCAGCAATCCTATGTCATAGAATTGTTTTTCTGAAGTAAATAACAAATTAGTTCCATCATATAAATTAAAAGCAACATTAAGAGATTTATTTACTCGCTTTGCCGCCTCTTCTAATTTTAAAGTTTGATTAAATAAAGAAGTTAGATTGCTTTCAACTAAAGTTAATTTTTGTTTTAATTCATTTTTGATGCTACTTGAAGAGCGCTCTTCTAAAATATTTCTATTATATAACCCAAGAAAAGTTAGTGGAAGAATAGAAATTATAAGAAATAAAAAAAGAAGTTTTGATTTAAATGAAATTGAAAATTTTTTAATACTAAAAAGAGAAAGAATCAGTATAACAATGAATATTAAAATTGAGTGAATTATAAAAACTTTAAAGAAGTTAAATAAACTCCAGCTAAATTTATTATCAGCAACTGCAATTACGTTCGTTATTTCATTTTCATTTTCATAATATTTAATCAGATATGCTTCGTAATTCTCTTGACCAAATTTTAATTTTGTCCAACTATCATTAAATACTGAATCTAATTTCAATTCAATTAAATGTTTTATTTGTTCCCGATTTGGATATACATCACCATAGTATTGGACTAACTGTTCATCTTTAAACTGAAAAATCTTAACTTTCTCTAAGTTTATATATTGATTGATAATATTTAAATCTGACTTTAAAAAATCAGGGAATCCAAGACCACCCAATTTTGTAATTTCAAAATCAATTCCCGATGATACTACTAACTGAGGCACACCTTGCTCAATATATTTTGAATAAGCACTTACTTTTTTAATTAGTGAGTCAGGATTACTCTCATCTAAAAATATAAGATCATTAAATCTCGTCATTAAATTCTTAATATTGTCTTTGTAGTCAAAACCAGCATTAAAGCCACCCAACAACTTTCCACTCCTATCATAAATAGATATATAAGAATTTAGTTCTTCCTGATGAAGATTACTTCTTGTCCAGTTTATGAAAGCTAAAGAATTAAAATTAATATCTTTTCTCAATAACAGATTTTGCTCTGATTGATTTGTAAATATTTGGTTTATGTTATCCTCTAGATAAAATCTGATTAGCTGTTCATTCAGCCTGTTTATTTCAAAAGCGATATTCTTAACAGATTCTCTCTCTCTTAAAGTATCAAAGTAATTTAGGAGTATTACTGAATTGAGTGATGCTACAAAAAGTATTATGACATAATATCTATAAATATTTGTGTTATATCTATTTAAGAAAAAGAATATCCAAAGAATGGTGATAAGTAAGACAAACAAGTTGATGATATTGTATAATGGATTTTGTGAAACCAAGTAAAATGTTACACTCGAAATGCTCATCAACAATGTTATTATAAGATAATCCATTCTTTTAAAGTCTTTTCTTTTACGAGTTAACAGTTTTTTTAATACAAGAGTTAAACCAATTAGCACAAATAAAAAAGATATTCCGATTAAAAGAATATTTGTGTGCATTACCAGAACAGTAAAATCAGGTAGAATCTCAAAATCCTTGAAATATCTTAATTTAGAATCAAAAACCACTGAGCGTATCGAAGCTGCAAATGCTCTAAGCAAAAGAGGAAACAGAACCAAAAACAAAATCACAATTGAATATGTTAATGCTGATGATTTGAAGTATTTATCTTCTCTACTAAATTTTAATGAGTATCTAAAAAATTGTAATGCGGCAATTGATACAAATAAATTTGTAATAAAAAATTCTAAAGGCGATTTAACCAATCCATAACCAAAAGTTGAAGAAAAATTTGTTGCATCAGTAATTGGAGAGTCAAGAAATTTGGACGGAATTGAAAAAATGTATAACAAAATTCTGAACAGGATTAAATAGAATAAAAGGAATGAAAACTTTGCAAAATATGAACTAAGATTTAAGTAATCTTTTCTTAATCCAAATCCAATAACAATCAATCCAAATAATACAATTAATGATTGAAGTGAAGATGTAAAATTTTTTATTTCATTAATACGACTTTTAATGGTTGGTTTATTCAGAGTAACCAAACCAATCTTTCTATTTTTATTATTAGTAATTTCAAATGAATATTTTCTACCATCAATCGAAGAACTCGTAAATGGATTAAAGTCAACTTTTACTTCGGTTTGAATTTTATCTGTGATAGAATTTATAATACTTATTTCTTCATAATATTTATTGTGAAGTTTATATTTTTTTTCTAAGGGCAGAGATAGAAGAATATAAAATTCATCCGATTGAAAATGAAAAGTATCAACAATCGAATAACAATAGACTAATTCCTTTTCGAGGAAAAATGATTCTCCGATTGAAGAAGGTAGAGGGAATAATTCATTATTTATAAAATTACTACTTTTATTCCAACCTATTAGCTTTCCATTAGGTGCATATATCTCTATTGAGAAATCATCATATTCTTTATGATTAATCTCTTTAATAAAAGATTTGAATGTTTCATTAGAGGTACTCAATTCTTTCTGCAGATTAGATTTTAATTTATATAAAGTATTAAATAATAGATTCTCCTTCTTATTAAACTCTTCGATTACAGTTTTTTGCATATCATTGATTTCTTCCGTAACAATGGAATTCCAATCTTCTTTGACATTACCGATATAACTTTCTGCAAGAATTCCAATGAGTAAAAGAAGGACTAAAACAAAAAAGACGATGAAGAAAATTTTTCCATCGCCTTTTAAGTATTTTTCCGAGAATTTATTACTCAGTTTATTGATAGTTGACTTATTATCCAATTTTCACCAATTCTCTTTAAAGAAACATAAACCTGTGCTTTACTCCTTCTTCCCTTATTTTCATAATAAAAAATTCCTGTTGCATATGGATTATTCTCATAAGAATTAATTTGATTAAATCTAAATGACTGTACTCTATAAACTTTAAAGAAATCTTCAAGAAGATAAAACGCCTGATTAGTAGTATAGTATCCATTAACATTTCCCATCAAACTAAAATAAGTCTTAGAGTTTATAAATCTAGCTAATTTAATAACATCAGCATTTTTAATTGATTGCTCAATTTCTGAAATGACAATGAAATTAGAATCTGTCTTCGAACCAGTTTTAAAATTCTGAAT
>CAKZLD010000074.1 GCA_937125135.1 uncultured Ignavibacterium sp.
GGTAATTCACTAACTTGATATTGTTTAAGTGATTTGATAAATCTTTTCGCAATCTGAACATTAGTTTGTAAAGGGATATTCAAATCAACAGCTTTTCTTCTGATAATATAATCACTATCTAGTTCAACTTTCTCGGCAGTTTTGGGAATGCTAATTACTTAATAAGCAATTTTCTTTTTCTTTGGAAGGGACACCATAATTTCCTATTAAAGTATAAGTGCAAACAAGAATTTGTCCGCGATAGGAAGGATCAGTCAGAGTTTCTGGATAACCAACCATTCCAGTATTGAATACCACTTCACCACTTGCGCTGGTTTCAGAACCAAAGCTGTATCCGTAGAACTCAGTTCCATCTTCGAGAATTAATTTTGATTTGGTTTTATGCTTATCAGACAGATTCAATAACGATTTAATTCTTCTTGTTTAAAATTTGTGAATAAATATTTTCATTTGAAATTAATTTCAAGGCAGTTGCTATTTGATTATCACTTTTCAAAGACTCTTCAAGACTTTTCTTAGAATCAAAATATCTTCTTACCAATTCAATTTTAATTAAACTTAAAATTACAGATTTATTTTTCTCAAGAAGAGATGAGGTATAACTATCAAGCCTCTTCTTTAGATTTAATAACTCTTGGATGTAGGTTTCATTCAAAGAATCTTTCTTCATTTGAGTAATTAGTTCATTCAATTTTTTAGATGATTCTATTCTAATCTTTTCAGGATTGTTGGAAACAAAAGTTAAAAATTTATTAAAGATATTTTTCTCGTTATCTTTTTCAAATTCTGTTAATGTATTCTCTGAACTATACTCATCAACAAATTCAAATATCAATCCTTGAGCTAATAATTCTTCTACCAAATTATTTTTTAAATAACTCTCAACTAATGTATCAGGAGAAATTCCACCAGCACTGAATACTTTTCTATTATTGTCTGTAAAGAAATCTGAATTAGAATCTGAGTCGAGTCCTTTTATCACTTTATTATTTTTTGAATAATCAATTTTCTGAATGCATCTTCCGCTTGGAGTATAATATTTCGCTGTCGTTATTTTTAATGATATTTCATTTGTGATGGGAGTAATTGTTTGAACAAGTCCTTTTCCAAATGATTGAGTTCCAAGAATAATCCCTCTATCATGGTCTTGAATCGCACCGGCTATAATTTCAGATGCTGAAGCACTATTCTCATTTATTAGAACAATTAATTTTTCACTTTTGAATAACGGTTCTTCGTTTGAGAAATATTTTTTTTCGGACGATTCATCTTTTCCACGAGTTGATACAATTAAAAGATTTTTTTGAAGAAACTTATCACTCACTTCAATTGCTGACTCTAAAAGTCCACCCGGATTTCCTCTTAAGTCCAGAATGATAGAATGAATTTCTTTTTCATTTCTGAGTTTTCTAATTGCACTTTGAATCTCCGCTCCAGCTGTTTTAGTAAAGCTGTTTAGTTTAAGATAGACATTGTTTGAGTTTGGAGGATAAAATCCGTAATAATATAAACTCTTAACTAATATCTCTTCTCTGATTAATTTGAAAGTCAAAGTATCATTTTGATTATTTCTTAAAATTTTAATTTCAAGTTGGGTTCCTGGCTCACCTTTAACACGTGGTGAAACTTCATCATAATTTTCAACTGAGACAGGAAAACCATCAACTTCATAAATTATATCACCGACTCTTAAACCTTGTCTTTGAGCAGGATATCCATCCATAATTTCAGTAATTTTAACTCTGTTATTCAGAACTCCAATTGAAACTCCAATCCCTCCATATTTACCATTTGTGATTATATCTATATCAGATTTTTTTGACTCATCTATGAGAACAGTATATGGGTCAAGTTTCTCAAGCATTCCACGAATACCAGATTTTATAAACTCTGTTGAGTTGATTTCATCAACGTAATTAAAAGATATTTCTTTGTATATCTTCGCAAAGATGTCCAGATTCTTAGATATTTCGTAGTAAATATCACTTTTATTGACTAATGAAAAACCTAATAATAAAAACGCTATAAAACTCAGACTAATTATTTTAATTTTCATCAATTAAGCCCTTCTTTATTAAAGATATTCTTTCAATTATAATTTTATGAATTTTTTCTATTGATTGAGTTCCATTTATAACAACAAATCTTTTTTCTTCATTAGCTAATTTCAAATATCCTTCTCTAACTTTTTGATAAAAAGTATTTGAAGAGATTTCTATTCTGTCCAATTCAATATTTGATCTTAGTGCTTTTCTCTTTAAGCATTCCTCTACTGAGATATCAATTAAAAAAGTTATATCCGGAATTACGTTAGAAATAGCAAAAGAGTTAATAACATTTATTTTTGAAATGTCCAATCCTCTTCCAAATCCCTGATATGCTGTTGAACTATCGTGAAATCTATCTGAAATAACAACGATATTTTTTTCCAAGGCGGGTATAATAATTTCTCTGACTAACTGAGCTCTGCTAGAAGAGAATAAAAGAAACTCTGTTTCCATTTTCATTTCCGAATTTTTTCGATCAAGTAGAATGTCTCTTATTCTTTCTGAGATTAAAGTTCCCCCCGGTTCTCTTATAACTTTTACCTCCCTACCTTTATTAATGAAAAATTTTTGCAGCAATTCTACTTGGGTGGATTTTCCACAAAAATCTATCCCTTCAAAAGTTATGAACATATTTAACCAATTCAGTATTTTTTAATTATGTATTTAATTATATCAGGTTTGACAGAAATAAGACTCAAATTTTTGGGTAAATGAATCTCTGGTTTTAGATAACCTAAAGTATCAGAAATGATTTCTTTATAATCTATTTTTGCTAATATATCGTTATTGTCATATTTTGAAAAATAATCAATTCCGCCTCGTAATATAATATTAACAGTTTTTGGATTAAGAATAACTTCAGTATTTGGTGGGATATTTTCCACAATAATTTGAACATCATTTATTGTATTATTAATAATTCTCTGTATATCAAGATAAATTTTTACACTGTGCAGATTCGTTTCAAATCCTTTTGGACTTTTCAATTCCGTAAAAACTTCTACTGACTTATCAAGTTTTTTTAATTCGATTGGTAAAGTTTCCACTTCGTTAATTAGATTGATTTCATTAGCTGGACCGCGAAGAGAAATACTGTCAGGTTCTAAAATTATTTCAGAAGCTAAGCCGAATCCCCTCTTGAATTCAAGATTTAATAAAGGTTTAATCGGAATTCTTTTTTCTACTTTCGGTAAAAGGTTTACTGAAATATTTTTAGGTGTTATCTCTATTATATTCATTTTATTGTTATACCAGTGATTCAATTCAATTGAGTTTAAAAGATTTTCACTAAAATTTGCTGAGTCTTTTTTAGCAGATATAACAAAATTTTTCTTTGCACCAAACTCAAAAGGTAATAAAGTCCAACCGTCTGCTTTAATTTTTAAGGTAACAAACGCAGGCATTTTTGAGGATGGAGTAAAATTATCTGGTAAGTCAATAACTTCTAATGGAAGAACATATGATGAATAATAATAATCCGATAATGCAATGCTTATCCAAATGGTGAAGGAGAAGAATATCGAAACGATTAAGTAAAATTTTTTATTCAATTTATTCAATTAAAATTTTGTTCTAGATATTCAGATAAAATTATTGCTGCTGAGTGCATATCTAATAGCGATTTATTTCTTCTGGCTTTTTTCTTCGTTACTGATTCTAAAATTTTTTGATGTGCAATTTTCGAAGAAAAACTTTCATCCCAAAATATTATTTCAATCTTAGTTTTTTCAAATAGATTATCTCTAAACTCGTAAATCTTGTCAGATAAAGAATTTTTATTCGTCTTCTCATCATTAGGAAGACCTAAAACAATTAACGAAATATCCATCTCATTTATAATTTTAATGATATTTGTCATCAAGCTTTTATCATTTTCAAGAGTATTAAAAGGATATGCAAATTTTTTTAGGGGATCACTAAGTGCTATTCCAACTCTTTTCAATCCGTAATCAATTGCCATGATTCTGTCATTAACTACTTTGTTCATTGTAAAGCACTTTCAAATCTTTCGACAGAAGTCACACCTGAAATTTTCTTTAATCTTTCGATTATTCTGTTTAAGTGTTCCAGATTTTGAACATAGAAAGCAACGTTGCCTTCAAAGGAAGAATCCTGAGTGTTAATGTTAATTGATTTAATATTAGTATTCTGATATGTTACGATTGAGTGTGAGATATCATTTAATAATCCGGGGCGATCTTGTCCACGAATCAAAATCCCCACCACGAAAAGATTATTTTCAGTTTCAGGCCATTGAACATTTACTAATTTAGAAGAGTCACTAATTGAAAGATTAATTAGATTATTACAATTTTTCCTATGAATTTTAATTCCTTCTCCTACCGTTATAAATCCAATAACAGGATCACCTGGGATCGGATTACAACATTTAGCATAAGTATATAAAATACTTGACTTCTTGCCATCTACTAAAATGCCTCCAATTTCTCCACGTAGAGAATTAGCAAATTTATTAAACTGAATTTCCTTCTGTTTTTCTTTGTCTTCTTTTTCCTGTTTTACAGTGAGTATATCATCAATGTTTAATAAACCTTGTGCAATTGCCTTGAAGAACTGTTTAGAATTATCATATTTATGAGTGTGAATAATTTTCATCAAATCTTCGTTAGAAAAATTGAGTTTTAATTTTTTGAGTTTCCTTTCCCAAATTTCTTTCCCTTTCTGAATAAGATTCTGTTCTTCTTTATTAATCCATTTCTTAATTTCATTTTTTGCTTTTGAAGTTTTAACAAATTTTAACCAGTTCTTATTTGGATGATGATTTTTTGATGTGATGATTTCTACCTGATCACCGGATTTTAATTGAGTATCCAAAGGAACTATTTTGCCATCTATCTTAGCACCAATGCAATGTTCACCAATTTTACTATGAATTTCAAACGCAAAATCTACAGGAGTGGAACCCTGAGGCAATCTTTTCAAATCGCCTTTCGGAGTAAAAACATAAACCTCGTTCTGATATAAATTAAGTTTAAAATTATCAATCAAATCTCTTCGTTGATCATCACGATTTGTATTTTCAAAAATCTCTCTTATCCAATTAACCCAATTTTCAACGTCTTTATCTGTAGTAGTTTTGTTTTCTTTATATTTCCAGTGTGCAGCAAATCCTTTTTCAGCGACTTCGTGCATTTTTTTAGTTCGAATCTGTACTTCAACTAACCTCCCTTCAGGACCAACAACTGTAGTGTGTATGGATTGATAGTTATTTGTTTTTGGCAGAGCAATATAATCTTTGAATCTGTCCTGAACAGGAAGATAAATAAGATTGATAATACCCAATACAGTGTAACAACTACTCGGATCATCTGAATCAATTATAATTCTTACAGCAAATAAATCATAAATCTCTTCGAAAGGTTTATTTCTTTTTATCATCTTTAAGTATATGCTGTAGAAATGTTTCGGTCTTCCACTCAACTCATATTTAATGTTGTACTCTTTTAATTTTTCAATAATTGGTGCTGAAAATTTTTTAATGTAATTCTCCCTATCTTTTCTCTTGGATTGTAATTTTCTCGCTAAATCCTCGTAAGCTTCACGGTTAAGAAATTTGAAAGCGAGATCTTCGAGTTCCCATTTAATTTTCCCAAGACCGAACCTATGAGCTAAAGGTGCATAAATTTCTAAAGTTTCCAATGCTATTCTTCTTTGTTTATCAGGATTGACATATTCAAGCGTATTCATATTATGCAATCTGTCTGCAAACTTCACTAGTATCACACGTATATCTTTTATGATTGAAAGCAAAAATTTATGATAATTTTCTGCCTTTGTAATTTCGTGTCCTCTGAAAATATCGCTGATTTTTGTTACTCCATCCACTATTTCTGCAATTTCATTCCCAAATTCTTTTTTGATAGTATCTATTTTGAAATCAGTATCTTCAGCAACATCGTGAAGTAATGCGCTGGCAACTGTTACATCATCAACCGGAAATTCTTCTGCAACAATTAGTGCAACTTCATAAGGATGAGTAATATAAGGCTCACCAGATGCTCTTATTTCATTTTTGTGTGCTTCAAGACTGTAATAAAATGCCCGTGAAATCAAATCCTCATCAACCTTGGGCAGATTTTTTTTCGCTTCATCAATCAAGTTCTTAAGCATTTTTTGAAATTTATTACTGTCGTAATCCATCTTTATCGTCTTATTTACTCTTCTTTAATTTAATGAATTTTTCTTTCTACTTAAAGAGAACATTTAGGTGTATATAAAAAAACAGGAATCCCATTTCTGAGATTCCTGTTTTGTAAACAACATTTAATGATATTATTTCATTAGGGTCATTTTGTTAGAAATTCTTACTCCATTTACATTAAGTTGATAAACATAAATTCCTGAAGAAAGCTTGGATGCATCAAAATTAACTGAATGCTCTCCTGCCATTTTTTCGCCGTCAACTAAAGTCGCGACTTCATTTCCAAGCATGTCATAAACTTTAAGAGTTACATATCCATTTGCGACTAATGAATAATTTATTTTAGTTGAAGGATTAAATGGATTGGGATAATTTTGAGATAATGTATAACCATTAACGACAAGCTGTCCCTCATCTTTTATCCCTACTGTTTTTTGTGCTCTTTGCATCAATGGTAAGCCTGACCCACCAAAGCAACCGAAATATGCAATATTTCCATCAGGGCTAAAATCAATTCCTCGCGGTCTCTCATTTGGACTTAATGGTGTTACAAATTCCCATTTCAAACTATCGGTAATTTGATTAGTTGTTAAATCATATTCATACCAAGTATTTACTGAATATGGATAGAAACTTGAATCAGGACGATCATTCATTGAACCAGCAGCAACCCAAAGCCTTCCGGTTGCTCTATTTCTGGTAATTGATTCACAAGCAACTCCATTCATTATTGTTCCGACTGAGTCAAATGGAGCAAATTCATTTGGTCTCTTATAAACTAAGATTAATTTTCTAGTGTATGAAGGAAAATAAACTGTATTTCCATCAGGACTACATTCAATACTTCTTGAGAAACCAGTAGGGAGCAAAGTAGTAACATTACCAACAAAATTGAATTCAGAATCAAATTCTTTAATTGGTGCACCAGCATTAACAACAGGACCAACAAAAATTTGTCCAGTATTGCTAACTGCAGGAGCAGTTGGTGAAGTTCCTATTGCAACATTAACTTTCTTCATCCCTGCACCAGTTTGGTAGTTAACTCTATACATTAATTGGTTTCCGAATACCATAAGAATATTACCATTATGGTCTGTTCTCATTCCTCTCATATTGGAACCCTTTAGAGTATCATTAAAATCAGGACCTGTTAATCTCCAAATTGGAGAAAATGAAGCTGGAGTTCCGTCAGGATTATAAACTCTGATTAAATTAGCTGTAACAGAATCAGTAGGACCTCCTCCGGGAGGAAGGAATCTTTCAGGGCTAAAATTACCTGCCCACACTTTTCCAGCTGGATCAACAGCAATTCCGTGAAGTTGCCCTAATACTGTATTGTTTGGCCAGGCACCAGTATTAACCCATTGACCGAAGGCAAATGAGGTTAAAAGTACAGAAAAAACAAATAATTTTTTTAGCATAGCGTTCTCCTTAATTTATTGAAGTAATTAGTTAGTTGCCATAATTTGGTGCTCCGTTTTTGAGCATATTTAAACGTATAACTGTCTGCTCCATATTTGTATCAGCTTTTCTGATAAAGTAAAGGAACTGTCCCTGAGGCCAATAAAAAGATAGAACATCAGTTGCAGGAACTACCCCTGGATAAAAATCAGATGCAGTTCTATCAGGTTTAATTTCTATGATTGGATCTTTCTTTTTATTTGTACCCAAATATAAAAATCCATCTGCACTAATTGTCATAGTATTAATTGTTACAGCAGGATTTCTTGCAGAAAGATTGAAATACTCCTCTTCTGCTCCTAAATTACCATTTGAATCAACCACAAACCTCCAAACTTTTTCAAGATTATCTCTGGCTCCTGCAACATACAAATATCCATTAAAATATCTCACTGCCCTAAGATTACCGACAAAATTGTAGGTGGATGAAGTTAAATCAGGTTTAACTTTTATGATAACATTATTATTGCCAACTGCCCAAACATTCAAATTTTGATCCCAGTCAAAATCCCAGACTCTTGTCCCAGTTGGAGTAATTGCCCAAGGAGCGACTGAAGGAGGAGTATTTTGTAACATTTTCCAAACACCTCGTAGATTCCTTGCTCCATAAACATCACCATTTGAAGTCAATTTAATGGTATTCCAATAAGATTCTGCTCCTTTGGGAATATAATCCGACATTACTCTTGAGGAAATCTTTTTAATTCCTTTCCCATCCAATGATACTAAAAGATCACCATTATTGAAGGCTGTAACAGCCCATGGAATATCTCCCACTTTAGGATCAAAAGGATATGGAATATTTATTGGATTCTGGATAGCATAAATGAATGTGTTACTTATATTCTCATTTTTGTGAACAGTAACTCTAACTTTTACACTGTCTCCAAAAACACTTGAAGGTGGGATAACATCTATCTTCGTATTTGAAGAACTCAGAACAGAACCCTTAACTCCGTTGAAATAAACAAAATTCTCATTCGCATTTGGAGAAAAATTACTTCCATTTATTGTTAAAGTAGAAAAACCTGCTAATGGAGTCGAAGTAGAGGATGTAATTGAAGTAATTGTAGGAGATGCTCCTGCTGGAGTAACTAAATTATATAAGCTCGGCTCTGGATCTTCGGAACAACCAATTAAGAATGTTATAAACACAAAGCCAAGTATTATAATCAGTGAATTGTATATTTTTTTCATAAAATTTACTCTCATTTTTTAATATCCAATATTGATTGATACACGATGCACTTTATTAAATATTCCAAAAGGAGTATAAGAATAATCCACTGCAAATTTTATATCTGCTAATGACTGCATAAATCCAACTCCTGCACTGAACTCTTGTTCATCGGTAGGATATGTATATCCTGCACGAAGCGAAATTGATTTTAGAAAAGTATATTCCATTCCAAATGAAATTTGCTCAGGATAATCTCGTGGGTGTGATGCATCAGCAGAAAGAATTAGTGAATGCATATTCTTATCAATTTCTACCAAATCAAGCACATCCATTGATAAACCAATTTTGAATATTAACGGAAGTTGAAATGATTCCTGAACATATTTCAATTCTTTTGAGAAGTTTCGGATATTCATACCAAAGTTCAAACTCTTAAAACCTGTTTGATATAAAATACCAAAATCGAAGGCTAAAACATCAAGTTTATATTCTTTTACAATTCCATCACCCAGAGGATTAAAACCAACTACTGCAGTACCCATAGATTGACGGACATATTTGATATTTCCACCAACATAAAATTTTTCTGATAGAGCTTTCGCATAACCAAGTCCCAGAGCAATGGCAGTAGGTTTATATGTACCCACATCAATATAACCATCATCGTTATTAGCTAAGATTGTTCCATTAAACTCGCCATAATCAACTGCGACAAGCGATAAACCAAAAACTCCATATTGACCATCCATAAAATTCAATGCTGCGGTTCCATAAATGTAATTGATATCTGCAATCCATTTAGTAGTACCAAAAGAATAATCAACAGATCTATCCATTTTTGCCATCGTAGAGGGATTATACAACATTGATGCAGATGCATTTGAGAGTGAAGTAACAGCATCGCTCAAACCAGATGAGCGAGGGTCGAGTGATACACTCAGAAACTTCATTCCGGTTTGCGCCAATTTCTTTCTTTCCTGAGCAAAAGATGAATCAATAGCTGAAAGAAATAGTAAGCAAACCAACGTTAATAATGCTATTTTTTTCATTTTATACCTATAAGTTTACAAAATTTTAATTCTATTTAACTAAATCAACTTTAATTACTGCTGATCCCTTTGGATAGCTTACATTTTTAAGTGTCATTGAATATGATTTCTGACTAACTGCATCAGCAGGAATATTTGCTTCATACAAAACTAAACCAGGAGTATTACCTCTTGTACTACCATCATTAATTTCCAAACTAACAAAAGATTTTGCTCCTCTTAAATTAAGTGGGAAAGTAAATCCACTTGGGGCATTGTTAATGAAATCTTCTCCAGGGAAAGGAATTGAAGCAGCAGTAGCAGAATAACCGTTAAATAAATCAGCTGCTTTAGGATTTCTAAATCTTCCAGTAGAAAGTTTATTACCATTGACTTCTATCCAACCTTCATAAATCCAACCAGCAAATAATAATGGAATATTTAATCCTGCGACAGTTTTATTCACATCCACTGAATCAACAAACCAGATTCCGCCATACGGATTAGAGGCTAAATTTCCATCCGTCGGAGTATAAAGAGTATATTTTGCAGAAGTCTGACTAAAATCTTTGAAAGTTTCTCCTAGCGAAAGATTGCATAATCCATTAACAAATCTACCGGATAACACAATTCTACTACTTGCAGTAAAATTAGTTGCAGTCAACTGACTTTTACGTTCAACAGTAACTAAAAAAATCTGAGCACTATCTAAATAAGCAAGTTTCTGTTCCTCTTTGAAAAATACATCTCCCTGAGAATTCGGCGATAATTGTTTGATAAAAACAGGAGGTCTGTCGTCTGTATCAAACCATGCAACGTATGTTAAAGTGTCATTTAACTTGGGTAATCCAGTTATATTTAATTCTAATGAGGATGAATTAATAGTAGTACTATTTTCAAAATACTCGCATCCCCAAAAAGAAATCATTGATACTGCAAGAATTAAAAATAATTTTTTCATCTGTATTGCCTTCCTGTTATCTAATGATTGCAAATTTTTCTATGACTGTTTCACCAGTGTTGTTGTCAGTTATAACTGCGAGATAAATACCACTGACAACTATCTGATTAGAGGAAGTTACATTGTACCAATAAGCATCTCCACTTCCCTTGTGTTCAATTGTATTAATTAATTCACCCAATTCAGTATAAATTCTGATTGTACAATTAGAAGGTAGATTGTAGAACGAAATTTTATCATCATCATACCTTCCGTAATATCTGAATTTAGAATCAATCACGTAAGGATTGGGCACAATTCGCACATTCTTCAAATTACTAGCTGGTGGTCTTTTTAACGTAACAGGACTATAAGTTTGAGTATAAACTCGATGACTTTCAAGTTTTCCTGCAGGTGTTCCAGGACCACCTGGTTGATCGGCACCAACAGCAGTTATGAAGTAAAAATAACTGAAGCCGCGAATAGGAGTTACATCATCAAAGCTTCTTGCTGAACCGGGTAGTTCGGCAATGAGTACAGGATCTTTATAAAAATCTTCCTGCTGTCTGTAAATTCTGAAACTCTGTGGAGGATTTGGATCAGAACCATCAATGGTCCAAGAAAGAGAAATTCTATCTCCCAAACCTTGAACGGCAAATGTTTGTGGTGGTCTTGGAGGCTTTGGGATATTATAACCGGATTGGAAATTTTCTTTCGCTCTTTGGAATGTTTGGAATAGTTTAATTCTTCCACTGTCAATAACTGCTTTATTTTTATCATAAGCAGAAATTACGCCAGCCTTGAATAATCTTCCAATTCTTATTTGTTCTGAGCGACTCAAACCATTAGCTCCCTCTACCAATACGATTCTTATGCTTTGACCAGGAGCTAATGTGTAAGGGCCATAACCATTATTAAAAGAAAATCCACCAGTATTTCCAAGATTTGGATTTGTCCTTTGATTTGCAAAATCACCGCTTGGTTCAACAAGATCTGCATGACGTGGGCTTTGATGACCACTTTTCATATATAAGTATTGGTCTGTCATTCTTGGAATATTAAATGCATTATCTGATCCACCCTTAAATAAAATATCATCTGAATCTAAATAATTAGTAGTTGAAGGTTGAGAAGGATCATCTGATTTATCTGTAGCAGATTTATCAGCGTGTAAGGTAGCTACACCGATAAATTGAGTTCCCCCTAATCTTCCAATAGTATCGTCAGGTGTATTAAACCTAAGGGAATTTGCATTAAGTGTCCAAATGGGTGCACCAATGTTATCATAAGTAACATCTTTCTCGCCTGTAAATCCATGCCAAGAAAATTGAGCTCGGAATTGCTCTCCAACTGGATCGGGTTTTACACCATCACCACGAGCGTCATTCATTGTATTTTTTCCCCAACCAGTAGAATTACCAATTACAAATCTTGTTGAGGCATTTATAGCGTTTCTGTAAGTCCAGAAAACATACAAATCTTTTACTGTATTATTAGGAAGCTCAATATCAGGATCACCATCTGTATTTCCAGTATTAGTAAATTTATATTCATAAATGAAGTAATTGTCGTGATATTGTTGAGAGAATTGTAGTATTCTTCTCTCCATAGTAACACCAAGTTGAGTATTGACAACATTTAAGAGCATTCTATCTGCTTTTAAAGTGTCAGTAACAACATCAACATTAACAGGTTTATCATACGTCAGATTACCATCAACTGTTACTAAAGGTACATCGAATTGACTATACATTACCATTTTAATTGGGTAGGCTGCGTAGAATACAGGGCTTCTTGGACCAACAGTAACAACTTTGTATGGGAATGAATTTCCATTTTCATCCGTAAAGTCTTTACATCCAATCCACCAACCTCTTGCAGCTTGCATATCCTGATCTTTATAAATTGCAGGCCATTGCATTCCGTATTGTTGTCGTCTGACAAAGCCTTCTTCAATTTCGCTCCCTATTTCAGAAAACCAGCTGTGAATATTACTTGCAGACATCCACACATTTGTAAACTGAGCATTAACTTTATAGCTTGAGATAAATAAAAACAAAATTAAGAGGATCGGATAACTTAAATTGATTTTTGATAAGTGCATTCTCATTTTTTCCTCATTATTAAATTCTTTTCGATGACTAAAGATTAATGTTTAATTTAAATCCAAAGAAAATATTTCTGGGATTTAAAAATGCTGTATAATGTAAATTTGGATTATCTATATATGCTTTTTTATCTAAAGCATCTTTGACTTTATCGTTGCTAACTCTATTCCAATTACTACCATTCCACTGATAGAATAATCCTGTTTCAGCATCATAATACCAAGCACGAGTATTTGGATTTTTAACTTCATATATCTTGGCAGCGTATTCCATAGGCTGATATCCAATACCAAAATCCCTGAAATCACCAGGCTTATCATTCCCTGGAATATTTCCATAATTGAAATCTTTAACTTTGTCTGCTGGTAAATGCAATGAAGCCATATAATCATAATAATCCTGTGCATCAGCAAAGCCTGCCTGAAAACCCATATATTTTATATTTAATGCATTATAAACATCCATAAAAAATTCTAATTCTACACGACCGAGATTAATTGTTTTTGAGAATCTTAAATCAAGATTAACAAAATCTCTCCATTGAATATTGTTCTCATAACCAGCTTTCACAGGTCCAGGACCCGTCCAGCTAAAATATGAACCAGAACTCCAGCTACCTAGAAGATTCAATCTCCAATTTTCTAAAATTTTAAAGCCACCTAACTCTGGTCCCCAACCTTTAGGTGTAAAAATATCAATATTAGCTCTAGCATAAGGAGCAGGAACAGGTTTATTTTGGTAAAGAAGTTTTGTATCTCTTTTTTCTTGCTGAGCTCTTTGTGGATCTTCATAATAATTTGCCAAACCGAAGAAACCAGTAGTTCTAACCATATAAGTATAGTTTAGAAATCCTGTAATCCATTCCCCTCTGTTTTTCCTTATTTCAATTTCAAATCCTCTGATGTCTTCATAGCTGTTAGGTTCAGGAATCAGATAGTTTACGTCTCCAGCTCGGCTTAGATATCTCACAAGTCTTGGCTGATCTGATACATCTTTATAATATCCTTTTAATGATAATAAAAACTGATCGAATAGATTTTGTTCGTAACCTAATTCATAAGCAATTGTGCGAGGTAAAGGATTTGATGGATTAGCAATTCTTTGTACTTCAAAAGTTGAAAGTGATCTTCTCAATAAGAAAAGATTTTCTGGAACCGGCATCGAGCGGAAATGTCCATAATTAAAGTACAATTTACTATTAATTGTGATTGGAAAAGCAATTCCAATTCTTGGAGAAATATTTAATTGCTTTTCAATTGGAACTTTTTCTAATAATGTATCTATTCCACCGGCAAATTTGCCAGAAAGGGCTTTATTGTATGGATCAAATTCATACCATTCGCCACCAGGATCAGAATAGTCAAGTCTCAAACCAAGATTTGCAATCATTCCTTCAAATTCAAGTTTATCCTGAGCATAAACTGCTAATTTTTTAGGAAATGTATGCCAGGATGATATTGCATTATTGGAAGGAAGAGATGGTTCAATCAAACCGTAATTGACATTATTATCTGTGTAGATGAATTCAAATCCTGTTTTAATATAATTGTATTTATCTAACTGACTAGCATAATCAAACTTAAAAGTATAAGTAGCTAATCTACTTGTATCTCGTGAATTACTGAATCCAAGTCCCATATTCATAGCAGAACCGATTCCGGAACTGGCACCGCTAAAATATCCGAAAGGAGATTCATCGTAAAAGTTACCACCGATTTTGTATTTTTTTGTGGTATCTCTCCGAGTTCCGGTATTAGTGTTATATGCAAATGCAACTCTACTGCCTAAAACTTCATAAAAGGTTTGAGCACTTAGTACGTGAGTGAATTTAAATCCTTGCATATTAGTTTTTATTTCGCTTGGATTCCAATATTCGGGGGCATAAATTCTTGAATCGAGGTAACTTGCACCACTTCTTGAGTCAAGTTGGCTTGCAATTCCAGAAGCGGATCTGAATAATCCAGGTCCTCCTGCTCTACTGCTATTTGTTCCGGTTTGTTTTCCCATTAAACCTTCAATGTTTAATTTCATCCCTGTCATCAAATCCATAGTAAGTCTAAGTTGACCGTTGTAATCTTCATAAGCATCTCGTGAAAGAGGTATGTAATACATTTCTCTTGTAGTTCTGTACGAAGCAACGAACCTGAGATTTCCAAGATATTCTCCACCGGGAATTGGACCGCTTAAACTCATATCAACATCGTAATCAGGTTTTTGAATATCTAATTGTCTCCTGTGTTGCCAAAGGAATAATTCCTGTGCACCTTTAGGAGAGAGATCATTATTTGGATCTGAATCACCTAACAGAGCTTCAGATACTTTATTCCAACCAGTAGGAAATTTCATATACTGCCTTTTAGTATAGATATCCCAATTGCCATTATCTGTGCCTGTCCAAGCAACAGCATCATCAATAAAAGGTCTGATCCAATACGAATTTGGAGAATTAGCTGCATCACCAAAATGTTTACGACCAGCCGGGCGATATCTTCCTATAAAAGAAAAATTGTATTTATCTTTTCTACCTTCCTTAGTAACAACATTTATCAATCCAGATCGAATATTTCCGTATTCAGCATTAAATCCACCGGTTTGAATCTGTAATTCTTCGATTGATGTAAAACTAATTCCAGTGTAAGGTGTATTATCTCTTTCATCTCTGAGAGTGATTCCATTAACTACAAAAGCTGTTTGATCACTACCACCACCACGGATTGTTAATCCTTGCACTCCAGCTTGAAGGCCAATAATTCCGGTTACACTAACAACGGGTAAGCTTTTAACTTCATCAATGTTAAGATTCACAACGCTTGATGATACATCCCGGCGTACCACCGGTTGTTTTGCAACCACAACAATTTCTTCAGTCTGAATACTTGATGATCTCAAACTGAAATTTATTTCGGTTGTAAGATTAATATTAACTCTAACGTCCTCTATTATTTGAGGAGCATAACCAACCATTGAAGCTCTTAGAGTGTAAGTTTTAGGAGGGACACTAGTTATTACATAATAACCGTCTATATTTGTCGCCGCACCTAAATTTGTTCCATCTATAATAATGTTTGCTCCAATGAGTGCTTCTCCGGTTTCCGAATCACGAACAACACCATTTATTTTTCCTGTCTGTGAATGTGATATAGATGTAAAAAGGAGAAGAATTAGAAGCAGTAGAAGTTTTCTCATATTTTAACTCCTTTAGAAAGATTAGAAATGCGATGATTGCAAATTAGTTTATATATCATTTTCAATTGATATTTTAAAAATCTTTATATAAAAAGTATATAATATTAAAATAATTGTCAATATATATTATCAAGCTAAGTAATATTTATACTTTGTTTTTTCTCGCTAATAATTCAATTGTTCGGATTTTATCTTTGTAAAAATTGTTTTGATTTATCCTTTCGATATCAAGTTTAGCATCTGAATTATCTTCCCATCTTCTGCATAAATATAATGACTCATAAATCCTACCTATTTTATATTTTCTGCTAATCTCTAAACCGACAGCATAATCTTCTCCATAACTAACATTCGGTAAATTAATTTTTCTCAATAAAGGCGTGAAGAATGCTCGCGGAGCACCAAGTCCATTTATTCTCAAAGCATTATTCGCTCCATTATCCGGAGTCCATTCTCTATGGTCAATCAAACCCGGAGGTAGTTCATTGAGATTAAAATCTGTAATTTGATAAGACCCAACTACCATTGCACATTTTTCTTTATAAAATGTATCAACTATAGATTGAACTGTATTTTCGTCTTTATAGATATCATCACTATCAAGTTGAATTGCAAATTTCCCACAATGCTCACTGTGAATCGCTTCATTCCAGCAGCCGCCAATTCCTAAATCAAATCTTTCAGGAATTATATGAATAACTCTTGAATCTTGATTTTTATAATTTTCAATTACATCCGAAGTGCCATCGTTTGAATGGTTATCTACAATTATCAAATTGAATTTAAAGTTTGCTTTTTGGTTCAATACAGATTTAATTGCATCACCAATAGTTTTAACTCTATTTCTTACCGGAATTATCACAGACGCTTCGTACTCAAAATCATAATCATTAAAGTCAACCGAATTAAATTCAGGTCCTACCAATGCACCAATTTCAGATAAATATTTTGTACAAACTTTTTCATATTCGATCTGAACGTTTCGATTTTTCGGATCGACATAACTGAAATGACTTTCTTCACTTCCAATATCTTCACTTGTACTGATTGTATAAAGAAATTCTGGAATGTGGAATAAACTTCCGAGCTGAGAAACTTTTAATCTTAAATCATAGAATGCGGAAAACTCATAATCAATATTCATTCGATTAACTGCTTCTTTAAAAGCAGAAGTTTTTATCAAAACAATTTCTCCAAAATCGAAATCATCTCTTAAACTTCCTTGCTGGTACTCAATAGTCGGATGTTTTTTCAGATGATTATTCTCTGTTTCATAAAAATCTGAATAGACAAAAACAGATTTAGTATTTTCAGCAATCTTAATAAATCTTTGAATCATAAATTGAGATGGTAAAACTGGCTTCCCATTTAACAGGAATAGGATGTAGTCTGATTGAACATAATCTACTATCTTTTTTAATGTAAAAGTATTTTTAAGATTTGAAGAAACTATTGTGATGTCCTGATTTAATTTTATTTCCTCTTCAGATAATAAAATTATTTTATCAACTAAATTTTCGTTTCTAAATATCTGAATATTTCGGAGAGCATCATTTTTGTAAATGAGAGGAATGATAACCGTAACTTTACTGTTCATAAAATATCCCTGAAATGTTTACTTAAATTTATATATAATGTTTACAAAAAAATATATTTATTTATTTAAAAATTTTAATATCTTAATTCATAAAGAAAATTTCAAAATTTATTCGAGGGCGTTTTTATGAAAATACTTCTCTGTCTAATCGCATTTCTGATTTTTCAGTGTCTTCTTTTCCCGCAACAAAATCCCGTTAAATTATTTGGTGATGAAAATGACCCGATTCTCGGTCCTACTTTCTCTCCCGATGGACGATTCATCGCTTTCTCAAAATCAAATTATATCGGAATATATGTTTATGACATCGAAAACAAATCAATCAAACAAATAACAGACGAATTAGCGGCTGGCTTTGGTATTCAGTGGTCTTCTGATTCTCGATACATCCTTAGCAGACCGGCTTATTACGAGGATAAAATCAGATATAATGCTGTTAAGATTTATGATATTCATACAGGAGAAGTAAATCAATTAACTGATTACAGAACAAAGATGCCATCAATGCCCTATTGGTCACCAAGTAATGATGAAGTAATTATTGCTTCAAAAGGTAAAGTAGAGTCATTTGAATCAGGCATTGAAACAACATCAGGACAAACTAAAGCAAAAAACGATAATGTAATTTTTTTAATTGATGACAAAATAGCAGTTAAAAATTCAAGTAACGGTGAAGTTAAAATTTTTGAACCCTTAAAAGGTAAAAAATGTATGAATTTAGCTGTCTCTCCGGACAATCAAAGAGTTGTTTTTGAAATTTATGGCGGAGATTTGTATTCAATGAAAACTGATGGGACTGAACTAGTTAATTTAGGTAAAGGCTACAAAGGTAAATGGTTAAAAGACTCTGAAACAATTGTGTATATGATTTGTGAAGATGATGGATATACATTCACTTATTCTGATATCTTCTCAATCAGATATGACGGTACGAACAAAAAGAATCTTACTAATACTCTCGATCTTCACGAAATGAGTCCATCAGCTTCTTATGCGGACAATACAATAGTTTTTGAAGTTCTGAACGAAGGATCAATCTACTTAATGAAAATAGATTAATAGGAGTTTTTATGAAATACATTATTAATTTATTGTTCTTCTTTGTTCTCACATTATCATTAAATGCACAACAAGTTACCGGTCTATCAAATTGGAATATCTATCTTGATCCCGGACATAGTCAAAAAGAAAATATGGGTGCATATGGATATTCCGAAGCAGAAAAAGTTTTAAGAGTCGGACTTAATCTCAGACAAATGCTTTTGGATTGGACAGATATTGACACAGTATATATTTGCAGAGAAGATGACTTTGTTCAGGTTTCTTTGGCTCAAAGAACAAGTCAGGCAAATGCGCTTGGTGCAGCTCACTATCACTCAATTCATAGTGATGCCTCTTCATCTCCGGAGCCGAATAGTACTTTACTTCTCTGGGGTCAATTGGGTATTAATGGTCCGGAAAAATTTCCTCCTGGTGGTAAAGCAATGAGTGATATTATGATAGTTTTATTAACGGCAGGTTACAGAACTACATCCCGTGGTTCTGTCGGAGATAGGACTTTTTATGGCGTACCAGGAAATACTCCATACTTATGGGTTAATCGAGAAACAAACATGGCTTCTCAATTAAGTGAAGCAGGATTTCATACGAACCCTACTCAGAATCAATTGAATATGAATGCAAAGTGGAAAAGACTTGAAGCACTCACTTTCTACTGGTCAATTCTAAAATATAAAAATGTTCCCAGACCATATGCTGGAACTGTTGCCGGGATTATAAGAGATTTCGAATCCAACAAAGCTATTAATGGTGCAGTCATTTCGATTAACGGACAAATAGATACTACCGATACTTGGGAACGATTATTTCACCTTTACTCAAATGACCCTGAATTGTTAAGAAACGGATTTTATTATTTTGAAAATATTCCACCTGGAACTCATCAAATAAAATATTGGGGTCCCTGGTATGATACATTAACAACAACAGTTACTATGAGAGACACATTTATAACTTTCAAAGATGTAACATTAATTTCTCGGCGTCCACCAACCGTTGCTTCAACAGTGCCGGTTAATAACGATAGCTTATATCCCGGTAATGACCCCATAATTATAAATTTCACAAGACAAATGGATAGAAATTCAGTTCAGAATGCTTTGCAGATTTCTCCAAATGTTAATTATACTGTTTCGTGGTCAAACAATGATCAAAGACTCACAATTACTACAAATAATTTTTCATTTAATACTCAATATCAAATTACAATTCTCGGAACTGCTTTAGGAAAATTTGGACATCAATTTGATGGAAATGGTGATGGTACTCCTGGTGATCCATATACTTTTAATATTAGAACAAAATTTCCGGACACCACTCCTCCAATGCTTGTAGGAATTTATCCAACACCAAATTCAAATAACGTTGAACTAAGACCTATCATTAATTTTGCTTTTAATGAACAAGTTAATACCTCTACGTTATCGGGTAAATTTAATCTGATTCGAAATTCAAATAACACTAACGCTAATGGAATTTTGAGACACTATGTAGTAAATAATCGAAGTGTCATTAATTTCTTTGTTACAACACCATTAGTTGAAAATGAAACTTATACAATGAACTTACTACCCGGCGTTCAAGATATTTTTGGAAATCAAATCACTAATTCAATTAATCATATTTTTACTACAGGAGTAAACACATATAATCAGGTTAATCTAATTGACAATTTTGAAAATGGAATCACTAACTGGCTACAACCTACTGGTTCCGGTTCAACTGTTGGTGTAATTCCCGGACAGACAAATGCTGCTCTATCAACAACAGTATTAAATGTTAATACTGCCAGTACAAGATCAATGCAATTAAACTATGCTTGGGAAACAAGTGCTTCATCTTGGTTATTAAGACAATTTTTTAATCCTGTTACTCCAACGTTTAATAATGATGTAATTCTTCAGGCATTCATTTTTGGTGATGGTTCGAATAATAAATTCAGATTCTGTGTCAACGATGCTGGTCCCGGTGGACACGAAGTTAGTCCATGGTATAACATAGATTGGATTGGATGGAAATTGGTAAATTGGAATTTATCTCAAGGGCAAACAGGAAACTGGATTGGGAACAATATTCTCGAGCCTCCTTTGAGTTTTGACAGTTTTCAATTAACATATACGCCAGGAGGAAATTCAACCGGGACAGTTTACTTTGATGATTTAAGAACTGCTACTTTTTCACCAGTTGGAGTTGAGAAAGAACCTTATGAAGTTCCGACAATATTTGCATTAGAACAAAATTACCCCAATCCTTTCAATCCAAGCACGAAAATAAGATTTTCAATTCCCGAAGAAACACACACAAAAATTATTGTAAGTGATATTTTGGGAAGAATCATCAGAACTCTGGTTGATGAAAATCTCTCAGCAGGGACTTATAACATTGATTTCGATGCAAGTAATCTGCCAAGTGGTGTATATTTTTATTCAATCATTACAGATAAATTTAAAAGCAGCCGCAAAATGATGTTAGTCAGATAATAGTTAAAGGCTGTCTTGTTAATCAACATCAATTATAAAATTACAAGACAGCTTTTCGCTTTATTATCACTTTCAAAATGATTAAAGTTTTCAATTCATTTTATATTTTAGCAATAAGTTTTTGAAAATTTAGGAGGAATAATGAAAATTGCTGTTTGTGTAAGTCACGTTCCAGACACAGCTACAAAAATTAAAATCGGACAAGATAGAAAGTCTATTGACAATGCGGGTGTTACCTATGTTATAAATCCTTATGATGAATTTGCAATTGAAGAAGCACTCAAGACAAAAGAGAAATTTGGTGGAGATAGCACAACTTACTCCATTACAGTTGGAGATGATTCTGCAAAAGAGACCATTCGAAAAGTACTCGCTTTAGGGATTGATGAAGCTGTTTTATTGAAGCCAGACAAAAATCCAGATTCTATGAATGTTGCAAAAGCTCTCGCTGAAGAAATTAAGTCTTTAGGTTGTGAAATTGTTTTTTTCGGGAAACAATCAGTTGATTATGATAGCGGAATTATGGGTCAATTAGTAGCAGAATTACTTGGATTTAATTGTATATCTGTTGTTGTTGATTTAAAAATTGAAGGAGATAAAGTTATTGCAGAGAGAGAAATCGAAGGCGGAAGAGAAGTTGTTGAATCGAATTTACCTATTGTAATAACTACTCAAAAAGGATTGAACGAGCCGAGATACGCTTCTCTTAAAGGAATAATGGCTGCAAAGAAGAAGAATATTAATGAAAAACAAATTCAGATAAATGAAAATTTATTAGAGGTAATCGAAATGAATTTACCTCCTTCAAAACAACCCGGAAGAATAATTGGTACCGATGCAACAGCAGTTCCTGAATTAGTTCGTTTACTCAGAGAAGAAGCAAAAGTAATATAGGGAGAATTATGCAAGAAAAAATTTTAGCAGTATTGGAACAAAGAGAAGGGAATCTTAAAAAAGTTTCTTTTGAAGTTTTATCGCTTACTAACAAATTAGCTCAACAATTAGCCTGTGAATCAGAAGCGATAATTATTGGCGATGAAATTTCAAATATCTCTGAACTCAAAAAGTATTCATCCAATAAAATAGTACACTTCAAGAATTCCAATTTGAATTATTATTCATCAAGTGCTTATTCTAAAATTTTATCTGATTACATAAATGAAAATAATTTTTCAATTGTAATTTTACCTAACACTGCAATGGGTTTAGATCTTGCACCTCGAGTTGCAGTTAAAACAAATTCAGCAGTTGCAACAGATTGTGTCAAGATTGATTTTACAGAAGGTAATTTAGATTTTACTAAACCTGTTTACGCCGGAAAATCTTTGATTAAATTCAAAATAAATTCTGATAGAAAAGTTTTTACCATCAGACCAAATATTTTCAAAGCAGAAATGACTGATAACGCAAATGGAAATATTGAAGTCAGAGAAATTTCAGATTTAGATTTAACTACCAAAGTAACTTCATACAAAAAATCTGAAGGTAAACTGGATGTTGCCGAAGCTGATATTATTGTTTCTGGTGGAAGAGGAATGAAAGGCCCGGAAAATTTCTATTTAATTGAAGAATTAGCTGAAGCCTTAGGTGCTGCAGTTGGTGCTTCAAGAGCTGTAGTGGATGCTGGTTGGAGACCTCATCGTGAGCAAGTTGGTCAAACTGGAAAAACAGTATCACCAACTTTATATGTAGCTTGTGGAATTTCAGGAGCAATTCAGCATTTGGCTGGAATGTCTTCTTCAAAATATATTGTTGCTATAAATAAAGATAAAGATGCTCCGATTTTTAATGTAGCTGATTATGGAATTGCTGGCGATATTTTTGAAATTATACCAGCACTAACTCAGGAAATAAAAAAATTAAAATCTTAAATTGATGTGGATAAAGTACAGTGTGAAATAGTAGGAATCTCAGCAGGACCTTCTTCAAGTGGTTCGTATGCTTTACTGTTAAAAGAAATTGATGGTAATAGGCGAATCCCTATAATCATAGGACAATTTGAAGCTCAGGCAATTGCATTCGAAATGGAAGGTGTAAAACCTCCAAGACCTTTAACTCACGATTTGGCAAAAAGTATTATTGATAACCTTGGTGCGACTTTAGTTGAAGTTGTAATTACTGAATTAAGAGAGAATACTTTTTACGCCAAAATTGTATTAGAAACTTCAGGCTTTACAAATGATGTTGACTCCAGACCGAGTGATGCAATTGCCTTAGCTGTTCGAGCTGATGCACCAATTTATGTTTCTGAACTAGTTATGCAGGAAGCTTCTTTTGTACCTACTGAAGAACAAGGACCAGAAAAAAGAAGTAAATCAAATATTGAAGAGTTCGAAAGCGACTATTCAAATCCAAAAAGCAAAGAAGCTAAAATTGCAGCGCTTCAAGATAAATTAAGAGAAGCTGTTGAGAAAGAGGATTATGAAAGAGCTGCAAAAATAAGAGATGAAATTAAAAAGCTAATGCATAATAATTAGTTGAATACCTTTTGTCCAATTTCGCACTCTAAACATTTATTTTTAATACAATAGTTTCTGAACAATTCCAACATTCCTTGATAGTAAACGCTTCTTAATCTTTTATCATAGAGTTTAAGATTAGTACTCACTTTATCAATAAGATTATTTCCCTCTTTTTGATAATAATTAACGTAAATCTCAAGTACACGTTGAGTTTCTATTTTCTTATCAAAAATTTCAAAATGAACGGAAAGAATCGGAAGAATGCAATTAGTAATAATTTCGTCCACTCTGCTCAATCCGAGGAAATACTTAATATCAGATCTAACTTCTTTTGAGAAGTTATAATGTTTAGCCCAGTAGCCATCTGCTTTGATGATCAGATTATCAATTAAAAATGAGTTAATTTTTTGTCTGTCCTTTATTTTGGAGAAAGAGTTTGTCAATCTGTTGAAAAGGTTTTGATGAAAGATTTTGTACAACATTCTTGCACCTGCTGCCAATCTAACAGTCGGGAAGTTTTGAGGTCGCAATTTGAAAAAGTGCCAGTTATTTATAGTGAAATAATTATTATTGTATTGAGTTTTTAATTCAGACCAATGAGTCATTAATTCTCTAATATACTCAAGTGTTTTTTCATCCTTACTCTTGTTTATATCCGGGATAAGGCCACTTATATTAAATAGCACACTCTCCATTTTGATAATGAAATTATTTGCTTCGATTTTACTGATGAAATCATATTCCAAACTTCGTCCTACCTTTGCCATAATTTCTTTATTTTTTGTATAACCAAGTGCTTCGAAAATTTCTTCATAAAAAATTTGATTCCACAAAGCCGGACTTTCAAATTCCTTTGAGAAGAATTTTCTCTCTTTGATAATTTTATGAAAATTATGATCTATTTTCGGTTCTCCAATCTTATGTTCTTTCAAAACAATTAATTCTTTTAATCTATCAAGAACCCGAACGCATTTTTTCTTATATCTTAACAGACCAAGTTGTCTTAAATATTTTTGCTTATCATCAGTGCTTATCTGTTCGTTTATTTGCGTGCAAGGCATAATCACTTCATTATCCTGCTGTGGAATTTCTTCGATTTCTTTTCTAAAATTTTCTCCTAATATGCTTCGAAGTTCGAGAATTGGAATATGACGTCCACTAACATTTGTTGAATGAATCTGATTAGAGTTGTTTTTTAAAACAACGTGAAGAATAGTTTTATTATATCGAGAATTAAGATGGTGACCGTGCGCTTTCCAATCAGTTGAATAATTATCAATTTCAACATCTCCATTAAATGTGAGGTTACCCAACAATATTCTTGCATTGTGGAAGTCTGGACCTGCAAAGTCATTATTTCTAATTCCAGGGTCTAAAATCTCAATTACTTTACCATCAACAGTTGTTAGATTAGAAGGCAATCGTTTATTCAACCATAAGTCATAAATAATTTCTTCAGGAATTCGAAAATGTTTCATTTGGGACCTCGCTATTTAAAAGCTTGGATTTTTGCAGATCAAAATTAAATTGATTTATTCAATAATGAAACTAATTATTGTAAATGAATCTTGCCTGTTGATTTAGTTTAATAATTTCTTCCTCTGCTGATTTATCAAAAAGTGTGGTTTCATTTGAATAAATTATTGAACGTGACATATTTACCAGAAAGTCTTTTCTTTGAAATGCATAGAATATTTTTACAATTTCTTCGAAACTTCCACCTTGTTTTCCAGCACCTGGCAATAGAACAAAACAATTCTTCATCCTTGAAATATTTTGATTTAATTCTACTGAATTTGTGGCTCCGAAAACTATTCCACAATTATTATTTATTCTATTCCATTCTAAAATTTTATCAATTACCATTTGGAATATTTTTCTACCATCTTTTAATTCAACTTTCTCGATATCATTTGCTCCAGGATTGGAAGTTAAACCCAAAATGAAATTTAATTTATCTTTATAATTAATAAATGGTTCAAGAGAATCAAATCCCATATACGGATTTAAAGTAACAGAATCAAATCTGAAATGCTCATAGATAGACTTTGCATACATTTCAGAAGTATTCCCAATGTCGCCTCTTTTTGCGTCTGCTATGATCAGAATATCGTCAGGAATCTCTTCAAGAGTTTTTCGGATCATCTCAAATCCATAAGAGCCAAAAACCTCATAGAATGCAAAATTAATTTTATATGCTGCTGTATGCTCTCTAGTTGCTTCAATTATTTTTTTATTAAAAAAATATATCGGGTCTTTTTCTTGAAGAATGAATTGTGGAATTTTTTTTATGTCTGTGTCTAAACCAACACATACAAACTTTAATTCATCATTTTTCCGCTTAATCTTTGTTTGTGCATTCATTTCAATCAAATATAGTTTTTTCGTGTTCTGTAAATATTAGATACGATAGCAATCATTATTACATTGACAACAAGAGAACTTCCACCATAGCTAACAAATGGTAATGGAATACCAATTATAGGAATCAAGCCTATCACCATTCCAACATTTATTAGAAAATGAATGAATAAGACTGAAAAAATTCCAATCTGAGTAAGACTTAAAAATTCATCTCTGGAGTTTGAAGCGTTTTTCAATATTCTTCCTAATAAAATCAGAAATAAAATTACAACTGAGATAGAGCCAATAAATCCAAATTCTTCACTAATAGCACAGAAAATAAAATCTGTCCATTGTTCAGGGATATATTGTAATTGTGTCTGATTACCACTCATAAATCCTTTCCCGAATATACCACCACTACCCACTGCGACCATTGCCTGAATTGAATTATATCCGGTTCCTAAAGGATCACTTGATGGATCTATAAATGAATTTATTCGTGCTTGTTGGTGAGGACTTAACATATGATAAATATAATCTGCAAAAAATCCTGCAGCAAGATTCAATGCAAAAACAGAACCATTAAAAAATAAATCTCTGTTAAGTAAAAAAAGAATACCAAGCAGAACTACTAATGATATGATGAATGTTGTAATTCCGAAAATAGCTGATAAAGCAATTACACCAGGCGAGATGACTACAACCAACCAGAGAATGCTCAAACCTTTCCAAAAAAGTAATATGAAAATGAAAAACATGAATACAATTGATGTCCCCATATCAGGTTCAAGAAGAATAAGTGCAACAGGGATTAATCCAATTCCTAATGCAAAGATTATATCTTTAAATGAATCAATATTATTATTGTTTCTCGATAGGAAATTTGAAAGCGCAAGTATTGTAGCAATTTTAGCAAACTCAGAAGGTTGAAAACCAAATGTTCCTAATGCAATCCAGCTTTTTGCTCCAGAAACTTTTTTACCAATAACTAAGACAAGTAGTAATAACAATAAACCAAAAATGTATGATGGAACTGAAAGTATTTTAAATGTATTTGTCGGTAAGAAATGAATAATTAAAAAAATGAAAAATGAAACTATCACAAAGTAAAGTTGTTTTTCAAAATTATTCTGAGCAAGTGAATTGTTATAAGTTGAACTAAAAATAGATATCAGCCCAATACAAATTAAAAGAATGACAGGTATAACGATATAAAAATCAATTTTATCTTTTATGTTATAATCAATGCGCAATTTCTTCTCCGTTCTGAATTACCTGAGTGATCATTTGATTTTGTTGATTTCTACTTTTGCCTTTCGTCAAATAAGATTCAATTACTCTTTTTGCTATTGGAGCAGCGTGAGTGCCACCATAACCAACATTCTCTACAACAACAGCAATTGCAATTTTCGGATTTTCATAAGGTGCAAATCCTATAAATAAAGCGTGATCTTTCCCGTGAGGATTTTGAGCCGTGCCTGTTTTTCCAGCAATCTTGAATTCATCGGAGCGAATGTGAGTAGCTGTACCATGACCATTAACCACCAAAAACATTCCTTCCTTGACTATATCAAAAACTTCTTTTTTAACTGATGTCTTTGTAACAGGGAAATTATAATTAATAATTTCACGAGTGTTGTTATCTAAATATCCTTTGACTACATGTGGTTTGTATGATATTCCATTATTAGCAGTGATAGCCGTGAAATAAGCTAATTGAAGAGGAGTTACACTTATCTCACCTTGCCCTATGCCTAAACTTGCCATAATACTCCTCGGCCAATTTTTACCATAAATTTTTTCATAATAACTTTCATCTGTAATAAGACCTGCTGATTCTTCTCCAATATCAATACCTGTTTTATTTGAAAAACCGAATTCGAGAGCATAACTCTTAAGATTATTTAATCCAATTTTATAAATAAGATTATAGAAAAATGTATTACACGATTTTTCTATTGCGTGAGTAACATTTATAGAGCCGTGCGATCCGTGACATTTGAAGAATCTTCCGAATGTAAAACCTCCACCGCAATAAATAGTAGTATTTGCATTTATCACACCCATATCTAAAGCAGCTATTGCAGCTAATATCTTAAATGTAGAACCTGGAGGCTTTAAAGACATAGTCGCCCGATTGAACAAAGGATTATTTGGATCATTGTAAATCTTATCAAGGAATTCTTTAGTCGTAACGTATGAAAACTGATTCAAATCAAATTCAGGAGAGCTAACTAATGCAAGTATCTCACCCGTTGCAGGTTCAATTGCAACAACCGCTCCCCTTTTACCTTTCATTTCCTCTTCGGCTGTTTTTTGAGCATATCCATCTATTGATAAAACAAGATCTCTACCTTTTATTGATTCTCTGTCAACAGACCCATTTTTATATCTTCCTATCTCTTTACGTTTTGAATCAACTAAAACATACTTAAATCCTTTTTTACCTCTGAGTTCTAACTCATAAGCTTTTTCGATTCCAGTATGGCCGACATAGTCTCCAGGTCTATAATAGTCTTTCTCTTGCTGATATTGTTTTGGAGAAATCTCTTTTGAATATCCAAACAAATGAGAACCCATAACTCCAAAAGGATAACCTCTCTGCATTTCAACTATATAATCTACACCTGATAAATAGTTTGAATTTTCCTCTAACCAACTAACTACTTTAAAATCAATTCCTCGCTTTATTCTAATAGGAACATATTTAGAGTAAATTCTATTTTTCTTTAAAATGTTTGAAATAGTACCTTCATCAAAATCTAATACGGCGTCGAGAATTTTATTCAGATTTGTGTCGTAATCAGCAGGAGTAATTTGTAAAGTATATGCAGGAATATTATCTACGAGAAGATTGAGATTTCTATCATAAAAAACTCCTCTGAAAGGGATTTGTTCAATTGCTTTTATACTGTTCCCAGCAGATTTTTCATCGTACATCTTTTGATTGATGATTTGCATTTGAAATAATCTAACTGAGAATATTAAAGCAACAATAGTTAAAGCTCCAAACAGAATTGCTTTTCGATTTACCGAAGCAAAACTAATTTTATTCAAACATCCTCCTCTTAGGAATAACGATAATCATTAAAATACTTAAAACAGAAGTATAAACGGATTTCAAGATTGTATTCGTCAAAAGTGAGGAGATGAAATTTTCAGACAAATCAAAAGATGAAAAAAAGGCAAAAATTGAATTATCAATTATTCCTATTAAAAAAATTATCAAGCCAAAATTTATTGGAGTTAAATATTCATCTCTTTTATTTTCTGATGAAAAATATCCTGCAATAAAACCTGAGACTGTTTTGGCAATCATTGAACTGCCTAAAATTGTTCCAAATACTAGATCACTTATTCCTCCGAAAATAAATCCTGTAATAGTTCCATACATTTGATTATTTCTGATAGTGTAAAAAACAAGAAGTATTAAAACTAAATCAGGACTTATTCCATTGAGTGAAAGAAACGGAATTAATGACACTTGTAATATTAAAACGGGAACTAAAAATAAAAATGGAATTAAGCTAGTATTTTTCATTTAAACTTTTTTAGAAGATTTAATTCTAAATTTCTTATTTCTTTTGAAGCAACTACAGGTATAACAAAAACATATTCTACCTTATTAAAATCAACATAAGGAATAACAACAATTTCATTAAAAATTCCTGTTTCAAGATTTTCCATCGAATGTGCAACACCAACAGGAACAATCACAGGAATGATTGAACTCAATTCTGAAATTACAATTCTATCACCCTTTTTTATTTGATAAGTTTTTGGAACATTGATAATTCTTAAACTATTCGATTTCCATTTGAGAACACCGTGCTCACCAGTCCTTTCGGCTTTAACGGTAAGATTTAGAGAATTATTTCTCAGTGTTTTAACTATTGCAAAATCATCTGAAACTGAAAAAACAATTCCTACAAGTCCTTTATCACTTATAACAGGCATTCCAATTTCAACACCATCACTTTTTCCCAAATCAATAGTAACTGTTTCCTGAAGATTATTTATGAATCTTGATACAACCCGAGAACTTAAGAGTTGAAGTTTTGAAGTGTCTTTTAATGCGAGTGAATTTTTTAATTGCTCAATTAACAAAGCGTCTTTTCTCAATTTACTCAATTGAAGCATTAGCTCTGCGTTAGTTTCCCTCAATCTTTCATTATCTTCTTTCAAGTCTTCTGAATCAAAAATGTCAGATAAAACTGAATTGACAATAGCTAAACTGCTGAAAACCATCGCACGAAGCTTTTGAGTTTTTGCGGAAGAATCTAAAGTGATTAAGTAAAGACTAACTATTATTAAAAAAATTAGGACTAGAAATTCTTTAAAGTTTTGCCAAAAGTGATAGAAAAATTTTGACATTAAAATCTTCTATTACGAATTAGCACTTTTGAATAGCTATTGAGATTTTCGATTACTTTGCCTGCTCCTCTTGCAACTGCAGTAAGTGGATCTTCAGCTACGTGAACAGGGAGATTGGTTTCCATCCTGATTCTCTCATCCAATCCTTTTAACAATGCACCACCGCCTGTTAACATTACTCCTCTGTCAAGAATATCAGCAGATAATTCTGGTGGGGTTCTTTCCAAAGTCTGTTTAACTGCATCAACTATCTGAATAACTGCTTCATTCAGTGCTTCACGAATTTCAACAGAACTTACTTCTGTTGTTTTGGGCACACCACCGACCAAATCTCTACCTTTAACTTGAATCGTTACTTCTTCTTTCAATGGAACAGCAGAACCTACTTCACATTTTATTGCTTCTGCTGTTCGCTCACCGATTAAAATATTATGATTCTTCTTGAAGTATTGAGCGATTGCATAATTCATTTCATCGCCAGCAATTCTTATTGATTCTTCATTTACAATACCGGATAAAGCTATCACAGCTATTTCGGTTGTTCCGCCTCCGATATCTATAATCATATTTCCCACTGGAGCATTAACATCAATTCCGATTCCTATTGCTGCAGCCATCGGTTCAGCTATTAAATGAACTTCTTTTGCACCTGCGTGCTCTGCACTATCTCGCACAGCTCTTTTTTCAACTTCGGTAATTCCACTTGGAACAGCCACGATTATTCTTTTGCTAAGAACTGAATTTCCTCTAACTTTTTTTATGAATGCTCTTATCATTCCTTCAGCAATTTCAAAGTCTGCAATAACACCATCTCTGATTGGTCGAGTAACTTTTATTTCTTTATGTTCACGACCTTGCATTTCTTTTGCTGTGTTACCAAGTGCTATAATTTTTTTAGTATTTCTATCGAAAGCAACAATCGAAGGTTCGTTTAGTACAATTCCTTTTCCTTTCATATAAATCAGCGTATTTGCTGTTCCTAAATCCATAGCAATATCGCTTGAAAAAAAATCTAAAAGGCCCATAACTCCTCTTAATGTTTAAAGTGTCTTATACCTGTAAATAACATTGATAATTTATATTTATTTGCCGCCTGAATTACTTCTTCATCGCGGACAGAACCACCTGGTTGAATTATCGAAGTAACTCCTGCTTCAGCAAGTTTGATTACTCCATCTGCAAATGGGAAAAAAGCATCGGAGGCAGCAACTGAATTTGACAAGTCAAAACCAAATTCTTTAGCTTTTGATATTGCTATTTTAACTGAATCGAATCTTGATGTTTGACCTGCACCGATACCTAACGTAACTTTATTTTTGGCTATGATGATTGAATTTGATTTGGTATGCTTTGCAATACTCCACGCAAATATTAAATCACCAACTTCTCTGCTCGAGGGTTTATTTTCAGTAGCAAATTTAAGATTAGAAATATTTAAAGTTGCGATATCTTTATCCTGAACTAAAAATCCTCCGGGGATGGATTTTATTGAAATTCCTTCGGTATTAATATTCTTCAATTTTTTAATAAGTCTTCTATCCTTCTTTTTTTTGAGGATATCCAGAGCTTTAGGAGAATAATCCGGAGCAACAATTACTTCCAGAAAAATTTCATTTAATTTGTTTGCAAGAACTTCATTAACTTCTTCACCAAAAACTACAATGCCACCAAAAGCCGAAATCGGATCTGATTTTAAAGCTTGAACGTATGAATTGAAAGGACTATCCAAGGAAGCAACGCCACAAGGATTATTATGTTTTATGATTACACAAGCAGCTGAATTTAATTCTTCGGAGAGTTCAACTCCAGCAATCAAATCAAGAATATTGTTATATGAAACTTCTTTACCATGTAATATTTCAAAATAAGAATAGAAATCACCAAATATACTAGCTCTTTGATGAGGGTTTTCGCCGTAACGTAAGTTGGCAACTAATTTTTCACTGATTCTTAGATTAAATTTTTCAAAGTTAAATTTATTCTCAAAATAATTTGAGATTGCTGTATCATAATCTGCAGTATGTGAGAATGCTTTATAAGCTAAATTCAATCTGTAGTTTTCATTAACAGAATTACTTTTTAGTTTTTCTATAAAATCAGAATATTGTTCAGGAGAAGTTAGAACAGAAACATACTTAAAATTTTTTGCTGCGGCTCTAATCAAACTTGGTCCACCAATATCAATATTTTCTATCACCTCTTCAAAAGAAACATCTTCTTTTTGTATTGTTTGTTTGAATGGATAAAGATTAACACAAACTATATCAATCGGATTTATTTTGTTCTGTTCTGCCTGAACTAAGTCCTTCTCTTCATTTCTCATTAAAATACCACCAAAAACTTTTGGATGAAGAGTTTTAACTCGACCTTCAAATATTTCAGGGAAGCCAGTAAAACTTGAAATATCAGTATTTGGAATTTTGTTCTCGCTTAACAGCTTGGCTGTTTTTCCTGTTGCTAAAATATTGTAACCAATATCCACCAATGATTTGGAAAACTCGATAATATTTGTTTTATCAAAAACACTTATTAAAGCATATTTCATTTATTAAAGCCTAATTTAATCCAGAATAAAAACTCTGTTACCTTTTATTTCAATTTTATTCAATGCAAATTTCCCGATAACAAATGGTAAAAGATTATGTTCAATACTTAAAACTCTCTCAGCTATTTCTTCAGGAGACTTGACATCACTAATATCAACACACCTCTGAGCAATTATTTTTCCTTTATCATATTCCTTATTCACAAAATGAACTGTAGCTCCACTAACTTTTGCAGATGACTCAAAAACTGCTTTATGTACATTCATACCATACATACCTTTACCACCAAAAGAAGGTAAAAGCGCAGGATGAATGTTAATTATTTTATTTTCAAATTTATCAACCAATGAAGGAGGAATTAACTTTAAGTAACCAGCTAACACAATCAGTTCTATATTTCGTTTTTCTAAAAAAGAAATTAGCTCATCAACTAATTTTTCATCCTGAATTTTTGGAATAATAAAAGTATCGATCTTTTTTGATTCAGCAAGCTTTATTGCGTTACATTCTGAATCATTCGAACACACAACTTTAACTGCAATTAAACTTTTTAATTCCTGATTATCTAAAATAGCTTTGAGGTTAGAACCACGGCCCGATACAAAAACAGCTAAATTCAAAAGAAAATTTACCTTTTTGATTACGAAAATAATATAATCAGTTAAAATTAGTAAGCTAAGGAAGACAGAATGTAAAAATTATTTTTCTTTTTTCTGTGAATAAATCAATGAAGCTTTTACAAACTCTCTGAAAAGTGGATGCGACTTTGTAGCTCTTGATTTCAACTCCGGATGAAATTGACAAGCTACAAACCAGGGATGATCATCCAATTCTATCATCTCAACTAATTCGTTATTTGGAGAAAGTCCACTGAATATTAATCCATTCTCTTGCAAAATATTTCTAAACTTATTATTCACTTCATAACGATGACGATGCCTTTCATAAATATATTTAGCACCATAAGCTTTGAACGCCAAAGATTTCTCAGATAGTAAGCAAGGATATGAACCCAACCGCATTGTTGCACCCATATTGCGTATTGATTTCTGTTCAGGCATTAAATCAATAACAGCTTGCTTTGTTTTCTTAAATTCAGAACTATGTGCGCTTTTCAAACCGCAAACGTTTCTTGCAAATTCAATAATTGCGCATTGCATTCCGAGACATATTCCTAAAAATGGGATTTTGTTTTCTCTCGCATATTTTATTGCATTGATTTTTCCTTCTATTCCACGCTCTCCAAATCCACCCGGCACAAGAATTCCGTTTACACCTTGAAGAGATTTCTCAATATCTTCGGATTCAAGGTATTCAGAAGAAATTGGTTTGACTATAACCTTACTATCATTTTCAGCACCTGCGTGAATAAAAGCTTCAAGAATACTTTTATATGCATCAAGATGTTCCGTGTATTTCCCAACTAAAGCAATTGTAGTCTTTAACTTTGGCTTCAGAACGCTGTTTACAAATGATTCCCACTGCGTTAATTTGATTTTTCTTACTGGAAGATGTAAACGATTTAGAACAATTTCATCCAGCTTCTGCTCGAATAAAACTAATGGTACTTCATAAATAGATGAACAATCATAGGCAGTAATTACTGACTTTGAATCGACATTGCAAAACAAAGCAATTTTTTCTTTTATTTCCTCACTAAGTTTTCTTTCTGATCTGCAGATAAGTACATCAGGTTGAATTCCGAGCTCTAATAAATTCTTTACACTGTGTTGAGTTGGTTTCGTTTTGACTTCACCTGCAGATTGGATAAATGGAACTAACGTTACGTGAATATTTAATGTATTTGTTTTACCAAATTGAAGCATAAGTTGACGCATCGCTTCAATGAAAGGAAGAGACTCGATATCTCCAACAGTACCACCAATTTCAGTAATTATTACATCGTAATCACCTAAATCAGAAAGTTTCAACATTCTCGATTTAATTTCATCTGTAATATGAGGAATCACCTGAACTGTCGCTCCAAGAAAATCACCGCGTCTCTCTTTTGTAATCACATCATAATAAACCTGACCAGTAGTCGTATTGTTAGCTTTTGTCATATTCACATCGAGAAATCTCTCATAATGTCCTAAATCTAAATCTGTTTCGGCTCCATCTTCAGTAACATAAACTTCACCGTGTTGAAATGGACTCATTGTTCCAGGATCAACATTGATGTATGGATCAAACTTTTGTATTGTTACTTTATAACCACGTTGTTTTAAGAGAAGACCAAGTGCAGAAGCAGTTATTCCTTTACCTAAAGAGGATACAACTCCACCTGTGACAAAGATTAGTTTTACTTTTTTTCGAGAAGGCATTTTTAGTTTTTTTGCTTTCAAATATAGAACAGCGACAAGAGATTTACAATTAGTAATTATTTATAATCCCTTAAATATAAATTCTTTTTCGAGTGGCTGAAGCAAAATAATATGAGTAGAAAAAATCTACTCAAAATCGTGTTCAAAGTAGTTTACTGCTCTATCATCAATATTTTGATTGTTTAGTTTAGAGTTTAATCGTTCCTGAAACACTTTAGCAGAATCATAACCATAATGTTTCAAAAGATAATTCAATGCAATTACTTCTGATATTACTGTAATATTTTTTCCGGGTATGATGGGTAATTTGACATAAGGGATTTCTACATCCATTATTGAAAAAGTTTTGTTCTCTAAACCAGTTCTGGTATAATCGCTATCTTCTTTCCAGATCTCAAGCTCAACAATTATTTCGAGACGCTTTTGATATCTGATTGCACGTATCCCAAACATTTTAGCAACATTTATTAAACCCAATCCTCTGATCTCCATAAAATGTTTAGAAAGTTCTACTCCAGAGCCCATCAAAATACCTTCACCTTTTTTTGTTAATATGATTACATCATCAGCTACAAGACGATGACCACGTTCTATCAAATCTAAAGTTACTTCGCTTTTACCAATGCCTGAACTTCCCATAAATAAAATTCCAATACCATAAACATCAACAAAAGAACCGTGAACTGATAATCTCGGAGCAAACTGATCATCTAAAAAATCGCTCAATAAATAGACTAATTTCGTAGTTGAAAATTCAGTTTGGAAAATTGGGACAGAAGCATCTTCCGCAGCTGATAATAATTCATCATTTATTTTATTACCATTAGTAACTATGATGCAAGGAATTTCAAATCTGAAAATATTTTCTAAAGATTTCTTTCTATCTTCAGTCGAAAGTTTTTCTAAGTATTTCAGTTCGGTATTTCCAAATACCTGAACTCTTTTGTAAGAGAATAGATCAACAAACCCGGCTAATGCTAAGCCGGGTCTGTGTAAATTCTGATCAATTATTTTTCTTTCGAGATCGTGATTCTTCGTTACAAGACAAAGTTTACAAATTTTAGCTGCATTTTCATACAAGAAATTTATTGTAATGCAATCTTTTCGAAAAATATTATTCTCATTAATTCTAATCATCTTGCTTTATTCACCCTTTTTGATTTAATAGTTTGAAGTTGAGCCCTCATTTTTTCAACAGCACTGCTTACTGATTTTTTAAAGTCATCGGATTCTACTTTTGAGGTTAAAGTTTGACCGGGAATTTTTAATATTACCTCAGCAATTTTAAGACTATTAACAGCGTTCTGATAACTCAATATAACATCGGCTTTAAGTAAATCATCACTAAATCGTTCAAGAGACATTAACTCATCTTTGATGTAGTCTTTAAGACTATCGTGAGCTTTGAATTTGCGTGCTGTGATCTTGATATTCATACTAACCTCCTGTTTATAAGTTATGATTTAGGATGCGATTTTTTATAAATCGCTTTGAGTCTTTCAACGCTAACTTGTGTATAAATTTGAGTTGTAGATAAATTCTCGTGTCCAAGTATTTCTTTTACAACTCTTAGATCAGCACCATTGTCGAGCATATGAGTAGCTGCACTATGCCTGAGTGTGTGAGGACTTTTCTTTTTGACATCACTTACCTGTGATAAATTTTTTGTAACTATTCTATGTACAAATCTTGGATTGATTTTTCTATTGAATTTATTTCTTATTAGATAATCATCATGACTTTCGGGTGGAAATTGATTCAAATATTCTCTTAAAATTATCTCTGATTTTTCACCAATCGGAACAATCCTTGTTTTATTTCCTTTACCTAATACTTTTAATGTATGATTAGAAAAATCAACGTCTTTAATCTTTAAATTACATAGCTCACTGACTCTGAGCGCACAACCATATAAAATTTCAATAATAACTATTTTAATTATTGGATATTTTTCTCTCGAACTTTGAATTTTATAAGTCTCGATAATTGATTCCGAATCAATCACTGATGGCAATTTTTTTTCTGCTTTCGGATTTGAAATTAGGGTCAAAGGATTTTTCTGAATATAGCCATTATTAAAAGAGAAATTAAACAAGCTTCTAACAGCAGAAAGTTTTCTGGCAATACTTTTATTATCAAGATTGTTATTTGATAAATGAAACAAAAATCTTCTTATAAATTTGTCTGTTATTTCAGTGATATTGGTTTTGTTATTTTCAGCACAAAACTTATCGAAGGTAATTAAATCATTTTTATAAGACCTTATCGTATTTGGGGAGTATCTTCTCACCGAAGATAATTCTGATAAGAATTTTTGAATTATATGACTAATCAAATTATTCATTTAAGTAATTTCTATTTAATAATCGACAAATTCTTAAATGACTTTAATATATTATTCTCCACTTTGGACATTTCCTTTTTTTCAGCTTTAGTTGAATCGTTATAACCTATCAAATGTAGAATTCCGTGGACGATCAAACGCTTTAATTCTTCATTAAGATTATTTTTGAATCTTTGGGAATTATTTTTAGCATCTTCGAGAGATATAAAGATTTCTCCTTCAAGATTAGAGTTACTTTCTGAATAGTTAAAAGTTAAAATGTCGGTATTGTAATTGTGCTTTAAATATTTTTTATTCAATTCTAAAACTATTTCACTACTTACAATATTAACTTCCAAAGAGATAATCTGCAAGCCAAAATATTTAGAGAGAGCTGTAACAATTTTGTGAACATTTTTTTTCGCAATAGATTTATTGCTTGAGAATACTCTCAGATTCTTCATTTTATAAGATATTCTTTAATGATTCCATTGTTATTTCAGAGTATTTTTTGTATCTGAAAGCTGAAGCCTCCAAATCGTCAATTTCATCTTTAGTTAAATCCCGGATAATTTTTGCAGGAACACCAGCAACTAATTTTCCGCTTGGTACTATAAAATTTGGTCTTACAACCGATCCTGCAGCAACCATTGAGTTTTCTTCAACGACAGCACCATCAAGAACAATTGCACCAATCCCAATCAAACAAAGATTTTGAAGTGTGCAACCGTGCAATTTTACAGAATGACCAATCGTAACCTTGTCACCAATATTCAATGGATATTTTCCATTTGTAACGTGAAGCATCGAACAATCCTGTATGTTTGTCATTGAACCAATTTTGACATAATGTACATCACCTCTGATTACAGTATTGTACCAAACGCTTGAATATTCACCAATTTCAACATCTCCAACAATCCTAACTCCATCAGCAAGAAAGACGGAGCTGTGAATTTTTGGAAAAAGATTTTCGTAAGGATATAATTTTCTGCTATCTTCTATTTTTTGAATCTGGGAGGTTGCCATTCTGATTTCTTCCATTTTTTTAATTCTACTGTTACGTTTCCAATGATGACTTTTAATTTTGCATAAATTGGTACTGCGTGTTTGTCGTTACTGAACCATCCTTCAAACGCACCTGTCAATCCGAAAATACCTTTAAATTCCGTTTCACCCAAAAGATAAACACAATCAATTGGATAATCAACAGAATTGATAGAAATATCTTCAGATTTATCATAACAATTAAAAGTTGTTCTTTCAGGTTTTTCATTTATGAATACTGGTGTGTTGTAAGTGCCTTTAATACCTGTCCTCATTCTCGCAAAATAAAAAAGTGATAAACCATCAAGATACTCTCTGTCTAATGATGCTGTTGAATCTGTCCAGATTTCATTTTTAGTTTTACTTCCCTTCAGGACATGAACCTTTCTTTTTCGATAATCAAAATTATAAATCGTGTAAGTGGTATCTTTTCCTAAAATAGTTCCTTTAAAATAAATTGGTATCTGATTTTTATTAAACTTTGTTTCGTAAATCTGATGCAAATCAACAAAAGGCAAACCACTATAAGAATCAATAAAAGCAATTGCAGAATAAATTGAATCAGATTCATTAAAAGAATTCACTTTAAGTTTAATTTCTCCAATGGGAATAAATAAATATTTGACTACATATACAATCTCTTCACCGACATCTATTTCTCTTTGAGGCTTTTCAAATAAGGAATTTTTCTGATCGTTTTTAACTTCAATTTCAGGAAAGTAAATACTAATTTCAGTAACTAAAAAACTTAAATAAGAAACAAAAAAAGCTGAGAATAAGATCAAAGATTTTATCATTATCTAATCAAAGATTCTGCAGCATTAAACAAAGTTATTGCCTTTTTAAACTGATTATCTTCTTCAAGTAGAACCGCAAACCATCCATCATTTTTCCAATAGTTTCGGGCAATCTGAGCTTTTAATCTTGATTTGATGTATGAAGAATCTTTAATCAGCTCATCTTCTTTAATGTTAATTCCTTTAGATTTTGCATAGTTCAGAAATGAATTCAGCAATTTGTCATCTACGAAAAATTCTTTTCTGAACTTATTCAAATCATTTTCAAATTCTGATTTAATTTTATTTCCATAAGTATCGAGATAGCTTAGAATGAATGAATAGAAGACATTTTCTTTAAGCAGATTTTGAGATAATTCTGTTAGTTCTTCGTTTTTTACAATATAATCAGGAGTCACTCCACCTCCACCATAAACTTTTCTTTTTTTGATTAGAGTATAAAAAACTGGTTTGGATGTATCTTTCTCACTTTGATGGAAATAATTATCTCCCTCAGCATCTTCTCTCTCAATAGTTTCAATAAAATAATCTTTTTTACTTTTTTTGTTACTATATGGTCTTTGAATATTTCTTCCAGACGGAGTGAAGTATTCTGATATTGTCAATCTCAAAGCAGAATTATCAGAAAGTTCGAATTGTCTTTGAACTAAGCCTTTACCAAAAGAAGTTTCTCCAACAATCAAACCTCTATCCCAATCCTGAATTGCTCCGGCAACAATTTCACTTGCAGAAGCACTACCTCTGTTAATCAAAATGATAATTGGAATTTTTTCATATGTGTAAGATTCTCCAGCAAAATATTCTTCGTTAAAATCTTTTAATCTTCCTAAAGTATAAACTATTTTCTTCCTTCCGTCCAAAAATAAATCTGAAATTTTAACTGCTTGATTTAAGTATCCTCCGGGATTTCCTCGAAAATCAATTACGAGTTTTTTCATTCCGCTATTTTGTAACTTTTTCAGAGCCTGAAAAAGCTCCTCAAAAGTAGTTTCAGAAAATCTTGAGATGCTGATATATCCAATAGAATTATCAACCATTAGCGATGCTTCGACAGAATACAAAGGAATTTTATCACGAACTATCTCATACTTTATTTTCTTTCCTGAGCTAGGTCGCATAATGGTTACGGAAACTTTTGTCCCAGCCTTGCCACGCAGTTTCTGTCTTACTTCATCATTAGTAATTCCAATGACAGATTTATTTTCAATTTCTATAATTCTATCCCCTGGCAAAATTCCTAATTGTTCGCTTGGTCCTCCTGATATTGGTGAAACAACAGTAAGTGTATCATTAACAACTTGGAATTCTATTCCAATGCCTTCAAAATCACCTCTGAAAGATTCTTCAACTTCAGAAAATTCTTTGGAAGAGATGTAAACTGAATGCGGGTCTAATTCTTCCATCATTCCTTTAATTGCAGATTCAACAAGTTTCTGTGAATCAACTTCTTCGATATAATATTTTCCGGTTAACGTCATTACATCACTAAATTTTTCAATGCTGTCCCTCATGTTATCACCTGAAAATATTTTTTCAACTTGAATTCCGATGAAGACTCCAATTATTAACAACAAAGCAAACAATGGTAAATTGATTTTTGTTTTCATTGTAACTCCGATAAAATCAGGACTTTGAAATTTCAGGTTTCATTTGTGGGAAAAATATTACATCACGAATTGATGGTTGATTTGTCAGAATCATAGTAAGTCTGTCAATACCAATTCCCAAGCCTGCAGTTGGCGGCATTCCATATTCTAAAGCTCTTAGAAAATCTTCATCGATCTGATGAGCTTCTTCATCACCTGATTCTTTCATTTTCAATTGTTCTTCAAATCTCTGCCGCTGATCAATCGGATCATTCAATTCTGAAAAGGCATTACAAATTTCCTTACCAACAACATAGGCTTCAAATCTTTCAACTACTCCGTTTTTAGTTCTGTGTTTTTTAGCCAAAGGCGAAAGTTCTATCGGATAGTCAATTACAAATGTCGGTTGAATTAAATCTAATTCTACACAAGCGGAAAATATTTCATCAATAGCTTTAGCTTTGCTTGTAAGTTTAGATAAATCAACGTGTAATTTTTTTGCTACATCAATTAGCTGCTCTAAAGAAGCATCAATTACATTCAAGCCTGTTTTTTCCTGAATTATTTCCACCATTGAAACCCGTTTCCAAGGTTTTGCAAAATTTATTTTATTATTCTCGTATTCAAATTCAAGAGTGTTGAAAACCTTTAGGCAAACATATTCAAACATATCTTCAACAAAACCCATCATCCAATTATAATCTTTATAAGGGACATAAAGTTCGAGCATAGTAAATTCAGGATTATGCGATCTGTCCATTCCTTCATTTCTGAAATCCTTAGAAATTTCGTAAACGCCATTGAAACCACCAACTATAAGTCTTTTTAAGTATAATTCATCAGCAATTCTTAAGTATAAATCTATATCAAGAGTATTGTGATGAGTTATAAATGGTCTCGCCGCTGCTCCTCCATATAAAGGTTGGAGAATTGGAGTTTCAACTTCAAGGTAATTTTTAGAATCCAGAAAACTTCTAATCGTAGAAATAATTTTTGATCTTTTGATAAAAACATCTTTTATATCTGGATTAACAATCAGATCAACATATCTCTGCCTGTATCTTAATTCTTTATCTGAGAATTGATCATAAATTATTTTATTTCCATTCTCATCAATTACTTCTTTAGGAATTGGAATTGGTCTTAAACCTTTTGCAAGGAGTTCAAATTTTTGAGTGTGAACAGAAATTTCACCGGTTTTAGTTTTAAATACAAATCCGACAACTCCTATAATATCACCAATATCCAAAAGTTTGAAAGTATCATAAATGTCGCCGAGTTCATCCTTCTTCAAATATATCTGTATTCTTCCATTATGATCTTGAATATGTGCAAAAGAAGCTTTACCCATCCTTCGAATAGCCATAATTCGACCAGCAATTTTTACAACTTTATTTTCAAAACTCTCAAAATTAGATTTAATAGTTTCCGAATCAGAATCAACCTCAAATTGGTAAGCAAACGGATTTATTCCTTTTGACTTGAGTTCTTCCAATTCCTCGAATCTTCTTTTAATAAGGTCATTAATGTCTTCTATAGGCAAATTGTGCATCAATTATTCCTTTCTACTGATACTTGCAATTAAGTTACAAATATTATCCTGTAAATTTTCGACAAGCTTTACAGGAACGTTAAAATTATTAACTAAAATACTGAAAGCAACATCTTCATTGTCAAATGTTTTAGCATATCCGCTAAGATTTCTTGCAAACGCGATGAATCCAGTCTTTGCTCTGATTTTATTTTCTGCAGAAGTATTTTTCATTCTTCGTGAAAGTGTGCCATCAATTCCTGCAATCGGTAATGAATTATAAAAGAACGGGAAATTTTTAGATTTATACATTATTTCAAGCAAGTTTAAAATTTGAGTTGGAGTAACTTTATTTAAGTGTGATAATCCACTTCCATCATACATTAAAATACATTCAGGATCAAGTCCAACTAATGAAAACCATTCCTTACAAGCACTAACTCCATTTTCAATGCTACCAATTCCTTTTTTTTCTGCGCCCAAAACTCGTAAAAGTTGCTCAGCATAAAAATTCTGTGAGCCTTTATTTATAACTTTTACAATTTCATGTAAAGATGGTGAATGGTAAGAAAAAAGTAGAGTTGCGTTATCGTAATCAATGATTTTATTATAATCATCAATATCAACAGTGTAACCGATAACTTTAATACCTCTTGACTCTAATCTATTTTTGAAAACGTTAATAGTATATTGAGTAGGATTATAAATAGAAGCGTAAGTTCTAAGAGTATCACTTGTTCTGCTGAATGTCCCGAAGATTTTAATTTTATTTGAATTTCGTTCTCTATAGATATCAATGTTTGTTGACGCCTCACCGGGAGAAACTGGGATGACTTCGTTAATGATATTTATACCTCTGACCTCCGGCGAATGCCGAACAATAACAGAATCATAAAATTCATTGTAAAAAATAGTTATATCAACACAGTTATCATTGAATGACAACGAACCTGAAGGTGCAGCATACCAATAACTTTCATAATCTCTTGACCAACCGATTCCGTAATGAGTATCATCAAAAAGATTATCATCGCCAACAATATTACCACGAATATTTGTGATTCCCATATCTATTAGTGAATCAACCCAATCATCAAAAGTTTTGAAAATGTCACCGTTATAGAATCTTCCCGAGAAGGTAGGATCTCCGCTCCCTCTAATAATCAAATCTCCATAAATAGTAGAGTAGCTTATCTCTCCATTCGTGTAAAGACTTGTATTAAATCTGTATCTGCTGCCCAATAATTCTAAACTGGCAGCGGTTGTGAATAACTTCAGGTTTGAAGCGGGAATAAATAATTTCTCCTCGTTAGTTGAGTAAAAAATTTCTCCATCTTTTAGAGATTTTATGATTATTCCAATGTTTGCATTAAGAAAATTTTTATCCTGAATTAACTTATTAACTTCTTTTTTAAACTCGATAATTGTATAAGTCTTGAAGTATTTAACAGTATCTGGCTGAATGGTTCGAATAGTATCCTGAGCTAAAGCAATAAAAGAAATTGATAAGATTAAAAATGGAACGATTTTAAACATATAATGACTTTACTTTCCTAACCTCATTTTCAGTAATATATCTGTAAGCTCCAATAGGAATATCATCTTTGAAAATAGCAAAACTTTCTCGGTGAAGCTTTAAAACTCTAAATCCAATTTTTTGAAACATATTTTTTACAAAGTGATTTCTGCCTTCAATACATTCAACATAAAAATTGATTTTATCCGATCTCGAAACGGGGTAAATTTTTTCAAATTTTGATTTTTTGTTGTTTAAAGTTATTCCACGTTCAAGTTGTTTCAAAGTATCCAAGTCTGCTGATTTGTCCAATCTCACTTTATAAACTCGGGGAATTTTATTTTTGGGATGAAGTAATAAATTAGCAAAATCGCCATCATTAGTTAATAAAATTACCCCTGTTGAGTCGTAGTCTAATCTTCCAACAGGATAAATTCTTTGTTTTACTTTAATTAAGTCGAGTACGGTCTTTCTATTTTTCTCGTCACTTGTAGTAGAAACATATCCTGAAGGTTTGTTGAGAAGAATATAGATCTTTGACTTTAGTTTGAGAGTTTCACCATCAACTTCAACGATATCATTATCGAGATCTACAAGAGTTGCAAGAGAATTTACTGTATTCCCATTGAGAGTTACTCTTTTTTGTGAAATTAGTTCTTCCGCTTTTCTTCTGGAACAAAATCCACAATCGGAAATAGCTTTATTAATCCTGATTTTCTTTCCCATTTTTTGATTCTTGATTTTCAACAATTTCTTCTATCGCATTCATCATAATTCTATTTTTTTGTTCAATAAAATCTTCATCCTGCATAATTTCTTCTATTTCTCTTGGCTTTGGTAAATCTTTTATATCGCTCAAACCAAAGTAGATAAGAAATTCTTTAGTAGTCGAATAAAGCAAAGGACGGCCGATCGTTTCTGCTCTTCCACTAATGGTTATCAGATTTTTATCAAGTAGTGAAGCAATCACGTAATCAGAATTAACTCCGCGAATTGATTCGATTTCAGGTTTAGTGATAGGTTGTTTATAAGCTATAATAGCAAGTGTTTCCAAAGCTGCCTGACTCAATCTTCTTTTTGATTTTTCAGTTGACAAAAATCCGATGTATTTGGAATATTCTTCCTTTGTAGCGAAAAGATAACCTCCGGCAATGTTCACTATTCTGATTGATCTTCCGGAATCTGAATATTCAGAATTCAATTCACTTATTATCTCAGAAACATTTTGATTGTTTATTTCCGAATCTTCTCCGTCAATACCTTTAATGGTTCGAATAATTTCTGCTTCACTTAAAGGTTCTTCAGATGAGAATATCAGTGCTTCGACAATACTTTTATAAAAACTACTCATTATACTTTGACTATTAAAAAATCGTTGTAAGTATTATAAAATTTTATTATAATTTTTTTTGATTTAACCAATTCAAGAATAGCAATGAAAGTTATAATAACTATAATCTTTTGCTTTATTCCTTCGACAAGCGATAGAAAATGTATTTGTGAGAACTGTTCAAGTTTATTCAAAATAAAATCAATCTGATCAGAGATTGAAATATTTATCTTTCTAACATGATGCACAGGTTTATTTTTAATCCCTTCGATAATTCGTTTAAAGACTTTAGCTATGTCATAAACAGTAACATTTCCTAAAAGAGTTTCAAAATCATCAGGAGGATTACTAACATCCTGAGAAAAATTACCTCTGAAACTAATTTTTCTTTGAGCGGATTCAAAAAAAGATAGTTCCTCTGACATTTCTTTATATCTTTTATATTCTAATAAAGCTTTTACTAAATCAGCACGTGGATCAATTTCTTCACCTTTCTCATCATATTCCTTTGGAAGCAACATTCTGGCTTTAATGTGCATCAGAGTTGAAGCCATCAGAATAAACTCTCCGGCAGTTTCCAAATCAAGAAATTTAATGAAATTGACATAGTCTAAAAATTCTTTTGTAATCTTTGAAATAGGAATATCATAGATATTGATTTCATCTCTTTTGATAAAAAAGAGCAATAAATCCAAAGGTCCTTCAAAATGTTCTAATTTAATTTTATACATCAGCCAAGATTCATTTTTTGATGAACTTCATTCATAGTTTTTTCTGCTACAGTTTTTGCAGCATTCTCTCCATTAGCCAAAATATCCAAAACTTCCTGATAATTACTTTCATAATAATTTCTTTTCTCTCTTAAAGGCGAGAAAAAGTCAGAAATTCTAAGTGTGCATTTTGCTTTGCAATCAGCACAACCCAGCGCACCGCTTTTACAATTCTGATAAATTTCTTCTGTCTCTAAAGAATTAAACTTCTTGTGATATGAATAAATCAAACAAATATCTGGATTGCCGGGATCACCTTTTCTAATCTTATTTTTATCGGTAACAGCTTTTCGGATTTTGGACTTAATTTCATCTGGAGAGTCTGAAAGTAAAATTGTGTTATTCAACGATTTGCTCATTTTGGCATTACCATCTAAACCGGGAAGTCGTGGAAAAGTAGTAAGTAAAGGTTCAGGTTCAGGGAAAACAATTCCGTATTGATTATTAAATCTTCTGGCAATCTCTCTCGAGATTTCTACGTGAGGAACTTGGTCTTCACCAACAGGCACAAAATCACCTTTGTAAAGCAATATATCAGCGGCTTGTAAAACAGGATAACCAAGATGTCCATAAATAACATTATCAAGATTTAAATCTCTAACTTGATCTTTCAAAGTCGGGTTTCTTTCAAGTCTGTTTGCCGTAATGAACATACTGAAAATCAGAAACAATTCTGCGTGTTGTTTGATTTGCGATTGTCTAAACATTAAACACTTATTGGGATCTAAACCTGCAGAAAGCCAATCAATCAGCATCTTAATGGAATTATTATAAATATCTTTTGTATCCAAATCAGTAGTCAGCACGTGATAATCGGCTATAAGAAAATAACATTCATATTGATTCTGTAACTCAATCCAATTTTCTAATGCACCGACGTAATGCCCAATATGCAATAGCCCTGTTGGTCTCATTCCACTTAAAATTCTTTTTTGATTCATAAGATTTGAAAAAAAATTTAGTTTAATTTAAGATAAATAAAGGTATGGTTTCCATTTTTCATCAATTTTGCTAACGATGTTTTTTATAAAAATTACGTGACTTGGTTTATATGGACGTGTTAAAAGTTTCATATTCGCTTCATCTGGAGTTCTATCGCCTTTGATGTTATTACATTTTGTGCAAGCAGTAATAAGATTCTCCCACGAATCATTACCCCCTTTTGATTTTGGAATAATATGATCAACGGTTAACATCAAATCTGACCTTCCACAATAAGCACACTTATAATTATCTCTTCTTAAAATATTTTTTCTCGACAAAATAACTTTTTTGTATGGCACTTTGATAAATTTACTTATTCTAATAACACTTGGCCAGGGGAAATTCATTCTAACTGTTCTAATAGATTTCTTTTCATCCTTGTGAACTATCTCTGCTTTCCCTAAAAAAATCAACAACACAGCCTTTTTGATTGTGCATATTGTAAGAGGTTCATAACTTTGATTGAGAACCAAAACTTTTGCATTTAATTTTCCGTTTGTTGAAATAGTTCGTTCGAAGATTTACTCCTTGTTTTTATATTTGCTGATAATAATAGCTCTAACTATTATCCTCAAGATGAAAATGAATATTGTTATGTATAAAAATGCTTTATAATATTCTATTCCAACCGATTTAGTAAAAATCAGAAGCGCTAAAATTGCAACGAGTAAAATCGTTCCATAATTAAAATATTTATACCAATTTTGATTCATAAAGAATTTTGATTGTTAACTTATCAATACATTTTTATTATTACAATGCATAAACATTATGACAATTACAGTTTATTTAAGATTGCAAAACAAACTACATAATTTTCCGAATGGCTGATTGACAATTTAATCTCCTTATCATCAGAAAGATACTCTTTTAATTTTCCAGAAGTTTTAACAATTGGTAATCCATTTTTTTGATTAAAAACTTCAATATTCTTCCAATTAGCGATTTTCTGTTCTGCTTCACTTAGCGCTTTGTAAATTGCTTCTTTGGCTGCAAACCTTGCTGCAAAATGCTGATATTTATTCACCTTATTGATACAATATTCAATCTCATTTTCAGTATAAATTTTATTAAGGAATCTGAAATCAAATCTGTCAATAACTTTTTTGATTCTATCAATTTCTATGATGTCAACACCAATTCCCAAAATCATTTTAGTAACCTACAGCTCCTCCATAACCTCTTGGATCAGTTGCACCATAAAAAATTCCGTTTTCAATTGCTATTGCTTCGACTCTTCCTAAGATTCTTTTCTCACCAATTACGTGATTTTTCTTAATTAAATTTTCTTTCACATCATAAAGGATGGCTTGGTCTTCAAAATCAATTCGGTCAGGCAACCATTGATGATGAATTCGGGGAGAATTAACTGCTGCCTGAACTTGCATTCCAAAGACTAAATAATTCAATACTACTTGAAGAACCGCAGTTGGAATTGTTGAACCGCCGGGAGATCCAAGAATCAGAACAGCTTTATCGTCCTTTAAAACTATTGTTGGAGTCATTGAACTCAACATTCTTTTCCCCGGCTCAATTTTATTCGCTTCACTACCTGTTAATCCAAATTGATTAGGCTCGCCAGGTTTAGCACTGAAATCATCCATTTCATTATTCAGCAAAAAGCCCGCACCATCAACAACCACTTTTGCTCCATAGGCTGAATTTATCGTCGTAGTAACACTAACAGCATTTCCGAATTTATCAATCACTGAGTAATGAGTTGTTTCCTGACTCTCATCATATTTTGGAAATTCAGTTGGTGAGATTTGAGAAGATGGAGTTGCGTATTCACCAATTTGTGCAAAAATTCGTTGAGCATAATCCTTATTCAATAATTCAATTAGTGGGACTGGATAAAAATCTGAATCACCTAAGTGCTTCGATCTATCTGCATAAGCATATTTGAAAGTTTCTACAAGTTTATGAATGTATGAAGAGCTATTCCATTCATCTTTATTGAATTCAAAATTCTCAAGTAAGTTCAATGATTGAAGAAGAATCACACCGCCACCACTTGGAGGACCCATTGTTACAACTTTATATCCTTTGAATGTAGAAATAATTGGCTCTCTTTCCACAACTTTATAATTTTCTAAATCTTCGTAAGTGATTAACCCACCGCTATTCCGCATTTGATTTACTATTTTATCAGCAACTTCACCTTTATAAAAACCATCTCTGCCTTTTTTAGAAATTAGTTTCAAAGTTTTAGCAAGGTCTTTTTGGATAAATCTATCACCCTCTTCAAACTTGCTACCATTCTTGGTAAAAATTTTCATCGAAGAAGGATATTTTATAAAATCAGAATAAAATGCGTTGATGGATTGAGCTAATCTGTAATCGAGTATAAATCCTTTTTCTGCTAATTTGATAGCTGGTTTGATGACTTCCCTTAAAGGTAAAGTCCCGTATTTTTCCAAAGCATAAATTAATCCAGCCACGCTTCCAGGAACTCCGGATGAAGTCTCACCTTCCTGACTTAGATGAGGTAAAAAATTTCCATTTGAATCAAGATACATTTTTTCGTGAGAATACATTGGGGCTTTTTCCCTGAAATCAATAGAGGTACTTTTACCATTGTTGAAGTGAATAACCATAAAACCACCGCCACCAATATTTCCAGCTGCGGGATAAGTAACAGCTAATGCAAATCCAACTGCTACTGCAGCATCGATCGCGTTACCACCTTTTTTAAGAATTTGAATCCCAACTTCCGATGCAATCTTACTCGCTGAGACTATCATTCCATTTTTCCCTCTGACCGGATCAGGATGCTGAGTAAAAACAAAAGAAGAGAAAAGAAGAACGAAAAAAACTCCTCTAAAAAATATGTGCATCTACTTTTATTCCTTTTGAATTTAGCTGTTCAACTAAAATTTTTGTCAAAGTTTCAAGTTGTTGAATTGATGATTTTAAATTATTGAGCAATTCATCATCATAAAGAATTTTTCCTAAATTATTTTCTCGTTTATTTATCTCATCTGTAAATGAATTCATCTTTTGAACTAATTCCCTCGTTTCATTACTTAAAACATTAAAATTATTAATCAGCTCTGTAACAGATTCCTTATTATCCTTTATAAGATTATTTGTATTTTCTGTTAATTCATTTGCATTTTGAGTTAATTTATTAATTTCTGCTCTATTTTCTGAAATAAGTTTATTCATCTGATTTGATAAATCATTCACATTATTGACAAGCAATCTCAATTCTTTGATGAAATTTTCATCTGATACAACTTTATTTAATGATGAAAGAACAGTTTTAACATCTTTCAGAACCGTAACAAGATCATCTTGCACAGAGCCAAGCAGTGCTATTACCGAAGGGATATCAGATTGGAATTGACCAGTATGGATTTTATTAAAGTCAATTTCGTTTTCAGAAAATCCTGGCTCTATGTCCACTTTTTTCCCACCCATCAAATCAAGCATAACAATAGAGAACTTTGCATCCTCCTTTATTTTAACGTCATTATCAATTGCTGCTTCGACGATCAAATGATTATTCCTTATAACAATATCATTAACATATCCTTTCCTGAAGCCATTAATTGTAACTGGGTCTCCAATTTCAAGTCCAGATACATTCTTAAATTTTATCTTTAGAAAATTTTCAGAACTTCTAATAGATAAATTTTTAGCCCAGCCAAAAATCCACAGGAATATCAGTATTCCGAATATAACTGTTAATCCAACTTTAATTTCAGTTTTTCTTTGTTCTTTCATATTATTCTCAATTTTACAATCAAATTTAACTATTCAAAGTTTCTATTTTAACTTTTTTTATTCTCTTTTTAGCAACTTCAATTACCGTCATTTTTATATCAGAAATATCTAATGAAATTTGTTCACGAGGAATTTCACCAAAATGATTTAGTAAATAAGCCGCTATTGATTCATCTTTTGTTTTTTCATCTAATTTGAATTTTAATTTAGTCTTAGCTTCAATTTCCGAAAAAGTCAATTTTGCATTTACAATAAATTCGTATTCGGAAATCGGATTAATACTTAATTCACTTCTGTCAAATTCATCCCAGATATCTCCAAGTACTTCCTCTATTATGTCTTCTAAAGTGATGATGCCTGCTGTACCACCGTATTCATCAACAACAATTGCAATGTGATTTTTCTTCAACTGAAATTCATTCAACAAATCATCTATCTTTTTAGTTTCAGGGACAAACAGAGGTCGCTTCATTAATGATTTTAGACTTGCTCCTGATTTAAGTTTTGGATTTATATTGAATTTAAATAAATCCTTAGCGTGCAATATTCCGACAATATTATCAATGCTTTTGTCATAGACAGGAATTCTTGAATGACCAGATCTTGTAACTATCTCAATCGCAGTATCAATATTATCATTCATTGATAAAGCAACAATATCAACTCTCGGTGTCATAATCTCAAAAACAGAAATATCCTTAAATTCTGTTAGACTTTCCAAAATTTGCTTTTCGCTTTGATTTAGCTTGATTTTATCTTCTGACAGGGACGAAATATCTGCAATTTCTTCAGAGTTTACTGCAAATTTCTTCATATCAAACTTAATTTTTGAGGTAGCAAATCTTATAAGTTCAGATATAATTTCTGAAATCGGGTAGATGATTACTGTAAAAAAATAGAGTGGAATTGCAATTATTTTGAGTAAATGAATCTGATAATTTGTAGCAATCAACTTTGGAATAAGTTCCCCGAAAATTAATATCAAAGTGCTTATAACGACAATCTGAATCGCAACCATTAAATTGATATCAAGATTATACTTGTCAGAAAGTTCAGTTACAAGAATAACTGAAATTATTGAGATAGCAACATTAACCAGATTATTGCCGATTAGAATAGAGATTAGAAGTCTGCGTGGAGAAGATAATAAAATGTTTAAATACCTTTGAAGAGTATTATTTCCAGAAAAAAAATTGTTTATTTTTTTCTTATCTAATCCAAATAACGCGACTTCTGACCCGGAGAAAAAAGCTGAAACAAATAATAAAACAACTAAAAGAAATAAATAAACTAACCGATCAACTTCCAAAATTTTTCTTTACTAATTATAAATTAAAATGGTAAATCATCATCAGAAGCAACTTCACCGGAAATTTCAGCGCTTGAATTATAATCTTCTGCTGGTTCTTTTGTTGCGTCAGCACTTGGCTCAAGCGGAATTATCTTATCAGCTCTTACTTCAGTTATTGTTCTTTTAACTTTATCCTTATCTTCATAACTGCGTGTTACAAGTCTTCCTTCAACATAAACTTTCTTACCTTTTTTAAGATAATCTTTAAAGAAGTCTGATAAATTGAATGCTACAACATTATGCCATGTAGTTTCGTCTGTCCATTCTCCATTTTTATTTTTATAGCGATAATTTGTAGCAACTGAAAAACTTGTAATTGACAAATTATCAGTTGTAAATCTGTTCTCTGCATCCTTTCCCAAATTACCAATTAACATAATTTTATTTAATGAAAACGCCATAAGATCCTCTCAATTTTTTTTATTGATTGATTTATTCGTTTATAGTTACAATCCATGCATCCTGAAACTCAGGGAATAATCTCAAATTATTCCGGACAATCTCAGCTTCAGATTTTCTTGAAAATCTTTTTTCTAATTGAACAAGATAGAGATTTACTTTGTCACTGAAAGAAATAATTATTTCCTCATTCAACATTTTTTTCGTTTTTTCAGCAAACTTTTTTGCTCTTTGCTCGGAAGTAAAAGCTCCGATTTGAACAAGATAGTAAGAATTAACTGCAACTGATTCTTCTGTTGATTCTGGAATAGACTGATTTATATCTTTATTGATTTCAAGAGAATCCAATTCAACTTGATCAAAAACGTAATTATCCTTTTCCTCCGTTATTTCTTTCGAAGAACAACTTATTAAAAATCCTAAAAACAGAAATAAAATTAATTTCATTTTTATAATTCAGGGTTGCCTTTTTAATTAGGCAACCCTTTTAATAAATTAAAACAAAAGATTATTAAATGCTTCTATCGGAATAATTGGATAACCATTCTGATAACTTATCTTACCTGAAAAAATAAGACTTCCTGGAATTGCAGATACATTTACTAACGGGAATTTAGCATTGAACTTTGAGTTAATCACTTTAATAAACTCATTTGCAATTATACCTTGTCCCTGACTTGATGGATGAACACCATCTAAACTAAATAAACCTCCTGTTACAAAAGTAGTAGTAAATACTCTGCCATTAAATACTGTTCCGCCAGTAAAATCATTCTGACGAATATCTTTGAACAATTTGTTTATATCAACTAGTCCGAAGTTTACCGTATTAGCAAAATTTGCAATAATTGTATTGAAACTATTTACAGCATTTGTCGCAATTTGAATTTCATCAGTATCAAGTATCAGTGCATTTGGCCAGGGATTTTGAGGATGGAATCCAAAAGGTTTCGAAGTATCAATACCAGCAGGGACAGCAATTCCCAAATCACGATAATATTTGGCAGTTGCTTGTCCTAATAAAGGTGCATACGAGCTTCCTCTCAAAGTTACCAGATTAGTACCCATAAGTAAACTAGCAGAATCAGCAAGTCCAACACCACTAGCTTTCTGATAAACTAATCCCATCACTCCAGCAGCTCTAAGTTGTTGCCATGGGGTGGATAATGCAATCTGAGGACCAACTGTAGTAAAAAACGGAATAGAAGTTACATTTGGAATGTTTGCTACTACTCCTTTCCCTTGCTTTCCTGCAGTTGATATTGCATCTGCAATACCATTAAATATAGCTTGAAAATTTGCTACTGGGGTAGGCGCAGATGGTGATACTCCTCCGCTAGTTGCATAGCCTAATACATCATTATTTCCAATCCATAAAGTAATCAAAGATGGATTTTGTTCTAACGCCAATTGAATTGGTGTTTTTGTACCAGTGGTTCCATTTCGTAAGATAATATCAAAAAACGGATTTGGGGTTCCTCCAAATAGAGCTGAAGCACAGTTTGTTGAACTTGTTGCCTGAAGTACATCATATGCTAATGCACCTGGAACTCCCAGATTTTGAAATGGTTTTGGATAAGTTGAATTTAAAATAGATCCTGTTTTTGTATTTGTGAATAAAGTAAATGGAGATAGAGATTTTATCTCTAATCTACCTCCTAAACCAGGATCAGAGACTGCAATACCCGACATTTCCACATCAGCTTGTTTTGCAATTAAGTATGGATATGCATACTGAGTAGCTGATATGTATAGCGTTCCATTCTGATATCCTGCAGTCAGGCTATTACCCAAGGATACCATTTTAGTTAAATTAGCTTCTCCGCTCACTCCATTTAATGAAGGTGGTGCTGTTAATTCTGACCTGTCTTCACAAGCATTAAAGAATAATATGAGTGAAACAGAAAAAACAATTAAAGCAAATAATTTTTTCATATCATCTCCTCCTATAAACTATATAATAAGCCAATTGATAAAACAGTAGCATTTATATTGTAAACCCCATTGAAAGGAGTGTTCCCTGTTATATAATGTTTGGAGTTTTCAACTTTTAATTCATTTCCTCTTATGTAAAGAAATGAACCTCTCAATGAAAGATTATCCATTAACTTGTATTCTGCCCCAATAGTAAAACCAATTCTATCTGTTTCCGGCAAAGATGGAGCGACCATATCATCATCAACAGGTTTTTTATCATAATAAACTCCACCACGAATGGAAAAATCATCTGATAATTTGTAATCCGTACCAAATCTGATAACAAAACTATTATGATAAGATCTCGGACTTGCAATATCCGGATATGCAGGATCAACAAAATCTACTTTCAAAGTATCATAGCTTGACCAGCCGACATATTGAAAATCGGTACTAATTAACCAATCTTCTGTTACATGATAAGCTGCACCAATAGCAAGATTGAAAGGTGTTTTTAATTTAGCAACTACATCACCCATAGGAAGTCTTTTTGCATCCAATAATTGCTTTGCTCCCTCAGTAGTTGCAGAACCATTGAAATCATAATCAATATTGCTTTGGAAAGCTGCACCCAAAGTTAAATCTTCAGTAGCTTTATACATCAATCCGAAGCTGAAACCGAAAGCTGATTTATCTTTTCCTTCTAATGAAATTTTCGCATCACCCTCAAATGGAGTTTGAGAAACTTTTTGTCTGATGAGAACATTAGCGAAACTAAAGACAAAACCAGCACCAACAGAAAGATCATCAGTAATTCGGTATGAAACAGTTGGAGTTAGAGTGAAAATTTGAAGTTCTGTTTCAAGTGCCAAATATCTTCCGATCCAATTATCATCCCATTTAGTACCCAAACCAAACGGAACGGTAAATCCAATACCTGCTGCCCAATTCTCGTCGAAGCTATGAGAAGCAAAAAAGTTTGATGGATAAAAAGTCCTTTTTGCAACTTTGAATTCTTCAACACTTGGGCTAATGCCACGAAATCCTGTTGATGGAGAAACAAAATGTGAACTGAACATAAAGTTAGTTCCTTTAATGTAAGATAATCCGGCAGGATTCCAATATACTGCACTTGGATCATTCGCAACTGCAGTAAAAGCTCCGCTCATTCCTGATGCTTTGGCTCCATGTTGATTAAGTTGAAAACCACCAGCAAAAGTCAGAGAAGTGAAGCAAAGCAATAATGCGAAAAAAGTAATTTTTCTCAAAGTATCTCCTCCTAATTATTAGTTTGTTAACAAACAAAAATTAGTATTTTTTTTCAAATAACAAATTTTTGATTTCAAAAAGAATTGTGTTTTTTTCTATTGTATCCCCTTCTTTTATTCCTGAAAGAACTATCGAACCATCGCTTGGTGATAGTATTTCATTTTCCATTTTCATTGCTTCTAAAATTAGAACAGGCTCTCCTTTCTTAATTATTTCTCCATCTTGCTTGAAAATCTTTAATATCAAGCCCGGCATTGGTGCATATATTCTAATATTTTTCTTACTTTCTGAATTTCCCTTTGCAGTAATCTCCTCTGCTATTTGTTCTATTTTAGTTTTACAATCAACAAGATAACAGGAGTTATTTAAGAAGATTTCAAATGTATTATTCGAATTTGATAAAATTTTACAAGCAAAAGATTTATCGTTAGTTGAAATGTTAAAGTAATTCTTATCAATTTCATTTATCGAAAATGAAAATGATTTATCATTAACGGATACTGTATTTTCATCTAAAAATTTGATTTTATTTTTTCTACCGTTAATGAAACAATAAAATTCATTCATAATTCTGCCTGAACCAATTATTATTTGATTTAGATTGAGGCTCCTTAATCTTAAAAACCGAATTCATTCTAATAAATGAAGCTAAAATTGAAACAACTTCTATTTCTGTTTGGTCAGTTAGTTCATCTGTTCCATTTATAAATTTATTCAAGAGGTCACTTTCAACTGTGTTAATATTATGTTCGCCTTTTATAAATTGTTCTGATTGCAGAATAAATTTTAAAAATTTAATGTTTGTCTCAACACCAGCAATTGAATATTCATTTAATGCTCTTAACAATCTGCTAATTGATTCCTCTCTATCTCTGCCCCAACAAATAAGTTTTGAAAGCATTGAATCATAGTTAATTGTTATTTCAGAATTTTCATTTACTCCTGAATCAACCCTGACACCAAGACCACCCGGTTCTCTATAAAAAATAATCTTCCCGGTACTTGGTAAAAATCCGTTATATGTATCTTCTGCATAAATCCTGCATTCGATTGCATAACCTTTTTGCTTAACTTCAGACTGTTCGAAAGAAATTTTATTACCAGATGCAATATTTATCTGCTCCTTGACCAAATCTATACCTGTAACTAATTCTGTAACAGGATGTTCGACTTGTAATCTTGTATTCATTTCCAGAAAATAAAAATTATCATCCTTATCCTTAAGAAGTTCAACTGTTCCGGCATTCGTATAATTACAAGCCTT
>CAKZLD010000075.1 GCA_937125135.1 uncultured Ignavibacterium sp.
GAAAAAGAAGAACACAATCATTCGAAATTTATCTATTGCTAAAGTTTTATTTCCAACTTTACTTACTATCATTTTGCTTATCACAGCAATATTTCTTGTAGTTATTCCTCAATTTGAAAATATAATTATTGACAGAAAACGTGAAATGCTCAAAGAGCTGACAAATTCATCTATTAGTATGATTGACCGTTGGTATGCATTAGAAAAAGAAGGGAAGCTAACTAAATCAGAAGCACAAACTTCTGCTAAACAATTTGTAAAAAATATTAGATACGGTGAAGATAAGAAGGATTATTTCTGGATAACAGATTTTGTCCCGATAATGATTGTCCATCCTTACAGACCAGAACTTGAAGGTAAAAGTCTTGAGAACTTTAAAGATTCTCACGGGAAAACTCTTTTTGTCGAAATGGTTCAGGTTGTTAAAAAAAATGGAGAAGGTTTTGTTGATTATATGTGGCAATGGAAAGACGACTCGCTGAAAATTGTTCCAAAATTGTCTTATGTTAAAAAGTTTGAACCTTGGAACTGGATTATAGGAACAGGGATTTACGTCGAGGATGTGAAAGAAGAAATAAGCAATCTTGAAAAAAATATTATTACTATTTCAATTATTATAACCGCTTTAAGCTCTATACTACTACTTTATATAGCATATCAAAATCTTAAAAGCGAACGATTGAGAAAATTAGCAGAAGAAGAATTGAAAGAATCTCGTGAACGATATAGAATGCTCGTTGAAGCCTCCAGTGAAGGATTGATTATGATTTTGGACAACGGGCAGATTTTTCTAAATAAAACTTTTTATGATATGTCAGGTTATTCTGATGAATCAATCAAAGTAAACTTAAAAGAAGTTTTTACTTCATTACCTGAGTCAAATCTCTTTGATTTCAACTCCTTAAAAAGAAAAGATTCAATCGAAGGTTTTAATGAGAAAATAGAGACACAGCTGAATACAAAGAGTGGCGAATTAAAGGATGTTCTTTTAGATCTTTCTACAATAGAATTTATGAATAACAAAGGAGTAGTAATTACAGTTAAAGATATAAGCACGAATAAAGAAATAAAAGAAGCATTAGATTATACCAAAGAAAAATATCTCTCATTAACTAATCAGATTTCTATCGGAGTATTTCGTACGACTGCAGATAAAAAACTATTGATTACCGAAGTAAATCCTGCTATGATAAAAATCCTTGATGCAGAATCCGAATCGAATTTAATAAATAAATCTCTTTTAGACTTTTTCTATGAAAAAGAAGAAGCGGCTTTAGTAATTAATGAAGTATTTAATTCGGGTATGATTAAAAATAAAATTGTTCATATCAGAAAAATAAATGGGACGAAAATTATAACGTCGTTATCTGCAGTTTTAGTAAAAAGCAATAATAATCAAATTGAATACATTGATGGAATAATTGAAGATATCACCGAACAACAAAGAACTGATAAGGAAACAGAGAAGATTATTTCAGATTTACAGAAGTCTATAACTGTATTAAGCCAAAAAATTACTCCGTACATAAAAACACTCCCGGTCTGTAAGCATAATTTATTAGTAAGTGATGTATCAAGAGTTTTGACAGAATCAAAAAGTAGTGCAGCTTTGGTTGAAGGACTTGAAAATGAAGAAATGGGCATTATTACAGATCACGATTTAAGAGAAAGAGTAATTGCATCAGGAAAAAACTTGGATACACCTGTTTATTCGATTATGACTGCACCAATTGCTTCTATTAAATCAACAGCCACAATTTACGATGCTTTGGCAAAAATGAGAGAAAAGCAAATAAGACATTTGATAGTGAAAGATCCAGAAAATATGACAATTGGTGTTATTGACATTGATGACTTGTTTGAAATCTCTTTTTCAAATTTTCTTTTCTTTATCAGGGAAATAGAAACTGCTTCTGATATTAAAACAATTGCAGATTATCGAAAGAATCTGATAAATTTAATTACTAAAATGATTAGCAATGGAGTTGATATCAGAAGTATTACAAAATTAATCTCATTAATTGCGGACACTATCATAAAAAAAATTATTAATAAATCAATTCAGCAACTTGGACAACCTCCCTGTAAGTTTGCTTTTATCACAATGGGCAGTGAGGGACGTGAAGAACAAACACTTGCGACTGATCAGGATAATGCAATAATCTTCGAGGATGTTCCTGAAGAAAGTTTTAATGAAACACAAGATTATTTCCTAAAACTTGGTGAGTTAATTTCCAATGATTTGAATAATGCAGGTTATATGTTTTGCAAAGGTGGTATAATGGCTAAAAATATAAAATGGTGTCAGTCAATAAGTGTTTGGAAAAAATATTTTACTAACTGGATTACTAATTCTGCTCCTCAAGATTTACTTGAAATTAAGATCTTCTTTGATTTCAGATTTGTTTTTGGAGAAGAAAAACTGACAATAACTCTTAGAGAACACATTAACAGTATTGCTAAAAACTATACTTCATTCTTTGTTTATATGGCAGAAAATTTAATCCGAACCGAATTGGCTGAATCAACACACAAATTAAAATCTCCTTTTGATATAAAATTGCTGATGATTCCTGTTATAGATTTTGCCAGACTCTATGGATTGAAATTTGGGCTAACTACAAATAACACAATTGATCGTCTTGAATTTATATACGAAAAAGGAGTTATTTCAGAAACAATGTTTAACAATATAGTTTATGCTTATAATACGCTTATGAGCATTAGATTCAATCACCAATCAGAAAAGTATAAATCATTAAACCCAGTTGATAACATCGTTAACCCACAAAGCTTATCCGAAGTTGAATTGCTGATTATTAAAAAATATTTCGATTTTCTCAAAGAAATGAAGGATAAAATTAACCTTGAATTCAAAGGAACCTTGATTAGGTAAGAAATATTTTTGGGAATTAGAGTCAGTCTAAAAACTCGAAATTTTTCAGTTTGAACTGAAAGTATAAACCACCCCCTGGAAAGACAGACATTTTTAATCAAAATCATTCTTCGATTTCATAGTCACGTAACAGTATAAAATATTAGAGACAGCCTTATTGAAAACACATTTGGTTCGTTAATTTTTTCATCAAAACATTTTCAGGTTCTAAATAATTGCCCTATTTTGCATTCAACTTTTTAAAGAATAATTAACCTTCATTTACTCACTATTTCGGGGATATTTATATGAGTATAAATTCAAATCGGGTTCATCAAATATTGACCTCAGAAAAGTTCAAAAATCTTGTTCGTAAGCGTTTGACAGTTTCAATTGCGCTTACCATAATTATGCTCTCTGTTTACTTTGGTTTTATGCTATTACTTGCTTTCTATAAAGAATTTCTCTCAATTAAAATCGGAGAACATATTACTCTTGGATTACCAATTGGAATTGGAATTATTGTATTTGCATGGCTCTTAACGGGAATATACACTCGTTGGGCTAATTCAAAATACGATAAATCAGTAAGAGAATTACGCAACGAGATTTTAGAAAACTAATTTCTAATTCATTTATCTATTAAAAAGATTTAGGAGAATAAATTGGAAACTATACAAACAACCTTAGGTCAAGTTAATATCGCTTCAATAATAATATTTTTTGCATTTGTCGCCGTTACATTAGCAATAACCTATTGGGCAGCGAAGAAAACAAAAACTACATCGGAATTCTATGCCGCCGACAGAAGCATCTCCGGATTTCAAAATGGATTAGCACTTTCGGGAGATTATATGAGCGCCGCATCTTTTCTGGGAATTGCCGGAATGGTTGCTCTGAAGGGTTATGATGGCTTAATCTATTCAATTGGATTTTTAGTTGGCTGGCCTATTGTAATGTTCCTTGTAGCAGAGCCATTAAGAAATCTTGGAAAATTTACTTTTGCGGATGTGGTTGCATACAGATTAAAACAAAGACCTGTTCGTATTGCTTCTTCAGTTGGCTCTCTTATGACAGTAGTTTTTTATTTAATTGCTCAAATGGTTGGAGCGGGTTCGCTTATTCAAATTTTATTCGGATTCCCTTACGAATTAGCTGTTGTAATTGTGGGTTTGGTTATGATAGCCTACGTATTATTTGGAGGAATGCTTGCTACTACTTGGGTCCAGATAATTAAAGCAATTTTACTTTTAAGTGGTGCAACTTTTCTTGTTATTATGACATTGGCAAATTTTGGAATGAATCCAATAACATTGTTTAATGCAGCCGCTGAAAAGTACACCGATGTAGTCCTATCACCGGGTGGTTTTGTTACTAATCCTTGGGATGCTATTTCCCTTGGAATTGCATTAATATTAGGAACAGCTGGATTGCCACATATATTAATGAGATTCTTTACAGTGCCCGATGCCAAGCAAGCAAGAAAATCAGTTTTTGTTGCAACAGGGCTTATAGGATACTTTTATATTTTAACTTTCTTCATTGGTTTTGGTGCAATGGTTTTAGTTGGACAAGATGTTGTCAGTAGTTTTGATAAAGGCGGAAATATGGCAGCACTGTTATTAGCTGAATCTGTCGGAGGACAATTCTTTTTAGGCTTCATTGCAGCTGTGGCATTTGCAACTATTCTTGCTGTCGTTGCCGGGCTAACCCTTTCAGGTGCTTCAACACTTTCTCACGACCTTTATGTCAACGTGATTAAAAAAGGTAAAACTGATGAAGCTGGCGAAGTTAGAGTTGCCAGAATAGCAACTCTAATCATTGGAGGGCTGGCGATTATTTTAGGATTATCTTTTAAAGGACAGAATGTTGCGTTTATGGTTGGATTAGCTTTTGCAATTTCTTCAAGTTCAAACTTTCCTTCTCTAGTACTTTCAATTTTCTGGAAAAATTTTACAACCAAAGGAGCCGTAGCAAGTATTGTTACCGGATCTTCTCTCGCTGTGATACTAATTATTTTAAGTCCAACTGTTTGGGTGGACATTCTCAAAAATCCTGAAGCAATTTTTGGATTAAAAAATCCCGCTATTTTTTCAATGACGGCATCTTTTCTTGTGGCTGTAATTGTTTCTAAATTGACTAAAGAAAAAGAAGCTTCTGATAAGTTTGAAGACGAAAAACTTAGAACTTATCTCGGAATAGGAGCTGAATAATTCTCATTAAAATTATAAGGATATTTTTTATGAAGAAATTATTATTTGTATTTCTATTTTTAATTAATTCCTCTGTCTTTGCACAAAACTTCGGAATTTCATTTTCTGGTTTTGTTAAAACCGATGTTATTTATGATTCTCGTCAGACTGTGGCTTTAAGAGAAGGTCATTTTCTTTTATATCCACAAAATGAAAAACTGGACTTAAATAATGTTGATGTTAATGCTAAAAGTAATTTTAACATTTTATCCATTCAAACAAGACTATTAGGTAAAATAACAGGACCTGAAGCATTTGGCGCAAAAACTTCCGGACAAATCGAAGCAGAATTTTTTGGAACATCCGATGGTGATGTTAATGGCTTCAGATTACGTCACGCTTTTGCAAAGTTTGACTGGGAAAAAACTTCATTACTTGTTGGACAAACCTGGCATCCAATGTTTATAACCGAAGTATTTCCAGGAGTTGTATCTTTTAACACTGGTGCTCCCTTTCAACCATTTTCAAGAAATCCACAAATTAGATTTGCTCAATCATTTGAAAATATAAAATTGATTTTAACGGCAGCTTCACAAAGAGATTTTTCAAGTAATGGTCCTGATGGCTTTACAAGTGCGTATTTAAGAAATTCTGTTATTCCAAATCTGAATGCTCAGATTCAGTTTACAAAAGATGGAAATATTTTAGGAGCCGGATTGGATTTCAAGAAACTTACTCCTCGTTTAGTTACAACCAAAAATTTCAAAACAGACAAATCAATATCAACATTATCATTTACCGGATATTTTAAGTTTATCGCAGATCAATTTACAGTTAAATCTCAAGCGGTTTACGGTCCAAATCTGGCTGATTTGATGATGTTAGGCGGTTATGCCGTAAAATCAACAAATGCTGTTGATGGTCAGGAAGAATATACTGGAATTAAAGTTTTATCTGTTTGGGGAGAAGTAATTTATGGAAAAGATATTGAACTTGGATTATTTGGTGGATACAGTAAAAACCTAGGAGCAGAGGATAACATTTCAGGCTCTTATTACGGAAGAGCTACCAATATTGGTAATCTTATTCGTATTTCACCAAGAATTCAATTTAATTCTGGCAAGTCCCGAATATCCACAGAGCTAGAATACACTGCTGCAGCGTATGGAAAAAATGACAATACTAACAAAGGCAAAGTTATTGATACAAAAAGCATTTCCAATTTGAGAATGCTTCTTGCAGTTTATTATTTCTTTTAGTTTAAATTTTATTGAGCCACTCTTCGTAGTGGCTCTAAAATCAACCCGATTCTCGCATTATTAATTTTATCTCTCATCTATTTTTCAAGGAGGATAAAAGATTTTTTTGTTGTTAACTTTAGGAAGTAAAAGAGTTTAATTTATAAAACTCTACAACGCTACCTTAAATAAACAAAGATTAAATTGAACAAGATTAGTTGGAATGTCAAGCTAGTAACAATTTTGATTGTTGTCGCAATCATACTGCGACAATAATCGTAATTAATATTTTAGGTATCATTCAGGATGAACTGAAAAGCCCCGTCAATCAGGAACTTATTTTCACTTCGAATGAAATTGCACAACAAATAGATGAAGAATATCAAAAGACTTTCGAGATACTTGAGTTAGCTAATATTTATATGGCTGAAGAGAATCTTTCATCACAGGAAAAAATTAATCTTCTCATTTCGATTATTAAAACCGTTGATAATATTCTTGGAATAACAATTACATATGAGCCCAAAGGTTCATCAGCCGAGGATATTATTTCAATATTTAAAGATAGCATTCTAATTAAGGGTGAAAAGATTGAACTTGAGAAGTTAAATGGTGCTGAAGATACCTTACAAAAAACTTTCAACAAGAATTATCTTTTTTCACGGCTAAAATATATTAGCTCAATTGATTTATGGTATCAGACTTTGAGAGCAGATATTCGAAATGACGATGATTTCTTCTTGAATGTTTATTTCAATGTTAATTCAATAATTAACCATATTGAATCTCATCCGCTACAAAAGAAGGGGAAAATTTTTTTAATTGATTTAAAGGGGAGTAAGATTTATTCATCTAAAGACACAAATAGCGATTATGATTTCTTATCAAAAGACGGAGTAAAAATCGCCTCATCAAATAAGACCTTCTCAATAGTTAATAATTATAAATCCAATTCAAATAAGGAAGTTGTTGCCTGTTTTACCTCTGTACAAAATATTCCTTGGGTAATAATAACAGGAATAAAAAAGAATGATGCCTATGCTGTTGTTTCTGAAATTATGAACATTTTTATATGGTGGATTTTAGTCAGCTTATTAGCAGCTATTACTATTTCCTACCTCTTTTCTGAAAAAATAAGTGAGCCAATAAAAATATGGCTGATGCTGCAGACGAGATCGCTAAAGGAAATTTTAATACAGTAGTTAATTATTCTGCAGATGATTCCATTGGTTTATTAGGTCAATCTTTAATAAAAATGAGTAATGAACTTGATCAAAACTTCAAAGACATAAACAGACAAAAGCTGGAATTAGAAGATTACAGCAAAAATCTTGAAAAGAAAGTTGAACAAAGGACAGCCGATTTAGTAAAAGCGAATGAAGAAATAAATCGTTCTTATCAGAAAGTACTGGAATTAATTAAAGAAAAAAATGAGTTCCTCGGAATTGCTGCTCACGACCTCAAAAATCCTTTAGCTTCAATTAAAGGTTTTACTAATATCTTGCTTGAAGATCCAGAACTTCCCGCAGAAATGAGAGAAGATTTTCTAAAAGATATTATGGGTGCTTCAAATAGAATGTTTGATATTGTTACCAATCTTCTTGATGTTAATGCAATTGAAGAAGGAAAAGTTAAAATAAAAATAGAATCAACATCATTAGAGTTGATTATTAATCAGATTGTTCATAGTAA
>CAKZLD010000076.1 GCA_937125135.1 uncultured Ignavibacterium sp.
GTAAAATTACTGCCTTGAGTTATATTTCCACTCGGTGGCCATTGTAAATTACACCACCCAATTTGCATTGTTGGATTTGTACCTATAAACTCATCAGCACCAATATCTGGTAGAGTGGCGCTTCGTGTATCCCCATCTATATCTGAAGTAATTCCTGCTATTGGTGTTGCACCTGATTCAAGTAGAGTAATTGTACCAGTAGGAATATGTAAATCTAAAGTATCAGTGAAAGGTGCAAGCACATTAATAGATTTCAGATCTTTTCCGGTCGCAGTTTTCCAATGATCTAAAGTAGGTCTATCTCCACCTAAAAAACCTAAAACTCCAGCTGGTCCGGAAACAAAATAATCATTATTGTCAATGTTAGTAAATGCGGTTGCTGGTGCCTGACTGTTAATTGCATAACTTTTATCATTGGTTGTGGTTGTATTATCAAAAGAATTTATAAAGATATTATTTCTTACATCCAGGAAGTTTGCAGTAGGGGTTATTACACCAAAGGCAGTATGAATTGTACCCGAAGTGGAATTATAACCCGGTAAAGTTCCAAAAAGATTCACACTATTATAATATACACCTACCCCACCTGTTGCACCTTCAATACCTATTCCAATACCCCAATAAGTAGTTGAGTTATCAGCAGTCGCCCTGACATTTGAGACAAAGTTGTTAGCAACAATGATATTACTATTAGCAGAACCTGTATTAACATGAATTCCACGAGCACCATAACCTGATGCGTGAGTGTTATAAATTGTGCTTATCTTGTTTCTCTCAATACGTACATTTCCCGTTGTTCCAAACAAATGAATACCATAGGGTATTGTTGTTGTACTACAAGTTATGGCATTAACCGTATTATTAGTTATTAAAATATTTGAATTCATCATTGAAGATGATATCACTATTCCACGTGGACCAGATGCTGTACTGGAAATTGGCCCAATTGTGTTGTTACGCATTATACTATTAGTAGTGTTAACAGCAAACCAGATTCCAGTTATGTTAGATGCGTCAGTATTATTAACAAAACTAATCTGATTATTTTCAACTGTTGCGCCATCTACTCCTTGCACATAAATACCTACAAGTCGAATTGACATAGCACCGGGCGTTGTTAAATGATTATCTCTTATTACTAAACCGTTACCATTGCCAGGTACCATATGATCTGCAATACTATAAATTGCTATATAAGCTCTTTGAATGTTATTGTTTATAACTTGAATGTTATTGAAGTAACCAACTGAACCTGCTGTAACCCCATCACTAATTATTAAAGCACTGCTAGCATTAGAGCCATTTATTAATATGGAATTTTTTACTGTTACATTTGTTATAGGAGTTGTTCCAGTCGAACCAATTAATATTACCTGAGGTGAAGTAGTCGAAGTATTTTCAATTGTTAAGCTTCTATCTGTACCACCTGAATTTGAACCATCAATAATAATATTGTTCTCAAGAACTCTAAATATCTGATTACTTGCAGCCGCACCACTAATTCTTGCACTAACTCCAGTGAAGGGTAAAATTGTAACTGTATTTGTAGTTGTTGGTTTTGATTCAAAATTAGAAACATTGATTATTAATGGATATGTCTCACCAGTTGAATATAAGGTATCTACGAGTAAAAATCTTGTTGGACCACTAACACCCCTGAGATTTAAATCACGAATTGCAGAAGTTAAAGTTAAGTAAACACCAGTGACACCAAATTGATTAAATAACTGTGGATATTCAGTACTCGATAGATAATATTGCCCTTCATAAACTTTACCATTTTCCATAGGTATCCAATCAATTTCCTCAACTTCCCTTAATTCATAATATCCATTTGGTCTTACTTCAGTAGAATATTCCAAAACTTCTTCAAATTGATCTTTAGGAACGTTTTTAATCTCAGTTGGACTTTCTATCCATACTTCTTTGAAGACTTTCCTGATGACTTTTTCAAATGATATATTTTTACCACTAATTCTATTAAAAAGATTAACCCCAACTGTATAATCTCCACTTAAAGGTGGTGGAGGATAAATGTAGAAGTTCGGACTTGCAGGTGGAGTAGTACCAGGAGGATTGATACCCGAGCCTCCAAATGGATTTGTGCTCATATTACCCAAAGTATCTTGTGCAGCAACATAGTAGTAAATTGTATCGTAATCTGAAACACCACCAATAAGGGCATAATTTATGGTAAATGTATATTGATTACCACTGACCGTGGGTGAATCATCAAAAACATATGCTGTTTGACCACTTTTTCTGTAATACAATCTTGGACCATTTGGAGCAGAAGCTATTCCACTTGGATCATAAATTGTAACCGTTAAAGTTCTCGATGGAGCTCGAGAGTTTGTAAGAGGTGTATAAGTTATTAATGGTGGGTTTTCATCAATAATTATTCCCGCAAATTCATCAGCACCAATGTCCGGAAACGTAGCGCTTCGTGAATCTCCATCAAAATCTACATTAATGCCAGAAATTGGCTGACCACCACTTTCCGCTCGTGTAGGTGTAGTGGTACTCAAATGTAGATCATATGGTGTGGTTGTCACATTGACAAATGGTGGATCTTCTGTTACCGAATATATTTCACGGCCACCTCCAAGAGCAGTCCTATAAGCAGCTAAAGTTTGGTAGCTATTTGTTCCATCATATGCTATTAATCTTGTTGGTGCTGGGGTGCCTGCAAAATATAAATTATTATTGGTTGTCGATGCCAATCTTAAGAGGTTAGCTGTAGTAGTTGCATATAAAACTGTAGCTCTGGTGATTGTATTTCCAATTCCCTGTTTATTAACAAAGATATTATTCCTCAAATCTATAGTACTTGCAGCTGCATTTGCCCAATATAAAGCTGCAGATTGATGAGTAGTTGCAGTGACAGAGCCATCCAGATATATAGTATTATAGTAGATGTAGAAATGTGACCCGAACTGAACATCTATTCCACGAACTGATGGGGACCCTGTACTTCGTGGAGCCCTTAAATCAGAAATAAAATTGTTGTAAACATATGAATATGATGTTAGCCCCGCCGTACTACCATATGCTAAAACAATACCTCTAACTGTAGCTCCAGTTCCATTCGAAAATAAATTAAAAATCCTCAGATTGCTAATGGATATAGTCGTTCCAGCTGTCACAAGACCAATTTGAAGACCGATGGAACTTCCGGATGTAGTACCTGTTGCGGTATTTTGTAAGTTAGAAATCTCAATATCTCTAAATGTTAAAATTCCACTATTATTAGAAGTAGATGTGTTAGCAGGATTGAGCCAGATTCCATAAACATTTTGAGTTGTAGCACCAGCATTGGAAACATTTACTATGTTTGTTTTTTCAATCAATAAATTAGCTTGACAGTCAATTTCTATTTGTCTTGTATCAGAGGCAGATGAATTGAGCGAAACATTCCCAATTATATTTCTTCCTGAAACCGCTGTTATAACATTTCCAACATCAGGATTGGTTGCTGAATAACCAAAGAATCGTATAGCAGATCTGAAGCAATCTGAAATATTGACATCCTGAATTCGATTATAGCTATTTGTAACACTTGTATCGGTTGTTGTACCAATTGTTCCAAAGCGAATCCCAGTGGCACCAGTATTACTAACATTTGTAGTTGCATTCATATCAATATTTAAGTTTTTCAAAGTATTGAACCGTGCCCCTGAAAAAATTGTAGCGGGTGAAGTAGCTACCACAGCATTTGCTAGTAAAATACCCATTTCAAACTTAGTTACTGTGGTCGTGTTAAGCGGGTTGTCAACTATGTGCAAGCCATCAATAGTTACATACTTAGTACCATCTAATCTTATTATGGCATCACCAGCTGTAGCTGTTGGAGCTGTTGAGGTTACCGATCCATTTCTTGGAGAAATAGTAACAATTCCACTTTCATTTTTTAATGTAATGGTATTCGTTGGGGATGTACCTGCTACATTTATCAAATGAAATATGTCATCATAGGTTTCTTCCCTTACGTTTAAAACTACGGGACCAGAAATTCCATTGATATTAAGTGCCATTGCAGCAGCACTTAGACTAGGGAAATTAGGTGAAGTTCCACCAATAGTATATGTTCCCCCTGGAATAGGTGACGGAGTAACTGGTGTAAAAATAAATACAGTACCAGAATCTGGGGCTACAGCAACTCCATTAAAATCGTATCCCATAGATTGATGATAAACTCTAGCTCCTGCTGCACCACCAATATTAATACTTAAAAATGTGCCAGTTGCCTGAGTTGAAGTAGTAATTGTTGTACCATTCACCAAACCAATAGAGGCTGAAGCAGCATTTGGGGTTCCAAATCTGCCGTAATGGAATTCAATCAAGTTTGTGCTCTCATAAAGTCTCACTTGAAAGTTTGCATTAGCTGTACCTGCATTCCAGTTCCATCTAATATTTCTCCACTCAACCGTTAATATTCGATTAGGTGCTACACCAGATAATCTATACCTGATGTTGTTTAAAGAATCTAGAACCGCCAAATCATCCCATAACGGTGCTATAACATTTCTTAGAGTTCCCCATAATGAATTCGTCAAAGTTGCGGATGTCAATCCACTTCCCAAACGCAAGAATCCATTTGTTGAGACTTGAAAAGAATCAAATGCAACACTATTGTAAATAAATGTGAAACCAATCGGGGTTGGTGTTGAGTAATTTTCATCAAGACTCGTACCCGTCCAAGTAAAGGTGCTCCATGTATCAATGGGAGTGTATGTGCCTGTTTGGGAGGTAAAGTTATAATTGATTTGACCACTAACCAAACCCACTAAAAGAAAAAGTGAAATAAATGAAAGTTGCGAAATTTTACCTTTCATGATTAAACTCCTATAATTTTATATTTAATTTTATTTATTAGTATGTTGTATAATCGATTCAAATCAATGCCCCTTTATTTTGATCTAATTAAAGTAATTATCAGTATTAACCTTTTCATAAC
>CAKZLD010000077.1 GCA_937125135.1 uncultured Ignavibacterium sp.
TTAGGTTTACTGAATCCGATATTTGCAGCACTCGCAATGTCAATGAGTTCCGTTTCAGTTATAACAAACTCACTTAGAGTTAAAAAAAATCTGTGATTTTTGATGAATAATCATTTATTTCTATTTTTGAGAAAATTGAATTAAAAATAATATGCTTGCAGAACAAAAAGTATTAAAAGCTTTGGTGATTGATGACGATCCGGTCATAACCAAAGTGGTTTCGAGGGTTCTCGTCAAAAGAATGCAAATGAATGTCAGCGAAGCAAATAGTGCAAGAGAAGCACTGGCTTTGATTGAGCAGGATATACCCGATATAATGATTGTTGACTATATGATGCCAATAATGACAGGAAAAGATTTAATTGTTCTGTTAAAAGCTGATGAAAGATTTAAGAACATTCCTACTATTGTTCTATCTGCATTAAGTGACCCTGATATCATCAAAGATATATTAAGTTTGAAAGTTGATGATTATATCCTCAAACCTGTTTCCCCTCAAATAATTCACGAAAGAGTTGTAAAAGTTCTTAAAAATAGTAGAGAGCGAAAAGACATTGAAGTTTTTTCAATTAAGAAAAATAAATCAATTATTTACATAGGACGTAATAAATTACTCTTCTCAGATATACTAAATTTGTTATCCGCCAATATTGAACCAAGTGATTACGAACCAATCCCACACAAGGCATTTAATCTATTTTTACAGAAGTTTCATAGAGTAGTGATTCTTGAAAAACAACCAGACGAAATCGTGAACAATCTAATTATCGAAAAAATTAAAACCACTAACCCCGATTCCGTTTTGATATATTTAGTAGAACCTGATTCCAATCTTCTTTATCTTACAGCAGATAAGCAAAACTTACCTCAAAATATTGATGAAATATTTGCAATAACAGTCCAACCTCAGAAGCTTAGCGAAGTAATCTTAAAATACCTTCAATCTGAAGAAGCACAATAATTTTATTGTGTGAAATGGGAATTCAAATTCCTATTATCGGTTATCTGTCACTTATCATTAGTCATTGAAGATTTGCAGTGAAAAATAATTCAAATTAGTTTTCTTCATTTGGGCAGATTGGTAAAAATATGTTGACTTTTGTTCCTTCATCTAATTTACTTTCCAATTCAATCTTACCATTAAATAAATTTACTGCTCTTTTAACAAAGACTAACCCAATACCGTTTCCATAAATTTTTCCGTTTTCTTTATCAACCATAAAAAACTCGGTAAGATTTTTTAAATCAATTTCCGCCATTCCTTTACCCTGATCTTCGAAAGATAATTTATATAAATCTCTTTGAGCACTTCCTATTAAATTTATTTTACTTCCATCTGAAGAAAATTTGCAAGCATTCTCTAAAAGCTCTGATATCAATGCTGAGAAAAACTTTGGATGTATTTTAAGTTTAGATTTTTCAATATGAAAAAATATATCTTTCATTCTTGGATTAACTATGAAATTATCAAAAGCTATCAGTTTTATTTCTTCTTCATTAATATCCAATTCATAATTTTTAATTTCCGAATTTGAATTAACCAACAGTTCCAAATCAGTTAAATGAAGAAATTTTTCAATGCGATTTAACAACCTTTTTGAACTAACGTGAATTCTTTCAACGAAATCTAAAATTTCTTCCTTCGAATATTCTTTGTGATCATTAATAATAAGTTCAGACAAACCTAAAATTCCTACAAGTGGGGTTCTCAACTCGTGTGGAAGTGAAACTCTGATCCCTGATAAAATTTTCTCAATCTTTTTATTAAAGTTTCTAATCTTTTCCAATCTCGTTTCAATTGATTTTAATAAATCATCTGCTGAAAAAGGTTTAGTGATATAATCATCTACTCCAATGTTTAATCCTTGTCTAAGGGATTGAAGATCACTTTTTGCAGTGAGAAAAATAAATGGAGTGAACCTGAACCTCTCTTCATTCCTGATTCTTTCATACAATTCATAACCATCAATCTGAGGCATCATAATATCTGAAATTATTAAATCGGGATTGATTGAGTTTAACATTTTTAGAGCATCCATTCCATTTTCAGCATACTTTACTTCATAACCATTGAGCTGAAGAATAATGCAAATGTTTTCTCTCAGTTCGGCTTCGTCTTCAACAACCAGTATTTCCGCTTTTCTTCCATCTAATGTTTTCATAAAATTACCTTTGAATAAAATTATTATTTTTTGTCTTCAGGAATGTAAACCCAAAAGATTGTCCCCTCACCTTCTTTACTATAAATTTCAATTTTACCATTATGCAGTTCGACATACTTTTTAACTATCGTTAATCCTATTCCTGAACCTGTCAGATTACCAACGTTCGTCGCCCGGTAAAATTCCTGAAAGAGATAATTTCTGTCTTTTTCAGAAATGCCTATACCGTTATCTGAAATTTTGAAAACAATTTGACCATCTTCAGAATATAATTCAATTTCAATTTCACCGCCATTAGGTGAATATTTTATCGCATTGGATATAATATTCATCAGAACAATTCTGAAAAGTTTTTTATCTATAAACAGATATTTATCAGGAATTGAATTATTGAATTTCAATGTTTGGTTAGGTAACAAATTAACTTTTGTATCTTCATAAATCTCACTCATAAATTCAAAAGAATTAATATAAGATTGTTCAAATTCAATTTTACCAGAATCAACTTTACTAATAACTAAGAGATTATCAATTATTCCGGTAAGATGATTAATGTTATTTCGAATTCTTTCAAGCTGAATGTTGAACTTTTCTTCTAAATTATTTTTATGATAAAATTCAACTAAATCGGTTGAAGACAACATTGTCGCAAGTGGCGTTCGGAATTCGTGAGATGCAATTGTAATAAATTTACTTTTAAGTTCACTCAGTTCCTTTTCTTTTTCAAGAGCTTTTCTAACTTTTTCTTCTGCTTGTTTTTGTTTAATAATTTCTTCATTCAATTTTTTATTAACTTCCTCAAGCTCAGCAGTTCTCTTTTGAATCAAATTTTCTAAATTCAATCTGTATTGCTCCAATTCAATTTCATTTTGCTTTTTCTCAGTTATATCCTCAATTACGTTTAGAGTACATAACTTATTATCATATTCAATGAAGAAAGTAGATAAAAGCAAAATTTTCTTCTTGCCATTTTGAGTTGTAAAAGCATATTCAAAATCTTTAATAATCCTATCTGTTTGAAATTTTAATGATAATTCATATGAGACAGAATCTTCAATAAATAAATTTGAACTCTTATTTAGTAAATCTTCAGGAGACTTCTCAATTATTCTACAAGCAGCTTTATTCACATTTAGTATCAGTGCATTTGAATCTGCAGTCGTAATCACCATTCCAAATGGAGCATTTTCGAATATTCTTCTGAAATTTTCTGAGGTTGTTTTAATTATTTCTTCAGCTTTTTTTCTTTCAGTAATATCTGTCATTGCACCAATAGAGCCAATAGTTTTACCATTGCTATCAATTACAGGTGCACCATTTATTAAGAATATTATTTCCTCTCCGTTTTTCTTGATGAATTTTACTTCATATTGACTTGATAATCCCTTAATTCTTTGGTCAATTGAATAGAGAATTTTTTGCTTTTCTGTAGGTGGTATTAAAAACTCATAGCCAATTTTTCCTAATACTTCATCAGAGGAATATCCGGTCAGTACACTAAATTTATTATTAACAAAAAGTATTTTGTCATTGTTATCAACATACACTATCGCTTCATTTAAATTTTCAACCAAATTGCGATATTTTTTTTCATTTTCCTCCAATTTTTTTTGCGTTTCTTTTTTTTCTGTTATATTATGAAAAACAGTGAGCAATAAAGTGCTTTGATTATCTAATTCAAGAAATGAATGTGCAATCTCAACTGAGATTACATCTCCATTCCATAGTTCAAGCTCATCTTCATATTGAGCTTTAAGGTTTCTGTTTTTGAAATTTATGATATAATTGTTTCTAACTTCATCTCTAAAACTTTCGTGAGATACAATGCTTAAGTTCATCCCAATTAAATCTTCACGAGACTTCTTAACCAAATTGCAGTAAGCTTGATTTACTATCACTATGGTTCCTATCTCGTCAGTGATTCTCATTGCATCAAGAGTGCTTTCCCATACAGTTCTAAATCTCTTTTCAGACTGTTCCAATACGTTCTGGGCGGTTTTAATTTCAGTAATATCCTTAATCGTTGAAAGAATTGAATCATCATTTTCATATTTAATCTTAGCACCTGTGACACTAATGTATCTGGTCTCATCTTTAAAAGTTTTAATTTCATAAAGTGAAGTAATTGATTCTCCTGAATTTTGAATTATACTTATGTCATTGAAAGCTTTGATAATTTCTTTTTCATTCATAAACTTAGTGAATGAAACACCCATTAAATTTATTGATTCATCTGCCTGAATTAATTTATAACAAGCAGGATTAGCGTATTTTATAATTCCTTCATACGATATTATCAAGATTGGATCCTGAATATTGAGAAGAAGATTGCTAAATCGTCTTTCACTTTCCTGCAGATTTTTTTGTGAGATTATCCGCTCAGTAACATTCCTTGCAAAAACCACAACACCGTTTACAAAACGATTTTTAAGCATATTAATTCCAATTGACTCAGCATAAAAATATGAACCGTCTTTGCATCTGGCTCTAAAGAGAGTTGGGAGTCCATCATTTTTCATTTGAAACACTTCAATCAAATCTCTCATTGCTAATTCAACATCATCTGGATGAATAAAATCAGCAGGATTCTTTCCGACCATATCATTTTCGGTAAAACCTGATATTTTTGTAACGGAAGGGCTTATGTAACTTATTTTTCCATTAGAATCGATAATAAAAATCATATCCATTAAACCTTGAACTATTGCTCTGAATTTTTCTTCAGCTTCTTTTTTCTCGGAAAGATCAAGAAGTACAGATCTTAATCCTATTGGCTTATCGTCTTTATAAATTACTGAAGAAAAAATTGCAACCGAAAATTTTGTCCCATCCTTTTTAACTACAGTATATTCGTATCCATCCACTGCTTTTCCGTTGAGAGTTCTAACAAAATTGTCTAACGCTCTTTCTTTGTCGGTATCATCAATAAAATCTAATACGTTAAGATTTTCTGGAAATTCATTTTGCCGATACCCAAATAACTTAAAACCTTGAGAGTTCACATAAAGTAATTTCCCTGAAATATCAACTTCACAAACTGTAAGTGGCAAAAGCTCTGCAAGTTCTCTGAATCTTTTTTCGCTAGCAATTATGTTATCAGCCATTTGATTAAATCTTGAAGCAAGAATTTTAATATCATCAATAAGTTCTTCGGAATCTGCCCTTAGCTCATAATTACCTTCGCTGATTTTCTTAACTACGTCTGTCAGTTTTGTAATTGGATTACGAATCAGAATCCAAAGTATAATAAGAAATGAGAATGTAAGTATCACTATTACAAAACTGAATTTATTAACAAGATCTAAGAAAAGATTCCTTTCTAGATCACTGATTTTTTGAGGATTGGAAATTGAAACAAACTTAAAAGTGTGTCGTTCGCCTCTATAAGTAGAAAAACCTATACTCTGGTGATTTTTTTATACACTATCGAGCCAGATTCTTTAGATAAAATTTTTGAAGTAATTTCGGGCAGATAATCATCATTTATAAATCCATTGACTTTAATTGAATCTTTAGCAAAAAGATACTTGCCCAAAGAATCCAGAATAAAAAAGTCGCCATCAAAAGAAATTTTCACACCCTCAAGAAATTGTCTGACTTCCTCCCTTTTCAAATTGCTAAAACCCAATCGAAGAGACTCAGCCATATTTTTTCTGACAATTGCTTCCTGCTCCAACACCGATTCAGAATAATCCTCAACCAAACTTGTAATCAATACTGCCATTGGGATAATGGAAATAACCAGAAACCAGACAAACAATCTTATGCTAAGTAAATTCCTTGTTACGAAAGCATATTTTAAGTCATCATGTTGGATTTTTAATTTCTTTTCTTTTATCCAATGAGGTTTTCGGACTTTACTTGGCAGAGATGACATCATCAGAGTAGAAAAGATCAAAGTAAATAAAAACTCTGAAAAACTATCTTTGAATAAAACTATAATTATATCAAATAAGCTTTGCTTAATGGTAATTGTGAATAAATCCAATGGAGTAAATAAATACCAAAGAATTATTACAGGTAGAGGTAAAATGAAATAATAACAGAAAACCAATAAAGCCCAAACAGCAGGAAAGTAAATAAAAGTGAATTTATCAAACAGATACTTTTTGTAAGTAATTGCGAATAGTATAAGTGAGAAAATTTGAATTGCAAAAGAGAGATAATCCTGATAGCCAAAAATTTGTTGACTTTTTGAAATGACCGAAATTAACACTGCACCTAACGGACCGCTTAAAGCAGCGCCTATCAAATTAATAATCTGATTGATTTCAATATATCTTTCAGAGCCAATTAAATAAATCTTAAATCCGTTGTAAGCAAGAAGAAGTGAAATCAAACCCATTGATAACGATATTAACAACGATTTAAGATTAAAATTTTTCATTCAAACCTGCTCAGATGGATATTTTTTAAGAACTATTTTGTTAATTATAAAAATCAGTAATGATAACTCAGGAAATAACTTAGAGGAAATTCAGCTCATGCTCTGACAAATATATTATTTAATTTTCGAATGTAAAATAACTTCTGGAAAATAAAATGAAAAGAAAAATTATTATTTCATTAACTACATTATTTGTTTTCATAATTACTTCATTTGCTCAGGTTAAAGACAAAGGAATTTTTGTTGAGCCCAAAGAGGGTTTTTATCAGGAAATGCTTAAAGAAATTGAAGATTTCAAATCCCCCAAAAAAGAAATCAAGAAAACTTTCAATCTGGATTATTCGGGTTACAAGCTTCCCAAATCTTTGGATGAGTTCAAGTACTATTGGTTTAATGAGCCTGTCTCACAAGGTCAAACAGGAACCTGTTGGTCATTATCAACTACTTCCCTGTTTGAATCTGAAGTTTACAGAATTCATAATAAGAAGGTAAAACTATCTGAAATATTTACAGCATATTGGGATTATGTTGAAAAAGCTCGCAGATTTGTGAAAGAAAGAGGGAATTCAGTTTTTGGAGAAGGTTCTCAACCTAATGCAGTTATTAGAATCTGGAAAAAATATGGAATCGTTCCTTTATCAGCCTACTCTGGTCTTCTGCCTGAACAAAAGGTTCACGATCATAGTAAAATGTTTGATGAAATGAATAATTTTTTGAAAAACTGCAAACAAAATAATATTTGGAATGAAGAAGAAGTAATTTCAAATATCAAATAATTCTTAATCACTACATTGGTGAGCCGCCTGCTACTTTCGCATTTGAAGGCAAAAATTACACACCGTAATCTTTTCTGAAAGAATATTTGAAAATAAATCCTGATGATTACGTTGATTTAATTTCGATACTTCAGCAACCTTATTGGGAAAAAGTTGAATATGAAGTACCTGATAACTGGTGGCATAATAAAGATTACCATAATGTTCCCCTTAATTAATTTATGAATGCAATTAAAAATGCATTTAGAAATGGCTATACTATGGTAATCTCTGGCGATGTTTCTGAAGCAGGATATGATTCATGGTCGAAATGTGTAGTAGTTCCGACTTTCGATATTCCTTCAGAAATTATTGATGAGAATGCTAGACAGTTTCGCTTTTCAAATCAAACAACTACTGATGATCACGGAATTCATTTGGTTGGTTATAAAGAGGAAGACGGCAAATTTTGGTTTCTGATTAAAGACTCTGTTGCGGGTGCTAGAAATGTAGAACCAAAGGTTTTTATTTCTATCACGAAGATTATATCAAACTAAAAATGATGACGACTTTTGTTCACAAAGATGCTGTTAAAGATTTGTTGAAAAAAATTTAATAAGAATTGAAAATTATGGGTTATCTGAAAGTTAAGTAGTACAGCTTAATAGAACCTTTAGATTAACTTTAATCTTAAATATCATCATCTGAGTATTTAAGAGGTAGACCAAATTGTTTACAAAGTGCGTTGACTTCTTTTTTAAGTTCAATCATTTTCATCTCTCTACCTATCATAAGTTGATTATATTTTTCTAATTCAAATACTCGCTTTTTCAGTTCATCCTCTATCTGTTTTCTGAATGTGATGTCTCTGAGCACACACATAAATAAATCCTGTCCTTCACTATCAATAAATTTCTTTAAACTTAATTCACCCCAGAAAATATCATTACTGTTTCTCATAAATCTTAGTGTTATGTAAAATGCAGAAATCGCAGCAGAAGCTACTTTAATCTCTGACTTGAATTTTTCAATATCTTGTCTTGAAATGAGATTAAAATAATTTGTTTTAAGATTTTGCTCCGAAAATGATTTAAAGAGTTCCTTATGTTTTTCATTCTCAAAAAGAATTGTTCCTTCAGAGTTTATGATTGAGATTGCATCCATCGAGGCATCAACTAATATTTTATATTTCTCTTCACTTTCTGTTAAACGCTTTTGAAGCATTATCGAATCAGTTATATCTCTACCTTCAGCGATCAGATAAACAACTTTGCCTTCTGAATTTTTTATGGGCATTAAAGAAAAATCTATTATTCTTTCTTTTTTTTCTTTATTCAAATGAGTTGTTTCCATTCTAAAAAAATTACCTTCAGCAGCCGACTTAATTGCTTTTCTAAGTTTGTCTTGCTCAGTTGTTGAATGATTCCACCAAGGAGTATCTGTAAATGGTAAATTTTTCACATCGCTAACATCCACGCCGATGAAATCACACGCAGTCTGATTAGCTTCAAGAAGAATTCCTGTGGGAGTTAGCAAGCCAATAAACTGGAAAGATTGATTGAAAATAATATTTAATTTTTGCTGATTTTTTTCCAGTTCATTGAGGTATTTTTTCTCTTCAGTAATATCTCTTCCAATTCCAACTAATCCGATAATCTCACCCGATTTATCGTATATTGGAATTTTATTAGTTAATACAATTATTTCTTCACCATTTTTAAGGATTAATTTTCTTTCTTTGTTGATTATAGGAATTCCTTGTAAAACTCTCTTATCTTCTTCAATTAATTCTTTAGCAAAATCTTCAGTAAAAATTTCATCATCTCTTTTTCCGAGAATCTGATTTTCATCATCATAACCCATCCATTGAATAAAGGTTTTATTCACAAGAATTTTTTTAAGACTTGCATCTTTCACACAAATTGAATCCGGGAGAGTGTTCAATAGTGTATTTAATAAAATGTTTTTCTTTTCGAGTTCAGCTTCAATTTCTTTTTGATGGCTTATATTTGTAACAAATACAGCCACACCAATTACTTCTGATTCATCATAAATTGGTGAATAGAAATTTAACCAATAAGTTCCAGTTGAATTTTCATCTCCTAATCTCTCAATCAGAGTAATATGTTCGCCTTTGAAAACTTTGTCAAAATTATCTTTGGCTTTGACACGATCTTGTTCTAATTTTATTGCATCAAGCATATTCATTCCAATCTGAATTTCAACTCCCCATATTTGCTTCATAGTTTCTTTGTAAGAAATGGAGAAAGAGGTATAGCAATAATTTTTATCTAATGAAAAAATGATTATTCCTTGAGGAGCGTTTAGAATTGATAACAACAATCTGTTATTATCTCTAATCTGTTTTGAAGTTAATTTATCTTCTGTTACATCAATCTGGATTCCCCAAGCTCCAACTATAAAATTATCTTCAATAATGCCGTACAAACTATTTAAGAAGTATTTAGTATTTCCCGACTTATCTTTTTCGACAGATTCTGCATTAGAAAGTCTGTAATTATTATTAATAAAACTTTTCAGATAGTTAATATTATTCTCATCGTCAGGTATCAAAGTAGCACTTAAAGGAATTCCAATTAAATCATTTTTGGACTCGAAGCCATACATTTTGGCAAAAACATCGTTACACTCTGCTAAATATCCTTCTTCAAAAAATAATTTAATTTGTTCATCGGCCGGCAGTGAAATGTCAACTGGGTTTTTTATTTGATATCTCCAGATTCCCTCCAATGAAAAATCAAAAAATTGTCGAAATCTTTTCTCTGACTCTTCAATCTTCTGTCTGAAATTTTTGAGCTCTCTTATATCTCTAAATAAAATAACAAATAGATTTTGATTAGATTCTTTATCAAATACACAAGATATTTTACAGTCAACTGAGATTTCTTCTCCGTTCTTTGAAATAATAGTAATATCTGAATGACTGATGATCTCATTTTTATCATTATTGGTTATCTGGTTAAAAATTTCCTCAGCTAATTGTTTATCCTTCAAGAGACAAATATCTGAGAGTTTTTTACCATTTATCTCACTTGAATTATAACCAGTCAAAATCTGAGCTAAGTTATTTATGCGTAAAATGTTTAGCTGATTATCAATTACAATGATTGCTTCACTAAGGTTAAAAAATACATTCGATAAAAGTGATTTTTCGTGTTTCAGTCCTGATAGTAAATTCATCTGATAGCGGTTTCTCGCAATAGTCATCGAAATTATTAAACTAATAAACCCTTGAATTGGAAATAAAAAAATCAGCATTGATGAAAAATTTTCTTCAAATCCCGGTACAATTAGGAATACTATAAAAGAGATAAAAACCTGAACCAAGAGAAAAAGTAGAATTATGTTATATCCCTGTGAGTTTATTTCTGATTTTTTCTTTGAATGAATTTTATTAAAGTAATAACCATTTAAAGCTGAAAAAACGTATAAAGCTAAAGAGTAAACTAAAAACTCTTCTGTTAAAAAAACTCTTGCTGTGAAAAGAAATATTGAGGTTATAAGTCCAGCTTTAAACCCAAACAAAAAGAATGAAATAGCCACTAAATTTGAAAAACTTACAAAAACGTTAATTTTAGGGAAAATCGCTTTTGGTTCTACCAAATTAAAATGAATGTTCAGTGCCACGACAGCAATTATTCCAAATAAAAGTCCTTCAAGAATGTTTCTGTATTCTGATTTGATTTTTATGTGATCAAGAAGATAAATACTTGACACAGTGACAGCAATCAGAGAAATAAAAAAAATACTTGCAATCATAGTCACCCCTAAAAATAATTTAGTTAATCACTAAAATTATTCCTAAAAAATCTTGATAGACAAAATCTAATAAAGTTCATCATATTTTGTCATCAAGTCTTCAAATAACTGCCAGCATCTTGAAACTACATCCACCTGCCAATCAAAGCAATATCTTGTAAGAAATTCAATTGCCTGATTTTTATCTTTTTGATAAAGTTCTAATGCTTGAGATTCAATCACTTTTTGATCATCGAATAATTTTTTTTGTAAAGGATCCCAAACTGAACGTACATCTTTTCTCATATCACCCCAACGTTGATGAGCCAGTGAGCTCATTGCATTGAACGCCCACCAAGCAGATTTACGAGTAAATCCATTCTCTCGTCCGGGTGTTGAACTTGTCTCAGGCACTTTGGTAATTGAACAATAATGAGGAGTATAAATAGAAGTTGCAACATTATCCCAAGCTAACCAAACTAATCCGCCAATTTCATTAGGAAGCCAATTTCTGCATTGAATAATGGTTGCATACATTGTGTACCATCGTGCAATTGTTCTTTCGCCACGCCAACCCCATCCGCCATTAATTTTCAAAAGTTTATTCATATCATAAGGCATCTGTGGATTTGCAAGAGGTGAAATGATTGTCCTGCCACTATCATCCGAGACTGTCAGATTTTTTGTCATATCAAAGTCAGTCCCTTCGTAATAGTCTGAAAATATCTCTACCATTTTTTCCAAAGTTATTTTTTTATCTGGTTTTATAGAGAAAGGATAATTTTCAGAATTTGGATCTAATTTCAATGAAGGAGCAGCAAGATCAAAAACTCTCCATTCACGCCTTCTTGCTGCAAGAGAATTTCGATCAGCATAAGCATAACAAAACTCGAAAGGACCTTTATTAGGATTCCACCAACCGTTTTCAATTGCAACCTGAAATACATTCGATGAATACATAAAATTTTCTGAATCAGCTGTATCAATTTGTCTTATTCTGCTTGCATTTGCATTCACGCTGATATGTTCATCCGGAACTCTTTGAGCAACCCAAACCGCACCAATTTTATCTTTGCCAGGACCAACTACTTCAAACATCCATACTTCATTTGGGTCAGCAATTGATAAGCATTCTCCGTCGTCATTCCAGCCATATTTCTCTAAAAGCTCGCCAGCTAATTTTATTGCATCTCTTGCAGTTGAACATCTTTCAACCATCAAAGTTACTAGCTGAGTACAATCAATAAGTCCTTTATCAGATTTCAATTCTGGCTTACCTCCGAATGTTGATTCACCTATCGCCAGTTGCTCTGTGTTTATACAAGGATAAGCAGTGTTGATATATCCGAAAGTTTTTTCAACCTGCGGTATTTCACCAGTTTCAATAAATTTATAAGCAGGCATTTTCTTAGAGTTATCAATTACTCGTTTATACAATTTCATTTTTGAATTCGGCGGAAAAGATTTTGCTGGCATTATATCAAATTCACTTCTTGTTCGATGACTGTCGTCTGTGTGCGAGGTCATTACACTTCCGTCAAAACTTGCAAGTTTACCAACGGCTATTGTAGTGCAACCTTCCGGATAAATGTCTTCCCAATCTGGTTTTATTTCATTTCTTGTTTGTAAATGCTGACTAAAAGTAGATGCAACAATAATAATAACTAGAAATAATGAGGTTAATAAATTTTTCATTTCATTCTCTTAGTTTACTTTTTCTTTATGACCTGTTTTAAGAAGATCAGTTAATTCTTTTACAGGATTAAAAGTTTCTAAAGGAACTTCAACAAATACTGAAATCCAATCTGCCATTCCACCATTCCACAATCCGGGTAACTCTAGAGACTTAATTTTTTCCGACCCAAAATTTTTATTAACAATCATGAAAGTTTTATCATCTCTGTAATTGAGTAAGTTGAATTTTTTACCTTTATAATCTCGAACTGCAGCAACAATATCAACAGGATTAAAATGAGTTGAATTATTAAAAATCAGTTTTTGATCATCCCTGCTTAAATTGATTTGTGATTGTTCTACAATTTGTAAACTGATATCTCCATTTTCATCTTTAACCCAGAATGGTGCTCCTCCAGGTTCTCCTTGATTTTTAACTACACCACAAATTCGTATTGGTCTGTTTAACTTATTGAAAAGAAATTGTCTTTGTTTATCAGCATCCCAGAGATTGAATCCATCTGGCTGTTTAATGTTGAGTAACTTTTCAGAAAAACTCATTATCTCCTTTCTTGAATTCTCATTATCCAGATTCTTTTCAAGTATAGATAAATACTCAAAAATCTGCTTTTGAATCATTATCAGAAAGCCGGCAAGTAGTTTTTTATATTTAACCGTAATCGGTTTTAGACTGTCAACACAAACATTATCAATATTTTTGATAAAAATAATGTCAGCATTAAGTTCGTTCAGATTTTCCAATAGTGCACCGTGTCCGGCGGGTCTGAACAAAATCTCTCCTGAAGGTGCAAGAAATAGTTTATTATCTTCCGTTAGAGTTATTGAGTCAGTTGATTTTTTTTGGTAAGAGTATGAAATAAGAAAATTGTAGTTCTTTAAAGTGTCAAATAATTTTATAGATTTTTCTTCTTCCTGAAACAAATTCAAATGATTTTCTGAAATAGTAAAATGGATTGAGATATTATTATTAAAGTCTGCTTGATAAAAAGTTGATTCAAAAAGATGCTCCATAAATGCTGTTCGTGAATAGTCTGAATATTTATGGAATTTTAGTAAAGCCTTTGGTCTGTTATTATAATCCAATCCATCAGAACTTAATATTAAATTAAGAACAGATAAAGGATTATTTTTAATTAAATCATCAAAATTCAAATCATTTATTTTTAAGATGATGGTTAGATCATCATAGAAAGCAAACTCTTTCAAATTATTTATTACATATTCCAAATATGAAGCTTCATTATCTTCTTTAGATAATTGAACGATTCTATTTAAATCCGAATTTTGAAATTTTTTCAGTGAGCTATGAAGTTTAGCAAACATTCGCGTTGCTGCTCCTGATGCAGGAACAAATTTAGAAATTCTCCCCGATAACCGTGCTTTGTCATAAATTTCAAAGAGATGATTTTCCTGAGACTCATCCAATTTAATTATACCATCACCGAGTCTTGCTGGTTTGATTAATTCTATATAATGTGAGCCATTAAGCAGATTGTTTAATTGTTGAACGATAACATCTTTGGGGTGTTCAAAGAAAAATTTAATATCTATTTGATTTAAAAGGCTATCAATTTTTGATTGATTTGTATTCAAGCGAGTAATCCAACTGGTTTAACAATTTTGTACCCCGGAGAGGAGTCGAACCTCCGACCAACAGTTTAGGAAACTGCTGCTCTATCCTGCTGAGCTACCGGGGCTTAAACTTAATTATTTCACTGACAAATCTAAAAAATATTGGCTCGGGTTTCAATATTTAGCGAATCAAGTCGTAAACTGATTTTAGTTTATATGTGGGTAAAAATCCATTTGGAAGATTTTCGAAATTTTTAACGCCCGTCTCAACCAGCACAGAATCAATTTTCATCTCATTCGCCATAAAAATGTCTGTTGATACTCTATCACCAATCAGTAAAGTGCCCTCTAAGTTATTATCAAACAACGTTGAGATATAATTCTGCATAAACTTTGAAGGTTTTCCAAAATGAAGTTCAAGCTTTTTGTGTGTCCTTTTTTCTAAAGCAGAAATAATTGCACCGGCATCTGTAATTTCGCCTTGTTCAACAGGACAAGTATCATCAATGTTTGCTGCAAAGAATCTGGCACCGTTCTCTAAAGCATTTGCTGCAATCTCAAGTTTATTAAAATTGAAAGTGCGATCTAAAGTGATGATAACTATTTCGATTTCTTCAATTTTTTCTGAATAAGTCAAGCCACAATTCGATAAGTAAGAAATAAATTTTTCTTCACTGATTGAATAAAATTTTTGTTCCGGAAAATTTTGTTTCAAGAAATTTCCAATCACCATTGTTGAGGTAATAAAATCTTTTTCATTAATTGCGGCGCCTGCTGACTTGAGAAAATTAAAATAATCTTCTGGCAAATCCGTTGTTTTATTTGAGACAAAAATTAATTTCTCTGCAAATGCTTTAATTGTATTAATCGTTTCAATTGCGCCATCAATTATTGAACTTCCTTTGTAGATTGTCCCATCAAGATCAAAGATAAATTTTTTATAATTTTTATAGAGCATAGGACTAAATATTAAATTCTTCTTTTATTATTCGGAAGGTATCTTCTATTGAATGAGGTCGGTAACCTAACTCAGATTGAGCCTTAATCGTAATTAATCCCGACTTCAGTGGACGTCGAGCAGGCTGATTTAATTCTTTAGTAATGATTGGGATTACCAGGCTTTTATCTAAATTAAAGTAATCAGCAATTTTAATTGTGAAATCGAAACGTGATAAAAAATCAGGTCCACCAATGTTGTAAGTGCCTTCTTTACCCAATTCCATGATTTTGATAATTGCCTGTACCAAATCATCAATAAAGGTAGGATTATTAATCTGATCAGTTACAATTCTTATTTGATTTTTATTTTTCAATGAATCAATTACCCATTTTACAAAATCAGGCCTTCCAAAATGAGTAGGTCCATAAAGAACATTAGTTCTTATTATAGTGTGTTTAACCGAATAGAGTTTTAATACATTTTCACTTGCGAGTTTTGTTCTACCATAATATCCAATTGGATTAGGATGAACGTTTTCAATATAAGGACCATTTTCACCATCAAAAATGTAATCTGAAGAAATATGTATGATGTGTGAGTCAAGTATTCTAGCTGACTCTGCCATATACTCAACAGCCTTTACATTGACTCTCCAGGCTGTTTCTCTTTCGGTTTCCGATTTATCAACATTTGTATAAGCTGCTGCATTTATGATGAAGTCGGGACAAAAATCAAAAATTAGTTTTTTAATTTTATTTCTGTCAGTAATGTCACACTTCTGATATTCAACTTTTTCGTTATAAGAAAAATCTTCAAATGATGAAGCTAATAACTCAACTTCTTTTGAAGAAAGGACTTTGGTTAAACGTTGACCTAACATCCCGTTCGAACCAAAAATAATTATTCTGCTTTTAATCAATTCTTTTATCTGCATTAGATTCTGTTTGATAATGTTTTTTCAACTTCATTAATTGCAAAATTCAAAGCTGAAAAATGATTTTTAGTAATTAAATAATTGTAAAAAAAAGAAGAGCCAAAATAATCTCCACATCCGATCGTGTTCACACCGTTAAACTTTTTTGCTGATTTGAAATAAAAATTTATTTCATCTTCATCTTTGAAGTACACTTTGGCACCCTTTTCTGATTTTGTAACTATCAAAACTTTTACTCCCAAAGAAAATAATTTTTGAGCAACTGAAATTTCATCAGCAATATTAAATAAAGAGACTAATTCATATTCGTTTGCTTGAATAATATCAATGCTTTCTGCCCAAAGTTCAAATTCAGGAATCAGACAAAATTTTCTTTCTCCGATTGAAGAAGATAATCTGCTTAATGAATGAACATCAAAATAAATTAATGCTTTAGTCTGATTTCTGATTTCTCGTAATATATTATAATCTAACTCTTTGCCTGTAATCACATTTATTAAAATACCATCAAATTTTTCGAAATCTATTTGATCAAAATTTAATGGAGTTGCTAAATCGGAGTATGTTTCTTTTCTGTAACCTGATAGAGATTCTTCGAGTGTTACAGTTGGAATATTCTCAACTTCATCAAAATATTTTTCATCGCATTGTTCAAAAATTTTTTTGAAATATTTGTAAGTCTTTGAACTTATCTGAGTGCAAAGAGAAAGAATATCAATTGTGTTTTTAACTTCTAACATCTTCAAAGCTGAATGATAAATCCCGCCAGCTGATTCTTCTATTTTTTCTTCAGAGACTATTCTATCAAAAACAGACCCGCCAATAATTAATAATTTCATAATAAATTATTCGTTATCATACAACGTAAATTTAATAAAATTAAATCACTATCATTGAAAGCAATAAAGTATCTTTAGAATTATATTTGTTAATAAAATAAAAAATTTAATATGCGAATTGGAATTACCTGTTACCCGACTTATGGTGGAAGTGGTGCAGTTGCAACTGAGCTTGGAAAAGAATTAGCTTTAAGAGGGCATGAAGTTCATTTTATAAGCTACGCCGTACCTTTCAGATTAAACCGATATGTTGAGAACATTATTTATCACGAAGTTGAATCAAGCAACTATCCGCTTTTTGAATTTTCTCTTTACACTTTAACGCTCACAAGCAAAATGGCTGAAGTAGCAAAATTCGAGAACCTTGATTTGCTCCACGTTCATTATGCAATTCCTCACGCAGTTTCTGCCTATCTAGCAAAAGAGATTCTTAAAGAGAAGAAAGACATAAAGATTATAACAACATTACATGGAACAGATATTACATTAGTAGGATTAGAGCCCAATTTTCTGCCTTTAGTAAATTTCAGTATTGAAAAAAGTGATTCAGTTACAGCAGTTTCAAGATTTCTTAAAGAAAAAACTATCACTCAATACGAGATAAAAAAAGAAATTGAAGTAATTCCAAATTTCATAGATACAGAATTATTCAAACCTAACCCGAATTTTCAGTACAGAAATCATATCGCACCTAATGGTGAAAAAATTTTAATTCACACTTCGAATTTCCGGCCCGTAAAAAGAGTTCCTGATGTAATAAAGATTTTTGACAAAGTAAATAAAGAAATTCCTTCAAGACTATTGTTAATCGGTGATGGTCCTGACAGATTTGAATGCGAACAACTAACAAGGCAGTTGAATATTTCTGATAGAGTAAAATTCTTAGGAAAACAAGAAGCAATAGTAGATATACTAAATGCAAGTGATTTATTCTTACTTCCTTCACAATCTGAAAGTTTTGGTTTAGCGGCTCTTGAAGCAATGGCTTGTGGGCTGCCAGTGATTGCTTCATCAGTTGGAGGAATTCCGGAATTAATCAAACACAATGAATGCGGATTCATTTCTGAAATCGGTGATACGGATAGAATGGCAAAATACTCCATTGATCTTTTGACCAATGAAAAAAAATTTGAGATGTTTTCTAAAAACGCACGGAAAAGAGCTGTTGAAAAATTTGATAAGTCTATTGTAATTCCGATGTATGAAAATCTTTATCAAAAAGTTTTAGGTCTTTAGTAACTCTCTTTTTCCCTATGTCCACTAATAAAATAAATCCTGAAAATAAATTACTTAAAAAAATAACCGAAAGAATTAAATCCTCCGAATTGAAAGTATTCCCTGATGATTTTTTAAGTTCTTCAAATTACTATAATGAAACTATCCCCGACAAAATTCTTGTTATCGCCTCAGAATTATTCGGTCATTTTGAAATCAAAACAAGTGATGGTGAATTTTTCAAAATGGTTGACGATATACATCTTGCTAAATATTATGTTTATTCTTCATTGCAGAGGAAATCATCGCTAAAAATTCCAACAGAGGATTCCACATTGAAAAGTATTATAGCCGATTATGAGAA
>CAKZLD010000078.1 GCA_937125135.1 uncultured Ignavibacterium sp.
GAAGACGATATTTTAGCAATTGTGCTTGATGCCGGCGCTGATGATTTACAAACGGAAGAAGACTACTTTGAAATTTCAGCTTCTGTGGAAAATTTTGAACCTGTTAGAAAAGCTTTGTTACAGAATAATCTTCAGATTGAGAATGCTTCTTTGCAGTGGGTTGCTAAAAATCAAATTAAAGTATCCGGTGAAGATGCTGAAAAAGTTATGAAACTAATCGAAGCAATTGAAGATTGTGATGACGTTCAGAATGTTTATACAAGTGCCGATTTCGTTGACTAATTTCCCCACAGATTTTAATGATTATCATTGGGATTGACCCCGGAACAATTGTAACAGGTGTTGGAATAATTCAGTATTCCGGTAATTCTTTGAAAAGATTGTACAGCGGAGTGATAAATCTTTCTTCCTTCAAGCCAATCCCGAAAAGACTGGAAATAATTTATAAAGAATTAACTACACTTATTAGAAAATACAAACCGGATGAGTTAGCAATCGAAACGGCATTTTACGGAAAGAACGTTCAATCAGCTATGAAAATCGGATATGCAAGAGGAGTATCAATTCTTGTAGGAATTCATTGCGGATTGAATATAAGCGAATACTCGCCTCGTGAAGTAAAAAAATCAGTTGTCGGAAAAGGTTCTGCATCGAAGCAACAAGTTTCATATATGATAAACAGTCTGCTATCTCTAAAAAATGAAAAACTTAAAGCTGATGAGAGTGATGCACTTGCTATAGCAGTTTGTCATTCATTCAGAATGAAAAATTTTAAATCAAAAAAGAATAACTGGAAATCTTTTATCGAAGCTTTTCCTGAAAGAGTAATTGGATAGTGCTATGATAGGATTTTTATCTGGTAAAATAATTTCTATCAAACCTACTCAGCTTTTACTTGATGTTAATGGAGTTGGTTATCAGGTTTTCATCTCAATTTCAACTTTTGAAAAAATTAACGAAAGTTCGAATGTTTCTTTACACATTCATACAATCGTCAGAGAAGATGCTATCAATCTTTATGGATTTTATTCTGTCGAAGAAAAACAAATGTTTGAGCTGTTGATTTCAATCAGCGGTATAGGACCCAAAGTGGCTTTGAGCATTTTATCAGGAATTTCTGTTGATGATTTAAGCGATGCAATTATAAAGGGTGATGTGGGAAGATTGGTTTCAATACCTGGAGTGGGAAGAAAAACTGCTGAAAGAATAGTTTTAGAGCTCAAATCAAAAGTATCCGATTTTGAAACAGAATTTACTTCACGAACAGATTATTCGATCAGACAGCAGGCAATCTCAGCATTGGTTACTCTCGGTTACAATCAGAAAAATTCGGAAAAAGTTGTACGGGATTTACTTTCTGTAAACCCAAATCTTTCATTGGAAGAAATAATCAAAAAATCTCTTGCTGAGTTTAATAAATAATTATCTGATGAGTATCATTTTTTTTGTTTGAAAAAACTCGTTCTGAATTTCCCGTAGCATCTCCAATTTTCAATTGATAGAAATAAACTCCTGAAGGAAGGTCTGATCCGCTGAAAACAACTTCATAAGTCCCCGGAACTTTTGATTCATTTACTAAAGTTGTAACTTCATAGCCAAGTATATCGTAAACAACAAGACTCACACTCAACCCTCTTACAATGAGAGTGGAGTTGAAGAAATTGAAAACTTAACAGTAGTTACAGGGTTATCTGAATATAAAGTTGTATAAACTAACTATTAGTCTTATACAAACTTTTTATGAGAATACCAAAATTTAATCTGATTTTCAAGTCTTATTCTTAAGAAAGCATCAGTGTGATGGCTAAGTTTATGGTAATGAGTCGTTTGTCTTTGCAAAACAAAAAAGATTCGTGTAGGGTGCTATCAATCCGGACAATCTTCGTCTTGACATCCCCAAGCCGCACTCCAAAATTGTAACAAAAGTAAGAAAGCGAACTCAACTGAGTTCGCTTTCTTAATCTTTGCACACTATATTTAATTTATGTTGGCATTATTTTTTTTAATAAAAACGCAATCCTCTATTTGAGCAAAATAAGTTTCTTGGTTTCACTCAATGAGCCAGAGTGAAGCGTGTAGAAATACAAACCGCTTGGAAGACCTGACGCATTCCATTGCCTTGAATACGTTCCAGCGAGTAACTCTTCAGAAACAAGAACTGCCACTTCTTTACCTAAAGCATCATATACTTTCAGTGTAACAAATGATTTAGTCGGAATACTAAACGAAATTGTCGTTGTCGGATTAAATGGGTTCGGATAATTCTGTTCCAGTCT
>CAKZLD010000079.1 GCA_937125135.1 uncultured Ignavibacterium sp.
CCTCGTTTAAGTAGAATTGTCTTTGAGAATATATCCCCATCGAAGTCAAGTTTATATTTGTCATCAACTTTCCAATTATTAAAAGCTCCGATTAAATAGATGTCATTATAAATTTCATTTGCTGGTTTTAATCTGAATTTTACGTTCATATAAGTTGCATAAGGATCTTTAGGATTTTTCAGCTGCATTCCGCCATTAAAATCAATCGAAGGAGAAGAATAGAATCTCGTTGTTTCAAAGCCTTCAAATTGAGCCTGAACATTTTTTGCGCTGTAAATATTGGTGTTCATAAGATTTACTTGTCTGTAACCATTCCCTGGTCTTAAATCTCTAAATACGAAAGAAATTTTATTTGCCCCATCCCACTTGAAATCTCTATTGAAATTAAGTGCATCGCTTTTATTTTGTCTCAATGAAAAATCAGTCAAATGATCTCTGAAAATTTCAACCTCTTCAACAAAATGAGGGAAAAATTCATCCGGAATCACTGCTTTGACATTAATTTCAAACGAACGTGAAAGTTCATTTGGCGAATAGATTTTATCAATCAAATTAGATTTTTTAATACTCACATCGAGTTTAACTTCAGAAATATCAACAATAAACTTCCCTTCTGCTAAGACGAATTCAGGATTATAAGAATCAACTATGAAGAATTTCCATTTACCAGAATATGGAAAGCTCACATAACCGTCATCATCGGGAAATTCGTTTCGAAAATTAAATCTTGCTTCTTCTAATGTTACGGGTAAAGAAATATAATCAAGTATGAAAGCAGTATTTTGTCCCTGATTTTGAAGAAAAATGTTATCAGTTGGTTTCCAGTTTTTATCACAAAATTTGAAAATGATATTCAGATCGGGTAATTTTTTCGAATCAACATCAAATTCGATTACGAGTTTATTTCGGGAATTGACAACAGGAAAAGAGCGATCATCATCCGTGGTGTAAACCTGTAAACTGCGGATTATAATTTGTGGATAAAGATTAGTGATACAAAATATGAGAGTTAAAAATAATTCTTTCAATTCTGCTCCAGATTGACATCAAAAAATTCAATGCACTTTATTGATGAATGTGGAATAAAAATATTTACTTTATGATTTTCTCTTACTGTTTCAAGTAAAAGACCTTCATCATAAACTTCAATCAGATTCCCGTGTTTGAAGACAATTTCATAAAGTGTCTGATCATTTCTTTTATCCTCTATTAAACCGTAGTTTTCGTGCAATGTTACATTGACTAATTTGCCGATAAATTTTTGCCAATCCATTTTCATAATTTCACCAAATGTTTTGTGTTTGTGTTTCAAATATAAATCTTTGGTTTAAGAATGAAGAGAGAATTTTTAGGTTTATTATATGAAAAACGTATAGGATAATGTAAATTTAACTGTGTTTTTTAAGGTTGAAATATAATTGACGATTTATGATTAGCGAATTATGATTCATGATTTTTTAAGTTAAGAATCATTCGGATTTTTTAAGCTGTCTAGATGCTTTTACAAAAATTGATAACAATTCATTATTCTATTGAAATGCAGATTCAATTTTAAATGGAGATTTCACAGCTTCTGAAAGTTTAATAATTTAATGCCGGTGAAGCACCTGATCGAACTAACTGACCTGCGAAATGATTATTTGATTGTGTTGGTTAATTCATTTAATAATTCAATTATCAAAACCGAAAAATGTATCAATCCTTCTTCTCAATCTTTCCTTTTCATCGTTAAAATCTTTTATTTAATTACTTCTTAAATCTTAAATCGTTGATCATTAATCATAAATCAAGAATTACTTTTACACTTCTATTATCATAAAAAATCCCTCCTCCATTAATTCATAACGAAAGAGGGACAATATCAATGATTTTTTTTGATTATGAAGATGATTTCAATTCGTTTACTAATCTTGTAATGGCATCTTTCGCATCTCCAAAATACATCAGTGCATTTGGATAAAAGAATAATTCATTATCAATTCCTGCATAACCAACATTCAATGAGCGTTTGTTAATAATTACAGTTTTTGCATAATCAACATTCAATATTGGCATTCCATAAATCGGACTATTCTGATCATGTCGAGCTGCGGGATTAACAACGTCATTTGCTCCGATGACAATTACAACATCAGTATTCGGGAAATCATCGTTAATATCTTCCATAGCAAGTAGCTTATCATATTCAACCTGAGCTTCAGCAAGAAGGACATTCATATGACCGGGCATTCTTCCAGCAACTGGATGAATTGCGAAACGTACTTTAACACCCTTTTTCTCAAGAACATTCATCAAATCCCTTACAGCATGCTGAGCTTGAGCTACTGCCATTCCATAACCCGGAACAATAATCACACTACTAACTGAATCAAGTAGCATTGCAAGTTCTTCTGAATCAATTGATTTGACCTGACCTTTTGGTGAAGCAGCGGAAGCAGCGGGACCAGTTGCACCAGCATTCTCCCATCCTCCAAGAACTACGTTCATCAATGAGCGATTCATTCCTTTGCACATAATTATTGTCAGAATAATTCCTGAAGCACCAACTAATGCTCCTGCTATTATCAACATATTATTAGAAAGTACAAATCCAGTCATTGAAGCTGCAATTCCTGAGTAAGAGTTCAACAA
>CAKZLD010000080.1 GCA_937125135.1 uncultured Ignavibacterium sp.
GTTGAAAAGATGAAACAACTTGGTGCTAAAGCAAGCAAATCATTACCGCTGTCTGCTTTAAATCGTGCTGATATTGATGGTAATGAATAGTTTATTGATTACAATAAAAATTGACTTTGATTTTTAATGATCAAAAGGATATGATTATTAGATCTCCTCAAACAAAACAAGAATTTTTCGATTACTATGATTTGCGTTGGAGAATACTTCGTGCACCCTGGTATCAACCCAAAGGCAGTGAACAAGATGAGCTTGAAGGACAGGCAATTCATATTATCGCAGTTGAGAATGAAAAAATAATTGGATGTGGTCGTGCTCATTTCAATAATAATGAAGAAGCACAAATAAGGTATATGGCTGTTGAAAAGGATTGGCAAGGCAAAGGAATTGGGAAAAAAATTTTAGATGAACTTGAGAATAAAGTAATTGAAAAAGGTGCAAAAAAAATTATTCTTCACGCAAGAGAAAATGTAGTTAATTTTTATAAGAGAAATGGTTATAAGGTGGTTAAACCTTCCCACACGTTGTTTGGAGAAATAAAACATTTTTTAATGATGAAAGAGATTTAATAAATGAAGATTTTTTTTCTTTGCATTTTATTCCCTCTTATGCTTACTAAAGCTCAGAATGATCCTTTTGAAGCAAATCAGTATATGCTGGCTGAGAATTATGAGCAAGCAGGAAATCACGCGAAAGCCATCGAGATAATTGAAAATCTTTTTCAGAAGAATCCAAATAATCCGAATTATTTCAACAAACTTTATAATTTATACTTGACTACCAAAAAATATGAAACAGCTATAAGAATTATAGAACTTCGTTTGAGTTCGAATAGTGAAGATGCAACTCTCTACGGAATGCTTGGCTCGGTTTATTATCTGATGGGGGAAATAAAATCAGCAAAAGAAAAGTGGGAAATTCCAATTAAAAAAACTCCACAAAATCCGTTCATTTACAGAATGATGGCAAATTACGCAATTGAACGAAGAGCATTTGAAATAGCAATCGAGTATTTACTCAACGGAAAAAGTAAATCCAACGATCCAACAATCTTTACAATGGATTTGGGCGAGTTGTTCCTGATAACGATGCAATATGAATCAGCAATGAAAGAATATTGTGAAATGCTTATTGTCAATCAAAGTATGTATCCGGTGGTTGAATCTAAGATTTTTTCATTCATTAACAAACCTGATGTGTTGCAAAATGCCATCAAAATTGTATCGAACTATCAATCAAAAGGAATTGTCTTTAAAAATCTTCTTGCAAGATTATTCACAGAATCAAAACAATACTCAAAAGCATTTGAATTATATAAAGAAGTTGAAAAAACTCAATCAACTGGTGGACAGCAATTACTTAATTACGCAAATTTCCTAATCAACGAAAATGAATTTGATATTGCAAAAAAAGTTTTTGAATACACTTACTCTGTTTCTGAAAATTCAAGTATAAAGTCTTCTGCAAAACTTGGACAGGCAAAGAGTTTGGATGCGCTGCTTTGGAATAATTTCAATAAGCAAAACGATATTTGGAAAACTTTTTATCAACCGTTGTTCTTGTCCGAGTTACAGACAAATAATGTTATTTCCGCTTACGAAGAGGTTATTAAGATTTTCAAATACTCTGATGTAGCAGTTGAGGCTTTGTATTCGATAGGAAAAATTAAGTTATACATAAATAATGAAATTCAGAAGGCGGAAGAAGTATTCGATGAGATAATTAAGAATTTTCCCACTTCAAGATTTTATGCAAAGAGTTTATATGAAATAGCAATGATTAAATTGTTCTCAGACAATACTCGAGATGCTAAAAATTTCTTGAAAAAAATTGAAACTGTTGCAGCGTATTCAGATGAAGATAAATTATCATCTTATTTCCTGCTTGCAAAACTTTATGCGATTGAAGGTGATTTCAATTCGTCATCCGAGTATATCAGAAAAATAACTAATAATGTAAAAAATGATTTTACAAATGATGCTTTAGAATATTCGCTGTTACTGAATGTGGCTAAGAATGATTCCATCAATTTAATTAAATATACTCAAGCTGAAATTTTAGTTTTGCAAAAAAAATTCCGAGAAGCTCAATTACTTTTCGACCAAATCGCTTCAAATCACCAATCATTTATTTTTCAACCTTTCTGTTTGATTAAATCTGCTGAAATGGATATAGCTTTAAGTGATTATAATGCAGGAATTTCTAAACTGGAACAAATTTACAATGCCAAAGAGAAAAACATTTTTTCAGATAAAGCATTATATTTGAAAGCAAAAATATGTGAATATGCTTTGAAGGATTTTACTTTAGCGGTTGAAAGCTATCAGAAAATATTAATAGAATTTCCGAAATCAATATATTTGGATGAATCAAGACAGGCGATAATTCGTCTAAATGAAGAAATTATGAAAAGGGAAAAAGATGCCTAAATCTAAAAATACTGATCATATACGTTGCTCATTTTGCGGAAGAGACAGCTCAGAGGTCAATAATCTGATTGCAGGTCCTGATGTTTTTATTTGTGATTATTGTATTCAGAGCAGTGTAGAGATTCTTAAATCGAATTTTGAAAATTCATCAAGTAATCTTATCAAACAGGGAAAATGGAATTTATATACTCCTTCTGCAATAAAAAAAGCGCTTGATGAATATGTTATTGGACAAGAACGTGCTAAAAAAATTCTTTCAGTTGCTGTTTATAATCATTATAAAAGAATTTATTCAAAAAAAAGCATATTCGAATTTGATGATGTTGAAATTGAAAAAAGCAATATTCTCCTTATAGGTCCCACTGGAACAGGAAAAACATTATTAGCTCAGACACTAGCAAAAATTCTTGATGTTCCATTTGCAATCGCTGATGCAACGACAATTACAGAAGCCGGTTATGTTGGTGATGATGTTGAAACAGTTCTTGTCCACCTGCTTCAGGCGGCAAATTACAATCTTGAAAAAGCACAGCGCGGTATAGTTTATATTGATGAAATTGATAAAATTGCCCGTAAGAGTGAGAGCACATCAATAACACGAGACGTTTCAGGTGAGGGTGTTCAGCAAGCTTTATTAAAAATTCTTGAAGGTACAATTTCCGGTGTTCCTCCTAAAGGTGGACGAAAACATCCAGAACAAAGTTTGATAAATGTTAATACAAAAAACATTCTTTTTATTGTCGGCGGTGCTTTTGAAGGAATTGAAAAAATTATTGCAAAAAGAATCAACCAGAATAAAATCGGCTTTGTCGGCGAAGTTGAAAAGAATATTGAGGAAGAAGATTTGCTTCCTTTCATTCAACCGGAAGATTTGTTAAAATTCGGATTGATACCAGAATTGATTGGCAGACTACCTGTAATTGCGCCACTTCATCCACTGAGTGAAGAAGCATTGAAAAATATTCTTACTGAACCGAAAAATGCGATTGTAAAACAATATAAAAAGCTGTTTGCCTTAGAAGGTGTTGAGCTTGAGTTTGATCCTTTTGCCTTTGACGCAATTGTTCAAAAAGCTATAGAAAGGAAAACGGGAGCAAGAGCCCTTCGTTCGATAGTTGAAGATTTTATGCTGGATATTATGTATGAGATACCAAATAAAAGGAATGTAAAAAAGTGTATTATTACAAGAGATGTTGTTCTCAATAAAGAAGAACCCATTTACTTGAAATCCGGTGCTAAAATCGCTTGAGATTTCTTTAATCAAAAACTTTCTTCAACTACTTATTTAACTCAATGAAAAATTACTCCATCATATTTGTTTTTATTCTCGTTTGTATTTTTTCACAAAGAGTTCAAAGTCAGGATAAAATTTTTATCCCAATGGACTTATCACAATCTGACCATCTTAAATCTTATGGAATTACTTTCAGAGCTTTGGAGAAGGGTTACAAAGCTGACTGGCTTTTGAATTATAGAGGCGGCTCATTTCTTATTGATTTTTCAGAAGAGGTAGCAAGAGAATGTTTAATTGAAGGAGTAAAGTTTGAAAAAATTTCGGGAGCATCTGCGATAAGCATTTACTCTGAAGTTCAAAATGAAGATAATAATATGGATGTAATTCGATTAGAAAAAGCTCCTAAAATTGCAGTTTATGTTCCACCCGGATTTCAACCTTGGGATGATGCGGTTACTTTGGCTTTGGAATATGCAAAAGTCCCTTATGATAAAATTTGGAATGATGAAATTTTAAGAGGTGAATTATCTAAGTATGATTGGCTTCATCTTCATCACGAAGATTTCACAGGTCAATATGGAAAATTTTATGCTAGTTTTTCTAATGCTCAATGGTATATAGAACAACAGATGCTCTACGAAAAGAATGCTGCTAAAAATGGATTCAAAAAAGTTTCTGAGATGATGAAAGAGGTAGCCAGAATTATAAAATCTTACATTGGTAATGGCGGATTTCTGTTTGCAATGTGCAGTGCAACAGATTCTTACGATATCGCACTTGCTGCAGAAAACATTGATATTTGTGCTACAATTTATGACGGTGATGCTGCTGATCCCGATGCACAATCCAAATTAGATTTTTCAAAAACTTTAGCTTTTACAAATTTCAGGTTGGAAATGAATCCATATATTTATGAATATAGTGATATTGATATACAACCAACTGAAATCGGAAATATGGAAAATGATTATTTCACTCTTTTCGATTTTTCAGCAAAGTATGATCCTGTCCCCACTATGTTGACTCAATCTCATACAAATGTCATCAGAGGTTTTATGGGGCAGACAACAATGTTTAGAAAGGAACTCATAAAAAGTTCAGTTATCCTTCTTGCTGAAAGACAGAACACGAATCAAGTGAGATATATTCATGGTAATTTTGGAAGAGGAACATTTACATTCTATGCTGGACACGATCCAGAAGACTATCAGCACGCTGTTGGCGATCCACCAACAGATTTAAATCTTTATAAAAACTCACCGGGCTATCGTTTGATATTAAATAATATTTTATTTCCTGCAGCAACGAAGAAGAAACAGAAAACATAAAAAAGCGGGCATAAAGCCCGCCTCATTCAAAAAAATTATTGAAGATTTAACACTTAAAATTCAAAATTATTTTACCACCGTCATCTTTCTGCTTGAGACAAAATTTCCCGAGGTTAATTTATAGATGTAAACTCCGCTATTAAGATTGCTTGCGTCAAATTCAATATTGTATTTCCCAGCTTCTCTAAATTCATTAACTAAAGTAGCTATTTCATTACCAAGTATATCATATACTTTCAATGTTTGCAACCCGCTGACAGGAGACTGCCAACTGATTTTTGTAGTGGGATTAAATGGGTTCGGAAAATTTTGTTCGAGCGAAAATTGATTTACTATTTTGATATCTACTTCAATCTCATTGCTGTAATTAAATGAACCATCAAAGTCTATTTGCTTTAGTCTGTAGTAGTATGTACCAGCTTCAACTTCATCTACGTAACTATAAGATTTTGGTTGAGCGGTTGTACCAAATCCTTGAACAAAAGCAACGCTTTCCCAATCATTCTCAAAATCTGACTTAACTTTTCTCTGAACTTCAAAACCTTGATTATTTAGTTCAGTTGCGGTTGACCAGAAAAGATTAACTTTATTTTCAATTACTTTAGCAGTGAATGAAGTAAGTTCAACAGGAATTGGATCTTCATATCTAAGTTTAACTATACTAAAATTACCTTGTGAACCTGTTGAAGGAGTATAAGAAGATTGCCATAAAGCACTGAAATTAGTGCCGTAACCTGCTGTGGAAGTACTTACCGCATCAACAGATCGGGAAGTTCCTGTAAAACCCGGATGACGGATTTCTA
>CAKZLD010000081.1 GCA_937125135.1 uncultured Ignavibacterium sp.
AATTATCTGAAAGAAATTCAACCCAATTCGTATTAAGGTGAGATTATTTTTATGTTAATGTTTCAGTGTAATAATGTTAATCAGTCAGTAAGATTATCAACTAACCAGCGATGAAGAGGATAGAAGTCTTGAAATATTTTGAAGGAAAAATCCTCAATATCAGTATTTCTGAGATCATCGATAGAGGTTATTTCATAGTAAGCATATAAACCTGTGTGAAGAAAGAACTTCTTGTATTTATACATTGTATCTAATCCACGTGGAGTTTTTTTAAGTTCAGCACCACCAATTTTGTAATCGGGAATTTTTGTTATTCGCTTCAAAATACTATCAAGATCTATTGCGTTCTCATCAACAGAAATTATATCTCGGAATTTTTTAAGTTGTTCAGCATTAAACTTGTAAATACCAGATCCCCAAAATATTTGCCCCGGCTCTATATGAAAATAAAATCCAGAACATTCCATTCGTGGTTTATTCCCTTCCCACAAATAAATACCAAGATTTGTTTTATATGGTTTTTTGTCTTTTGAAAATCTCATATCTCGATGCAAACGAAAAATTGATTTATCAATTTTAGGAATGGCGATAATTTCCGGAGCAAACTGATGAATTCTTTCACCAAGAGAAATTACAAAATCAGAAGCGGGAATTAGAAACTCATTTTCAAATCGGGATTTATTTCTAGCAAACCATTCTTTATTGTTGTTTTTCGATAAATCACGGAGAAATTTTTCAGTTAAAAGAATTGACGATTTTGTAACAGTTGTAGTAAAGTTGTTGCTCATATCTCACTAAATCCTTTCGGGGAATTTTTGTCAGTGCATAGAGCTAAAATACCTGTTATTATTTCAAAACAAAATAAAAATTTTATGAATTTATTCTTTCGTAAAGAACAACCTTTGTAAACTATTACGAGTTGATTTTAATTGATTTTGTAAATCATAACTATTATTTTTCATATGCAATTTTAAGGAAGAGTTATGAGAACCTCATTATTATTGGTTTTAATGATGGTGTCTTTTTGTCTTATCTATTCTCAGTCAAAATCAGATTCCCAGGTAGAAGATTTCTCACAAAAAACCTTTGCTGAACAATTTATTAAAAATCAGATCTTAGGACCGAACGATCCTCAACATCTCTCATTCGCAAGTCAACCGGCTACTATAAAAGCTATTTATCCATTGAAGTTGAACAATGGTAGACTAGCTGTTATTTATTATCATTCAATAGCAGCGAATAGACTTAATGTTAAATTAAGTTCTGATAATGGTGCGAGTTGGTATGCTACAAACCCAATTCAACCATATAATTATACACAAGAAACACAGCAAATCTCTGCTATACAAACAAACACAGGCAGAATCATTTGTGTTGCTGCACCAAGCTCTGGTCAATTAGCAGGTAGATTTTTATTATTCTATTCAGATGATTTGGGAACGAATTGGACAGGTCCAATAAATGTCGGCGCTGGAGTAATCGGAACTCAGGGAAAGAACTTTGATCTGGCTCTATGTCAAAATGGTGATTTGATTATTTCATATCAGAACATAAGTAATGAATATAAATTCAGAAGAAGTGTGGACAACGGTTTAAATTGGAGTGATGAATTTCCCATTCAAGCAAATACAACTGATTCATACGGAAAAGTAATTGAACTTGCATCTGGTCAACTTGGATTTGTTTATTCCACTTTAGAAAATTCTTTTTATTATATCAAAATCAAAACATCATCTGATAATGGAACTAATTGGTCAAATCCGCAAACTGTTTACAGCAATAGCGCGAAAATTAATTCAATGAAAATTGTCAAAACAGGAGATAACAGAATTCAGATTGTATTTGAAAATCAAATTATAAAAAGTTTTACAAATAGTTTCTTAACAACCATTAGTTATCAGTTGAAGGACATTTATAGTATTCAGAGTACGAATAACGGAGTAAGCTGGTCATCAGTTTCTCCTTTTACAAAATATCAAGGCAAAGATGAGTTAGTAAGTGTTGGTAACTCGCCAGATAATCCTTATGTAATTTTCTACTCGAGTAGATTTGATTCAATAGAAACGAATATGAAATTCTGGTATGGTCAAGTCGGGATTGTAAATGATAATAACGCACCACCGATAGTAGTACATTATCAAAACAGTCAACCTCAAATAAATGTGCCTATTATTTTTAATGCGGTTATATTGAATACAAGTCAGATAACTCAGGCGAGATTAAATTTAGTAAGAAATGGGGTTCAGATTTCTCCACTGCCAATTTATGATGATGGATTACATAACGATGGACTCGCAAATGATAACGTTTGGGGAAATGTTTTTGGTCCTTTGAATAATATGACACAGATTATTTATAGAATTCAGGTTGATGATGCTGCGGGAAATTCATTATCATTTCCTGGCTCAACAATTAATTTAAGCTCTTACGAAAAAACGGTTCATCTATTCGCTATTAATCGATTAAAACTTCCAATCGTCAATGACGGTGTAATTGCTGATGCGACAGTCAATGGCATATCCGGTGGCTGGTATGGTGAGGGTTCAATTTTATATTCAGGTGGATTTTACTTGTCAGGATATAGAAACAATCAACTTTGGGCTAATGCAAATACTTCTTCATCAAGAATAGTAGATTTCCTACCAGGAATATTTGATACTGTTTCATGGCAAATTCAAAATGAATTGTTTGTTGTTGACGTAAACGATCCACCATTTGGAACCGCGTGGCAGAGTTGGTCTAATGCAGTAAATCTTGGCGCTGATTTTTATGATGGCAATGGTGATGGAATTTATAATCCTATTGACTTAAATGGAAATGGTCAGTGGGATACAAATGAAGACAGACCCGGACTGATTGGGAATAAAACAACATTCTGTGTTTACAGCGATAAAGTTCCTTCAGTATTCAGGAGATATCCTAATTCCAATCCAATTGGAATCGAAGTCCGACAAACTACTTATGCATTTATGAATACAGAGTATTCTCTTGATAATGTGGTTTTTGTTAAATACGATATTTTAAACAAATCAGGGTCTGATTTAGACTCTATAATTTTCAGTGCTTGGGCTGATGCGGATATTGGATTAAATTATTTTGATGATCTCGTTGGAACAGATACAATAAGACAGGCAGTCTTTACCTATAAAACAAATAGTGATCCTGTGTATGGAAATAATCCACCTTCATTTTTACATTCAATTCTTCAGGGACCTGTTGTTTACATTCCCGGGGAAACTTTTATTGACTTAAACAACAATGGAATTTTTGATCCCGGCGTTGATACTCCAATTGATACAGCATATAATGTTCGTGGTCAGGTTCTTGGTGTTGATACATTGCCAGGGGCAAAGAATCAAAAGATAAATTCATCACTACATTATATGAGTTCTCATATTTATATGGGTAATCCCTCTTCTATTAACGAGCAGAGATATCAACAACTTGGGGGCTTAACCACACGAGGAAATATTATCAATCCTTGCACTTGGATATTTGGAACTGTTTTTGTCGTTAACTGCAATGAAGTTAATCCCAAATTTATTTACTCGGGTGATCCGGAATCAAACATTGGATGGTTGAATAATTTATCAGCAGACCAGAGGACTGTTTTAAGTGTTGGACCATTTAATCTAAAAAATAACAAGAGTAATAAAATAGTTGTTGCTTATGTTGGAAGTCGTGGCAGTAATCCAAAAAATTCTGTTACTGTTGGTAAACAAAATCTAAATTCAATACGAGAAGCTTACTGGAAAAACTTTCCTGTAATTGTTTCGGTAAAAAATGATTTTGTAGAATTACCGTTTGAATTCCAGTTGCATCAGAATTATCCAAATCCATTCAACCCAAGTACTCGCATAAGTTGGGAATCCCCTGTAGGCAGTTGGCAAACTTTAAAGGTATTTGATATTCTTGGCAATGAAGTTGCAACCCTTGTGGATGAATACAAACCAGCTGGTAAATATGAAGTAGAATTCAGAGCAGAATCCAGTAACAAGCAGATATCGTCCGGCATATATTTCTATCAATTGAAAGCTGGAAATTATTTGGAAACAAAGAAAATGATTTTATTGAGATGATGATTAGGAAAGGAGACTTCCAAAAAAATTGGAAGTCTCCGGTTAAAACTATTCACTCTCAGTTGGCTGTTTGATTAAATATCTTTTTATCTTCTGTGTAGTTGTCTTTTCAAACTCTGTTTCTCTGATAAATGTCTTTTTGATTTGCTTGTATTGAGGTAGCATTGAATTAACTTTTTTAACTTCTTCAGAGATTACGGATTCAATTAATTCTGGTGTAATCTGAACATTTTGCTTTTCAGAATATTCAATAAAAGCTTCTGCATCTGTGAAGATTTGTACAGCAATTATTTCATCATGCTTTTCATCTTTTTCACCATAAACGAGACACTCTTGAATAAAAGGACTTCTGTTCAACAAATCCTCGATTTCTTCAGGGAAAACATTTTTCCCATTTTTTGCAATTATCACATTTTTCTTTCTACCTGAAATATGAAGGAATCCGTCATTATCAATAAATCCTAAATCTCCTGTCATAAACCAGCCATTGTGAAAAACCTCATCAGTTTTCTGTTTGTTTCTGTAATAACCAAGCATCACATTATCTCCTTTGACAAAAATCTCTCCTATTCCTTCTGAATCGGGAGTATCAATTTTGATTTCTACTCCTGGCAGAGGAAGTCCCGCGGCTTCGTCTTTGAAATTATATAATCTGTTCAAAGCCAAAATTGGTGAAGTTTCTGTTAATCCATAACCTTGGATAAAATTGAAACCAAATTCTCTTAATCCTCTCGCAACCTTTGGATCGGGCTTTGCTCCACCAGCTATAAAAATTCTGACTGAACCACCAAATCTTTCGTGAAGTTCTTTGAAAACAATTTTTTTCATTTTTTTATCACTATTAAAAGCATCAAAAAGATTTGTAATCTTCAACAATGGAGGAACGATAAAGGATTTGACTTTATCTTCTTTAATTCCTTTCATTATTTTTTTGAACATTTTGTCGTATAGCAAAGGAACACCTAAAAGAATAGTTGCCTTTACTTTTTGTAAATCTTCAACTACAGTTTTCAATGAGCGCGCATAATGGACAGAAGCACCCATATAAAGCGGACAAAGAAATCCACACGTGCACTCATAAGTGTGATGGATTGGAAGCACTGACAAAAATTTGTCCTGATGTGTAATTTCAACCATACTTGTCATTGCCATAAGATTTGAAGCAAGATTTTTTTGACTTAACATAACCCCTTTTGCTCTGCCTAATGAACCCGATGTGAAAATAATTTCTGCCACTTCATTTGGATTTATTTCAGGAAGCATGTCAAGAAATGAATTCTGCTTTTCGATAATCTCTGTCATTGAATAAATATTATCAGAAGAATTCTTATCATCCATACTTATGAGATATTTCAGCTTGCTTAGAGTATCTTTCTTTTCAGTTAAAAAATCTTTAAAAGTATTAGAAAAAACTACTGCCTGTGTATCTGATTCGTGAAGAATATTTAAGATATCGCAATGAGGCAAATTTCTATCAATCGGAACAATAACAAAATTGAAAACCATTGAAGTCAGATATGTAATTCCCCACTGAACCCTGTTCTCACCAATCACTGCAATATGATCTCTTTCCTTAAGCCCAATTTCTTTTAGTGCTTTACCAAACTTGATAATTATTTCTTTGAGTTCTTTATAACTTATTTTGGGAATAGGAGACACGGCTAAATCTTCAAGTGCAATTTTATCGCTGTATGCCCTTGAAGATTTAATTAT
>CAKZLD010000082.1 GCA_937125135.1 uncultured Ignavibacterium sp.
CTTATTTTGGGAATAGGAGACACGGCTAAATCTTCAAGTGCAATTTTATCGCTGTATGCCCTTGAAGATTTAATTATCATATCCTGAATGGAAATAATATCTGGAACGGAATATAGAGGATAGTTCTTATTCATTTTCTCACCCTGATTTTATGATATATAATTTGTATAAAAATTTTTTTATATGATTCAAAAATAAACGTGAAAAAGATTTAGGAGTATAATTACTTTCTATCCGACAAGAAAATAAAAAAACCTCGTTTTCTGTTACTAAAATGTAATCAGAAATTAACGAGGCTCTTATGAGAGGAAATTTTAAGCTACTTGAGTAAGAAGTTCTTTCTCTATGATTTCTTTTAAAGATTCTTTTGGCAGAGCACCAACAGCCATTTTTGGCTGACCTTCTTTAGGAATGAAAAGCAAAGAAGGAATACTTCTGATACCGAACACTGCCCCGAGCTCCTGCTCTTCATCAGTGTTAACTTTATAAATATTTACTTTACCAGCATATTCATCTGAAAGCTCTTCTAAAACAGGCCCAATCATTTTGCAAGGTCCACACCAAGGAGCCCAAAAATCTATCAATGCTGGTAGTTCACCGTTGAATTTCCACTCTTCGTTTTTTTCATAGTCAAAAACTTTCTTTAAAAAAGTTTCTTTAGTTAAATGTTCTGTCATTTTATTTCCTTTCTTTTATAATGATTCAAACACTCTTTCAAGTTTTGATTTAATTTCTGATGCGATTTCATTAATCTCAGGATTTTCAATTATTCCCGTCATTGTCATCGGATCGAAGATTGAAACTGCTGTCTTATCATCTTTTTCATAAACAATAACATTGCAGGGAAGTAATAATCCAAGCTCTTCTTCTGCCAATAATGCTTTATGAGCAAACGGAGGATTGCAGGCGCCAAGAATTATGTATTTTTTGAAATCAACATCAAGTTTTTTCTTTAGTGTATCTTTTACATCAATAGTAGTTAAAATACCGAATCCTTCTTTTTTTAATTCTTCAGTTACTTTCTCAACAGCTTGCTCAAATCCGTAGTCAGTGGTTTTTGAAAATCCGTATTTCATTTCTCTTCCTCAGATTTTTTATTGCCTTTAAAATTCGTTAATAATAATCCAATAACTCCACCCCAGATCATACTTGTGTAAGGATTACCGGTGATTGCACAACCTCTATTACAACCCACATAATAGTAATATACATATCCGCCTATTATTCCAATCACTGCGGGAAGCGAGAGTTTGAAATACTTTTTTATTTTTTCACTTTTGCCAGATTCCATCTTAAAATTCCACCCGAAAGATTAGCTGAATTAAATCCTAATTTCTTAAGTTTAGATGCAGCGGTCAGACTTCGGTTTCCGGTTCTGCAATAACAAACAATTTCTTTGTCTTTGAATTTTACTAATTCTTTATTCTCTTTATTCAATTCATATAACGGAATATGAAAAGAGCCTTTGATGTAATCTTGCTTTCTTTCTAAAGGAGTTCTCACATCCAGCAAAATCAACGTATTATCTTTCTTTAATCTGTTGCTTAGTTCAATTGGTGAATATTGTTTGATAGATCTAAATAAATAAACTTTTTTTACTATGTAATAGACTATTAAAAGAATTATTAAATAAAGAAAAATCTGTTCTGTGCTCATATTTAATTGTTTTCTTTAATGTTTGATTATTTTAAGGTAGTTTGGTTTCAAAAAAATTACAGTTCTAAAACCGATTTAATTGTTTCATCAACGTCTTTTGCATCAGGGAAAAAGGAGTGTAATTTTCTTAAAACTGATTCAACAACAGCATCTGGACAAGAAGCTCCGCTTGTTAGAATAATATCAACTGGAAATTTATCGGGGATATAATTAATTGAAATCAGTTCTGTTTTATTGTGAATATTGAAATGTGAAATCTTATCTTTCGATAAAATTTTTTCTTCGGATGAAATAAAATAAGTCGGAAGTTTCTCTTCGCACAATTCAACGATATGAGAAGTGTTGGAACTATTATATCCGCCGACTACAATTGCAAAGTCAGCTTTGATTTCTAATAAGCCGTAGGTTGCTTGTTGATTATCGTAAGTAGCATAGCAAAGCGTATCACGTGTATCAGCAAAATGATGTTTTATATTTTCCACACCGAACTTTTTTATCATAGTATCTCTGAACAAATCAGCTATCTCCTGAGTCTCTGATGCAAGCATTGTGGTTTGATTAACAACTCCAACTCTTACAAGATCTTTCTTTACATCAAAGTTCTTTGAATATTTCCCTTCAAAAAAGGAATAAAAAATGTTTTCGTCTTTTTCGCCGAGAATAATATCTGCCAGTATTTTTGCTTCCTGAAGATTTCTTACAATTATTGAAGCTCCGTTTACCTGACTATGAGAAAAAGTTGCACGCGTTTCCTCGTGATAGTGTTTACCGTGTATAATGATTGTGTATTCTTGCTTTCCTAAAGATTCACTCCGATTCCACACTTTCTCAACGAAAGGACAAGTTGTATTATATCTGTATGGATTTATTCCCAACTCATTGAGTTTTCTTTCAATTTCTAAAGTTGTACCGAAAGCCGGAATAATTACAATATCATCGGAACTAAGTGTATCCCAATCAAAAATTTGATTACCGTGAGTGTCCATAAGAAACTTTACTCCCAAACTTAGCAAATCGTTATTGACTCCCGGATTGTGAATTATTTCACTAAGCAGAAAAATTCTTTTACCTCTGTTCTCTTCAATCGTTTTGTAGGCAATTTCAATTGCGTTTTCAACTCCATAGCAAAACCCAAAATGTCGGGCAAGAAAAAATCTTAACGAACCGAAATCTAGTAAAGTCGGAGTGAAATCTTTTTTTCTCGGATCAGATTGCTTTCTTGAATTTTTAATTTTTGTAATAAATGAACTTCTATAAAATTGTGGTATTTCAAAATTCTTCATTTTCTTTAATTTTTTTATTGAAAACATATTTGTACTAAAAAATGTTCAAATGATTAGTTACGGTTATAATCTTCTATTTCGGAGAGAGATAAATTAAAATCTGACGCAAATTTTTCTGAAGATGGTTTATGAAATGCGAATAAGATAATTAATATCAACGCAATAACTACAAAAAGAAAATTACCCGTAATCAGAAAACAAACAATTGAAAAGATAGAAGCTCCTTCAACCATTGCAAGTTTAATAATCATCCCTTGTCGGTATAAAACAAGTTTTTGTTCGAGAGTTTTGCATTTATCTGATTGACTTAAAATAAATCTGCGATAAATTATTGGTCCAGCTATAAGCAAAGGACTTAATAAAAGTAACACAGAAAAAATTAGAACCAATGAAAGGTCGGAATTAGTTTCTATCACATCGAGTGAAACAACATACAAAGAAATTATAAGAAAGATTATTTGACCTGCAAGAAGTGCATAAAAAATAATTAACGAGGATTTTAATATTTCATTTGATTTCATTTATGTTTTATCTCCGAAAACAAATTTTTCTTTTTAACTCCGAATTTTACTATCTGAACATCTTCTGGAACTTCATATCCACATAAAAATGAATGAGCTTTTGCTTTAGGAGGAAACTGATCGCTAAAAGATAAATTATAAGCTTTCTGATCTTGCTCAATGTCTGGAAATTTTGTTAAAAATTCTGATACAATCCCTGCACCTTTAATCCCAGATTTATATTCATTTCCTTTTGAATCAATAATTATAATACTCATTGAATAATCTGCGCCCATATTAATCGTTTTATCAGATAAATTTTCAATTAACACTTCAGCTACTAAAAATTTATGATCGGTCTTGTTATTGCTACTTATAAATGAATGAAATTTAATAAGCGATATCCTTACATCTTCATTAGAAATTTTAGCAATCGGATTTAATTTATTCTGAGCAAAGAATTCAACAGAAAAAACTTCTACAATCAGCGAAACGAATATTAAACTAAATAAAATAGATTTAGCCATTAACAATCGCTTCAACATCTCTTGCCTCTTTTGGAATTGGTCTTCCTAAAACTTTACAACCTGTTTCAGTAACCAGCACGTTGTCCTCAATTCTAATTCCACCAAAAATTTTTAATGATTCCAATTTATCGTAGTTAATAAAGTTCTTAAGTTTTTTCTTCGCTTTCCATTGGTCAATCAATTCGGGAATAAAGTATATTCCGGGTTCAACAGTAAGAACATAACCGGGTCTAAGTTCTTTCGCAAATCGTAGATAAGCTAAACCAAATTGATTACTTCTTTGAGTATTCTTATCATAACCTACAAGCTCTTCGCCTAATCCTTCCATATCGTGGACATCAAGCCCCATCATATGACCAAGTCCGTGAGGGAAGAAAAGTGCGTGGGCTCCATTTTTGACAGCTTCGCCAGGATTACCCTTCATAATTCCAAGTTGGATTAATCCCGCAGCAATAATTTTTGCAGCGACAAGATGAACATCCACATATTTTGCCCCCGGTTTTATAGAGCTGATGGCATTTTTCTGAGCAGTAAGAACAATCTCATAAATATCTTTTTGAATTGCAGAAAACTTTCCACCGACAGGAATTGTCCTTGTGATATCACTTGCATAAAATCTGTATGACTCTGCTCCAGCATCACAAACTAGTAAATCTCCTTGCTGAAGTTGATTATCGTGATAGTGATTATGAAGTGTCTGTCCGTTTTTTGAAACTATCGGATGAAAAGAAAAACCATTACCGAGTGAGCGCGAAATACCTTCCATTGAAGCAACAATATCTCTTTCAATTATTCCGTGTCGAGCCATCTGCATCGCAGTGATGTGCATTTGATAAGCAATCTCGAGGGCATATTCAATCTCCGCGATCTCTTCTGATGATTTAACAGAACGTTGTTCAATTACCGCTTCAACAAATTTTTTGGAGAATTTATTGTTTATCTTAAATGGATTTTCATCGAGTAGTTCTGCAAGTTTTAATTTTTGCTCACCTCTGTAAAGTGGTAGAAAATGAACTTTAACACCATCTTTGATTTTTTTCTGCAAGAATTTTTTCAGATTTAAAATCGGCTCTGAAAATTCAACGCCAATCCGATTAGCAAGTTGATTTAAACTTGGCTGTTTACCCATCCAAACTATGTCAGCAAGAGTATATTCATATCCAAACAAATATTCTTTATTTTCATCAATATCAATTATTCCAACAAGATTTGGCAAACTCAATCCGAAGTAATATAAGAAAGAACTATCCTGTCGGAAGTTGTATGTATTAGCAGAATAATTCATCGGGGATTCATCATTTCCGAGGAACAATAATAATCCTGATTTGAATTTAGTTTTTAACGTTTTTCTTCTTTCAATATAAATATGCTGTTCAAACATATTATCTCTCCATGTTAATGATAAAAATAATTAACAACCGTTCGATTATAAAGTTTCAGTCAAAATAGGAAGAAAAAAAGATTCATTCCTTATTGTAAAATTATATAAAGTTTATATGGAAATGAATAAAAAGAGTTTGATAGTGTGACTTGTGAAAACAAATTAAACAAGAGGATAAGTATAGCACGCAGATGACACAGGTTTAACAGATTAACGCAGATTAGAAAAATCAGTGCAAATCAGTATAATCTGTGTTATCAGCGTGCCATTTAATAAAGAGTCAATCCCTAAGCTTCTGACTGACAGAACAAGAATTTTTAGACAAAACTTGCTTTTAAGAACTCAGCTATTTCTTTTCTGCCGATCAGTTTTTCCGGGATGAAAATTTAAATAACGTATAAACCGGACAGAAATTGAGGAAGCCTGTAGCTACCAGAACTACTCCAACAAGTCCCCACCAGCTTGAATAAATTAAGCCAAGAAGAATTACTATGGCACCGGTTGATATTCTTAAGATTTTGTCAATTCCACCAACATTTGCAGTCATTTTTATCTCCTAAACAATTTTTTAATTCAGTTGTAGGATGAATTATCACTTCATTGGTTTCATTTTTTAATCTGTTTTTTTATGTGTTCACGATTCATCCTTTCTTCTGTGGCTGGTTCAACGTGAACAAGGACATTATTAATCTGCTTGAAAGTTTCTGTTAGTCTATCTTTTACTTTGTGAGAGATTTCGTGTCCATCAAATACGGAAAGATTACCATCAACTATTATATGAATATCAATAAAATAGTCAAACCCCATCTTACGAATTAAACATTTTTCAGAGGCAATTACTCCTTCAACTGAATTTGCGACTTTAATAATTTCATCTTTCAGAATTTGAGTTGGAGTTGCATCCATAATCTCATCGAGTGCAGGTTTCATTAATCTGAATGCATTATAGATAATTATGACAGAAGCAAACAGTGCTGCAAAATCATCGGCAGATTCATATCCTTCTCCGCCAATCAATGCAACCGAAATTCCAATAAAAGCAGCTCCAGATGTAATAGCATCACCGCGATGATGCCATGCATCATTAGTAACCGCAACACTTCCGTATTGATCTCCAACTTTCAGAACCGAACGAAATAAAATTTCTTTTGTAAAAACTACTAAGAGTAAAACAATTAAAGTGAAAGAAGCAGGAGCATGATGAGGAGTAATAATCTCTCGTATGCTTTGAAAAATTATTATTACGGCTGCAATTAAAAGTACAAGAGACACAATCAATCCGGCGAATGGCTCAGCTTTTCCGTGACCGTAAGGGTGTTTTTCATCAGGAGGTAATTGAGCAATTCTTAATCCTGTTACGACAACAATCGAAGTGAATACATCAGTTGTTGATTCTATTCCGTCAGCAATAAGTGCATACGAGTTGCCCAAAATTCCGGTTATAATTTTAATTATTGCAAGACAAATGCTGACCACAATCCCAATAATTGTGGTTCTGATTCCTTGTCGGGCAGCCTCAGAAGAAAATAAATTACTTTTGCTTTTCATTCATTTAAAAATTTAAAAAAGTCTGATTACTCGGTTCCCATTTTTACTATCTCATCAAATTCAGCTTTAGTCAATGGCATAACAGATAGACGGTTTCCCTTTTGAACTAATTTCATTTCCTTAAGTTTTGTATTTGTTTTTATTTGTTCAAGTGTTACTGGTTTTTTGAATTCAAACTTCAATTTCAAGTCAACCATAAACCAAGTTGGATTTTGGGGATTTGCTTTTTCATCATAGTGAATATTCTCTGGGTCGAATTGAGTATGATCCGGATAACCTTCTTTAACAACTTCACATACTCCCATAACCGCAAGAGGGTCTGAATTGCTATGATAGAATAAAACAAGATCACCGAGTTTCATCTCATCTCTTAAAAAATTTCTCGCCTGATAATTTCTAACTCCATCCCAGAAAGTTGTTTGGTTTTTACTTTTCTTTAAGTCGTTCCAAGAAAAAACATCTGGTTCTGATTTAACAAGCCAGAATTTAGTCATAACTTCTCCTTAAAATTACTCAATGAAAATTAAAACAATTTTATTTAACGTTCTACTAAGATTAAAACTTATCTTTCTGAAAAACATTTAAAGTAGAAACTCAATATTGTTTTCTAAAAATTTTTCTTCGAAATAATTTTATAATTTAGCTTGAATTTAAATTTCTGAATAAAAATTATGAACATTAAAATCGCACTTAAAATCAGCTTATGATTAGCGGATTAAATTGTTAGAATTGATTTCTAAAATTTCTCAAAACCTCATCTCTTTTACATAAAGTAAAAATTGAGAACGATTTTTCTTGGATTAATCTGCTAATATTCTTACATTTAAATTATCAGTAACCATATAACAAAAAACGGAGGGCTCATAATGAAAACAATTTTACAAACTTTAACAATTTTTCTTTTATTGAACACTGTAATTTTTTCTCAAGCTGGTTCTGTCGAACTTAGAACCGGTGACGGAACTCTTGTAAATACTTATGCGTCAATTCAGGCGGCTTATGATGCAATCCCAAGTCCGATGACTCAGGCATATATCATTGAAATTCTTGCCGCCTATAATCAATCGGCTGAAACAATTCCCATCACATTAATTCAAAAGGATAGTGCCAGTTCAACTAATACTATTACAATAAGACCAGCTGCTGGAAATTCGGGTGAAATAATTTCTGCAAATTCCACCTCCGGAATTATTGTTTTCAATGGTGCAGATTTTGTCATACTCGATGGAAGACCCGGTGGTGTTGGAACTTCAGTTGATTTTAAAATCGAAAATCTTGCTACAACTGGTACGAATTCAAACACTATCTTATTACAGAATGGTGCAACAAATAATGTAATAAGATATCTTCATCTTGTTAATAATACTCAGAATACTGCAGGACCCAGAACAATTATGTTTGGAACTGGAGCAGCTAGTTCGTTTAACACAATATCAAACAATAAGATTCAAGGTGGAAGAAGTGGAATAGGAATAGCAGGAACTGCTGCAACACCTTGTGATAAAATAGTTATTAGAAATAACGAAATTTATGATTGGGGCTATGCTGGTATCTGGCTCGTTTCCGGAGCATTAAATACTGATATTGACTCAAATAAAATTTATCAAAGGGTTGGTGTAAATAACACAATTGTTTCTGGTATAATTATGTCAACTATTACAGGCGCAGAATATAACATCAGAAAAAACTGGATTTATGATTTGAAGACAACCGCTACTTCCACAAGTAATTTAAGAGGTATTTACTCTGCTAGCCCTGCTGCAGGAAGTATTTTTAATGTTCAGAATAATATGGTTTCATTAGTTGATAGCACCGCTTCAGTTCAAACAATCACCGGGATTGAATTCCTTGGTACAAGCGCATACACCTTAAATTTATATTACAACACTGCATTTATTGGAGGTTTGCATACAGGTGGGACTGCAGGGGCAACAACTTCAGCTGGCATTCGAACTAATGCTACCAATGCCACAATTAATATGAAAAACAATATTGCAATAAATAAACGTACTGGCGGAAATGTTAATCATATTGGTTTCGCGCTTGTTCCAACCACACTTCCTACAAATTTGGATATAAACTATAACTGCTATTTTGCAAGTGGCTCAGCAAATAACTATGCTGCTTTCTTACAAACAACAGGTTATAATAATATTAACGACTATAAAACTGCATCAGCCCCAAGAGAACAAAATACAATATTTAAAGATGTTTTCTTTGCCTCACTTACAGATTTACATCTCGTCGCTCCTTCAGATGGTGATGCTGATTTAGCGGGAATTCCTATTCCAGGAATTACAACTGATTTTGATAACCAACTAAGAGACTTAGTTCTTCCTTACAGAGGTGCAGATGAAGCTACAACAATTCCTGTCGAATTGATTTCATTTAATTCTGTTGTTGATGGAAACAATGTAACATTAAGTTGGACAACTGCTACAGAAATAAATAACTATGGATTTGAAGTAATGAGAAAGTCATCAAATTCAGATTGGGAAAAAATAGGATTTGTATCAGGTGCTGGAAATTCATTAAACATTAATACATACAGATATAATGATAATAATCTAATACCGGGATCATATTCATATAGACTCAAACAGATAGATTACTCAGGCAGTTATAAATATTATGATTTAACGGAGACAGTTAACATTGGATTACCGGAGAGATTTGAATTAATGCAGAATTATCCGAATCCGTTTAATCCAAGCACAAAGATAAGTTGGCAGTCACCGGTAAGCGGCAGACAAACAATAAAAGTGTATGATGTTCTTGGAAACGAAGTAGCGACATTGTTGGATGAAAACAAAGAAGCAGGTTATCATAGTATTGAGTTCAATTCAACTGGTCTTGCCAGTGGAGTTTATTTCTATTCGATAATAGCCGGAGATTTCTTCTCTGTTAAGAAGATGACAATTCTAAAGTAGTCTGAACAAATATTTAGCAATCAATGGCTGACCATAAAAAGTGGTCAGCCATTTTTATTTTAAATAACTCTTTCGACAATCAAATATTCGGTATAGTAACTCTTTTATTTCATTGATATATTTGAATGTAAGATTTTAATAATTTTCAATATCAAAAGAAAAGCTATGAATACAACAAATATTTCAATCGAAACAATCCTCAATCAAACAGAAATCTCTGAAGAAATTAAAAACACTATAATTAACGAACAACTTTTACACGAAGGGGCTTTAAGACGTTTGCATAAATCTTATCCCGAACACTCCGGCATTTTGAGAAAAGGCGAGCAACTTTTTAGAGGGAAAGATCATTATTCCGGATTAAATGGTTTCAGACAAATTGTAGAACATCTTAAAGAGAATGGAATAAATATCGGATATATTCAAGAAAGGGAATTGTTTATTGAAGTTTATCGCTTTCTTGCTACAAAACATGTTCTTAATTCAATTAACTGGGATAATTATGAAAAAGATTCAATCTTTCAACTTGTTTTTCCGCAACCAGGAATGATAAATAAGGAAACTGTAAATGCATACATAAATGCAAAAGATGATGAAGAGAGAAAAAGAATTGTAAAAGAATATCAGTTAAAAACTAATCCACATGACGGAAAACAAAAATTAAACAAACCGTGGTTCTCTGATGAAAATTGTGATGTCCAGGTTTTAGAAGGAAGTCAGCACAAATATCCGCCGTGTCAACTTATTTTTGATAAGACTACACAAAACTGTTTTGCATTTTGTAATTACTGCTTCCGTCACGCTCAGGTTCGTGGTGATGAAGATATGTTCATTCAGGAAGATATTCATCAGGCTCACGAATACATCAAACGACATAAAGAAATTACTGACATCTTAATCACTGGTGGAGATGCTGGCTATATAACTTACGACAGACTTGAACAGTATGCTTTACCTTTTATTGAAGATGATAATTTTCTTCATATAAAAACATTAAGACTTGGCTCTCGTGCTTTAACTTATCAACCTGAATTGATTTTAAGTAATAAGTTTAATAAGCATCTCGAACTTTTCAGAAAGCTGAAACGAAATGGTGTTCAGGTCTTGTGGATGGCTCATTTTTCCACTCCGCGCGAAGTTCTCAATCCATTGACAATCGCTGCGATAAACAGATTGAAGTATTATGAAGTTACTGTAAAAAGTCAAAGTCCGATAATGAATCATATAAGTTTATTTATGGATGAAAATGGTAACTACGATATAGATAGATCAGCTCAAAACTGGATTGACCTCGGAAATATTTTCGCAACTCTTGGAATAGGATTTCATTCAATGTATTGTGCCAGACCAACAGGCGAGCATCATTATTTTACAGCTCCTCTTGAAGTGATTGATAAAGTCTTTAGCAAAGTTTACAAAACTCTTGCCTCAATCAACAGACCCTCAAGATATATTACAATGACTTCATCAGCAGGCAAAATTTCATTATTAGGAACAACAGTTTTAGATGGTGAAAAAGCATTCGTGCTGAAGTTCAATGAAGGAAGAAATATGGATTGGATGGATACTGTTTATCTCGCAAAATTTGATCCGAAAGAAAATACAATCGCAAATCTAAAACCTTTTAGGGGAGTTAAACATTTCTTTGAAGATGAACTAATTCAAATTGAAAAGAAACTTGAAGAGCAGCTTCAGGAAGCAATAAATAATCAACCTGTTCATAACTAATTATGATAAACAAAATTGTTAACTCCACCGCCGAAGCAGTTGCTGATATTTTTGACGGAGCAACAGTTTTAATTAGTGGATTCGGTGAAGCTGGAAGCCCAATAGAGCTAATTCACGCATTGATTGACAAAGGGACAAAGAACTTAACTATTGTAAGTAATAATACAGGCAGTGGTCACGTCGGACTTGCAGCTTTAATTGAAAACAAACAAGTGAAAAAAGTAATCTGTTCTTTTCCAAAAACAGCTAACTCAGTTGTTTTCCCAGAATTATATTCAAAGGGAGAGATTGAATTAGAACTAGTTCCTCAGGGAACTTTAGCAGAAAGAATAAGAGCTGGTGGTGCGGGAATACCAGCTTTTTATACTCCCACATCAATCGGAACTATTCTTGAAGAAGGTAAAGAAAAGAGAATTTTCAATGGGAAACAATACGTTTTGGAGCATGCAATTATTGGTGATTTCGCTCTT
>CAKZLD010000083.1 GCA_937125135.1 uncultured Ignavibacterium sp.
TAACTGCAATTTTAATACTGATATAATTAGAGTTAACTGGTTCGAACTCGAGTATTGGCGATTGCATAAAGTCAGAGGTCCATATTTTGAATTTAAAAATCCTCCCAACAGGTATGGAATACTCAACTATTATCTTTTTGATTATCCATATCTGCAAATGAAGATTTACATTCCTCAAAAAGGACAAATGATTACTAATCCCGATATTAGAAATGATATTGATAGAAGTGTCTGGTTTACTGATACAGTAACTGTTCCTACAGAATATTTCTGTGTTTATCCTGATTACTTTTTAGTCCCAGATTCAATCAGGAAAGACTCTCGAAGTGATTTAAGAAATATTAGTAATGGTGCAGACTACATAATTATCACCCATAAAAAGTTCGAAAATCAATCTCAGCAGTTAGCAAATTTCAGATCTCAAAATCTTCACGGATTCGTAAATCCTAGAGTTATGGTTGTGGATGTTCAGGATATTTATGACGAATTTAATTTCGGTTTAAGAGAACCAAGAGCAATCAGAGATTTTATTAAATATGTTTTTGATTACTGGAGAACGCCTACAATTTCTTATGTAGCGCTAGTTGGTGATATGAGTCGTGATTATAGAGGAATCCTTAGAAATAGTAAAGTCAGTTATATGCCTTCTATGCCATTTCATGCTACGTTATATGGACTACTCGCAAGCGATAATTTATTCGCCTGCGTTATAGGTAATGATTTCATTCCCGATGTTGCATTAGGTAGAATTTCCTGCGAAGATGAGAATGAAGCCAACATCTTAGTTTCAAAAATTATTAATTATCCAGCTGATAATTCTAAAGAATGGAAGAAAACAGTCGGGTTATTCTCTGGTGGCTTAGATGCGAATGACGAAAATTCATTCAAATTCAATGATAGCAATATCTTTTTAGAACAAAATTACACCAATCCGTTCGGTGCTATTACATCAAAAGTTTTTCGATATCCAAATAAACCAGAATACATCCCTTTTGCAGGCAGCGGTCCAGAAATAAGACAATCAATCAACAAAGGAAATGTAATTGTAAGTTATTATGGACACGGCGGAGGATATCAGTGGGATTTTGTTTTTACTGATGATGATATTTACGCCCTTAATAATCAAAACCGTTTGCCATTTGTCATAAGTGTTACTTGTTATACTTCTCATTTTGATAATCAAAAAGTTTTTGGTGAAATATTTAATTCAGTACAAAATAAAGGGAGTGTCGCAACTTTTGGAAGTTCTGGAGTAACTTTATGGCCAACTGCAAAATTTTTCAATCAGGAATTATTCAGAGAAATTTTTAATAATAGAAGATTCACAATCGGTGATGCAATTCTTATTGCTAAATCGAATCCTGCTTATGGTACTATGACTCAAGTGCTGACACTTTTAGGAGATCCTGCTCAACGACTCGCTTTACCTGAATATCCAGATTTTGTCGTAAGAAACTCTGACATAAGCATTTATCCGGTTAATCCTTTGATAGATGATACTGTGAAAGTAAAAGTTTTTGTCAGAAATATGGGAACAGCTTTCAGAAATGATACAGTTACGGTTCAGTTGTTTAAACATTTTATTGCTGATTCGAATCTTATAGGTATGAAAAGATTAACAAGTTTTAACTGGATTGATTCCACTGAATTTCAATGGATAATTAAAGAAGATGGATTAATAAATCTTATTGCTGTTGTTAATAAAGTTGATACTTTAATGGAACTTGATTTAACAGACAATGTTGCTTCAGCAAGTTTTCCTGTTTTTAATATCAGTAAACCAAATATTATCTCACCAAGCGATAACTTTTTTACAAATTCTCGGATTGTGAATTTCAGATTGGTGGATGTTGGTACTTATATCGAACAAATCTTCAGATATCAGATAATTATAGATACTTCAAAATCATTAAATTCTCCTCAGAAAATTACTTCGCATATTTTATCGCCTGAAGAAGGAATTATTAGTTGGAATTCTCCTCAACTTTCGAATGGCATATATTATTGGAGGGCTTACATTTTCTCTGGACCTGACACGAATTATAGTGATATAAAAACTTTTTCAATAGTTAATGAATCCGGTTCTGGTTATTATGCTCATCAAAAACAGTTACTCGATTTTCAACTTTCAAATATTCTTTATTCAGATTCATTAAAAAGTCTCGTGCTTAATACTAAACTAAATCCTCCATATCCAATTGAATCAAGATTGGTAGATACAATCTGGGTCCCTCTTATGCCTGACTCAACTTATTTTACAGCTTCTGCTACTGACGGAACTTTCCTTTATTTTGGAAATATTGTAGCTCACAATTTTGACAGAAAAAGTAAAATTTATAAAATGGGGACAGGATTCAATGGCACTGTTAAAGGAATGATTTATGGGACTGTTGGAAATCTTGAAGTGACAATAAAAAATCAGATGTTCTATCATTCAGACGGATATTTATATATTGCTACAGGGGATAGTTTGTCTTTACTCAGAGTAAATCCTAGTTCAGGCGATACATCAAGAGTTTTTCTTGGTGCTGAAATGCTTTCAAGCATTGATGGCTACTTAAATAATTTCGGTCATTATGTTTCTTCTGATGGAAGATATGTTTATAATCTTACTGCCGGACATCTTGGAAAAAGAGAGAAGTACGTTTTAAGAATTTTTGATCCACAGAATAATTGGTCTAAAGTTGGGGATGATGTTGAGTTTCTTGGAAAATCGCAGCGTGGTTTTTCAAACTTTTTTGTCAGCGAAGGATATGTAATTACTATTGAGAGTTTTGAAAACCACTATATGAGAAAATATCGCGTTGATGGATTTTTCGAAATTGAATGGCTACCATTAAACAAACCTAATATTTTATACTCTATCGCTTTTGATAGAATAAATAATCTGGTTTATATAAGTACTTACAAACCTCCTCAGTTTCTATATCAATCTGGTTTTTATGTATATAAAGGTGCTTACATTGAAGCAACTGGTTCAATCGAAACACCAGAAATAGGACCTGCAAGAAAATTTTATGATCTAAAGTTTACAATAGATAACACTAATTCGCAAGGAAGTTATTCTACAATTTTATTTGCAAGAACTCCTAATTCACAAAGTTGGGATACAATTGGTGTGAATATTCCACAGAATTATAATTTAGTAAATATTGATCCAAATTATGAATTTATTAAGCTTCATATTGATTTTGTGGATACTTCAAATCAAACATCACAGCCTTTGAAATTTAAAGATTTGAAAGTCAACTATTCTAGCTTTCCTGATATTCATCTTGCTCCAAATAATTTAACTTTTGAAAGAGACACTTTAATGCAAGGCTTTGATAATAAGTTAACTCTAAAAGTAAGAAATATTGGACTATCAGATGTTGATTCAGTGAAATTTGATTTTTACTTAAATAATTCTGACTATCCGATTTTTAGTCAGTATCTGAATATCAAAAGCGATAGCACATTATTTATTAACAAAACAATTTCTACAGATACTTTACTTTACACTGCTCCTGTTACTGATATAGACTTTAAAGTAATTGTAAATTCTCCTGTAAAAGAGTTTTTCACTTTCAATAATCTGACAGATAATTCTTTTTATGTGTCGAGAGATTCTCTTTCACCAACTTTTCGAATTACATTTGATGGTAAAGAAATCTTAAATGGAGATCTTATCTCTGCTCAACCGGAAATAATTATAACTCTGGAAGATAATAGTCCTCTTCCACTCGACACTACCAATTTCACAATTATTCATAATAATATTCCTTTAAGATTTTCTAATCCTGCACTTTCCTTTAACTATACTCCATATCCTAATTCAAAAGCTGTAGTCAAGTGGACACCAAAGCTTAAGGATGGCAGACATATTTTAGAAGTTCTTGCAAAAGATGCCTCGAATAATTATTTCGATACAGTGTCTTATAGGGTGGTTTTTAATGTAAGTAATGTATCAGATATAAAAAACGTTTATAATTATCCTAATCCATTTAAGGATAACACATATTTTACTTTTGATATCACTGGTGTAACTCCTCCAGACGAAATTAGAATAAAGATTTTTACAATTGCTGGCAGATTAATTCGCGAGTTAATTGTGCCTAATTCGTCTATAAATATGGGTTTTAATAAAATTCACTGGGACGGAAGAGATGAAGATGGTGATGAAATAGCAAATGGTGTTTATCTTTACAAAGTTATTTCAAAGTTTAAAGACAAAACGAAATCACTGATTCAAAAAATTTCCAAACTAAAATAGGAGTTTTATGTGTGGGATTGTAGGTTATATCGGTAATAAAAATTGTGTTCCTTTACTTATTGAAGGATTGAAAAGACTTGAATATCGTGGGTATGATTCTGCTGGTATCGGAATTATTGACGAAGGCATCTCATTTATCGTAAAGAATAAAGGTAAAGTATCAGAATTACAAAACAGACTTGAAGTATTAAATCTGAAAGCAAATATAGGACTCGGACACACACGTTGGGCTACTCACGGAATCCCAAATGAAATAAATGCTCATCCCCATCAAAATGAAGAAGGAACTTTGTTCTTGATTCATAATGGGATTATTGAAAATTATAAAACAATTAAAAAAGTTTTACAGCAGAATGGTTATAAATTTCAGAGTGAAACTGACACAGAAGTATTAGCTCATCTTATAGATTCTTTTCTTAGAAAAGGTTTTGACATCTTCAAAGCGACACAACTTGCTTTGCAAGAAGTTGACGGCACCTACGGTCTTGCAGTTATCTATGCTAAAGAACCTGATAGAATAATTGCAGCAAGAAAAGGTTCTCCTCTGATTATTGGTGTGGGACAAAATGAAAATTTTATCGCTTCTGATGTTTCTGCTGTTCTCGCTCACACAAAGAATATAATTTATCTTGAAGACGGTGAAATAGCTTTAATTACTGAGAATGATTATCAAGTCAAGACTATCCACAATGAAGAAGTAATTAAAGAAGTAGAAGAAATTTCAATGACATTGGATGAGATTGATAAAGGTGGCTATCCTCATTTTATGTTGAAAGAAATCATGGAACAGCCTGAGTCTTTGCGTAATTCAATTAGAGGTAGGCTACTGATTGACGAAGGAACAGCAAAATTAGGTGGTCTTGAAAATATTATTGATGATTTACTCGATGTTGACAGATTCTTAATTACTGCATGCGGAACAAGTTGGCATGCCGGATTAGTGGCTGAATATATGTTTGAACAGTTCATTCGAGTCCCGACAGAAGTAGAGTATGCCTCTGAGTTTCGTTATCGAAATCCAATAATAAATAAGAAGGATGCTGTTTTTTTTATTTCACAAAGTGGTGAAACAGCAGATACTTTAGCTGCTCTCAGAGAAACAAAACTTCGTGGAGGAATCGCTTTGGGTGTTTGTAATGTAGTTGGAAGCTCTATCGCAAGAGAGAGTGATTCTGGTGTTTATATTCACGCTGGACCTGAAATTGGTGTTGCTTCAACTAAAGCATTTACTTCTCAACTAATAGTTTTAGCACTTATAACATTACTAATTGCAAGAAGAAAAAATTTAAGTATCGAAAACGGAAGAGAGATAGCTAAAGCAATCTCAAAAATTCCAGATCAAGTCGCTGAAATTCTGAAACTTAATAATAAAATTGAAGAAATTGCAGATGAGTTCAAAGATGCAAAAAACTTTTTGTATTTAGGAAGAGGTTATAACTTTCCTGTGGCTTTGGAAGGTGCGTTGAAACTCAAAGAAATTTCATACATTCACGCTGAGGGTTATCCTGCCGCTGAAATGAAGCATGGTCCCATTGCACTTATTGATGAAAATATGCCTGTTGTTTTTATTGCTCCGAAAGATGCAACTTACGATAAAATTATCAGTAACATTCAGGAAGTAAAAGCACGCGGTGGAAGAATTATTGCAATTGCCAGTGAAGGCGATGATGAAATAAAAGATATGGTTGAGCATGTAATTTATATTCCACAAACTGTGGCAATGCTGAAACCAATTCTCTCAGTAGTTCCACTTCAGTTATTGGCTTATCATATAGCAGTTAAAAAAGGTTTAAATGTTGATCAGCCAAGAAATTTAGCTAAGAGCGTTACAGTTGAATGATTTTTTGTGGTTACTGAGAAAATTTTTATTTTTGCTCACTAAATTTTGAAAGGGCAGGTAGCTCAGTCGGTAGAGCAAAGGACTGAAAATCCTTGTGTCGGCGGTTCGATTCCGTCCCTGCCCACCAAAAAGCTGTTAGAAATTCCATCCCCATACTTTTTTAATTCTTTGAAACTCTCTAATACTTATTCGTTTTTGAATGCTGTTTTTCCATCTTATCGAATAATTTAATGAAATATCGATTTATTGCAGTTTATTTGAGTAAATTGAGCTAATTTTTTAGGAGGAAGGGCTTGTGTTTTTGTTAATTAATTGCTTTTATTTACAAACGGATTATAACTTCTTCCAACAAACTTGAAAATTTATCTTTGACTTTTTCAGCAGTTTCTGTTACATCCGAATGAGAAAGCTTTTGGTTGGAAATACCAGCAGCATAATTTGTAATGCAAGATATTACAGCTGTTTCCATTCCAAGATATAAAGCGAAAATTGCCTCATGTACAGTTGACATTCCAACAGCATCAGCACCAGTTTTTTTGAAAAACTTAATTTCAGCAGGGGTTTCATAAGAAGGACCTTTCGTATAAATATAAATTCCTTCTTTAATATCTACCCCAATAAATTTTGAAGATTGTAATATTAATTCTCGAACTGAGTTGTTTTCAAATTCAAGTAATTTATTTTTTGCTTCTGGAGAACTTAGCCCAATTAATTGGGATAGTTCTTTCTTTATAAACATCCCGTTTATTGAATTAGCAAGCATTAAATCTCCAGGCACAAAATCAGGATTAATTCCTCCGGCAGCATTTGTAAGAATTACTTTTTTACAACCAAGTTTATGAGCAATAAAAACAGGTAATATACATTCACTAATTTTATAGCCCTCATAAAAATGAATCCGTCCTTGAAAAAGTAAAATATTTTTACCATAGTACTCTACAAGATGAATCTTACCCTCATGTCCCACTATAGTTGAAGGAGGATAATCAGGAATTTCAATTGTTTTTAGAGTTCGTTTTGAATTAAATCTTTCTGCAAAATCACCGAGACCACTTCCAAGTATAATTGCTAAATCAGGAACAAGAAAAATTTCCTCAGTAATAAATTTCAATAGTTCAGAATATTTTGCGGACATATTTAATTTCATCAATCAACCTGCAAAGAAAAGACCAGCCAGAGTTGCAGTCATCAAAGTTGCCATTACACCACCAATAACTGCTTTAATTCCCAATGCTGCAATATCAGATTTTCTACTTGGAGCAATTGGTCCAAGTCCTCCAATCTGAATTGCAATCGAACTGAAATTTGCAAAACCGCATAAAGCGTAAGTTAACATAAGAATTGACTTATCTGTTACAAGTTTTCCGGTTTCTATCAAGGTTCCCATTTCGGAATAAGCAACAAATTCATTTAAGACTATTTTTGTTCCGAGTAAACTTCCGAAAGTTAGAGCGTCCTGCCACGGAACACCGATTCCGAAAGCAACAACTTGCAAAATCAGTCCAATAATCAGTTGAAAACTAAGTGGACTTCCAAAAGTGGTTTTTAAATATGAGTTGATTCCAACCAGATCACCAAGTCCATTAAGCAAATAGTTTATTAAAGCAATCAACGCAATAAATGCAATTAACATTGCCCCTACGTTCAATGCGAGTTTCAATCCATCACCAGCACCATTTGCTGCTGCTTCAATAATATTGCCTGCTGTTTTTTCTACTTCTACTTTTACGGTGCCTTTTGTTAATGGCTCAGTGGTTTCAGGAAATAGAATTTTTGCTATTACCATTGCTGCCGGTGCAGCCATTACACTTGCTCCAAGAAGTTGTGTTGCGAATAATTTCTGAGCTTCAATGAGAGGTATTCCGTGAGAAACCGAATATGCACTTCCTAATATTTGTATATATGCAGCCATCACACCACCAGCTATTGTAGCCATTCCACCAACCATAATTGTAAGAATTTCACTCTTTGTCATTTTTTCAATATATGGTTTTATCATCAGAGGTGCTTCAGTTTGACCCACAAAAATATTTGCGGTGCAGGAAAGAGATTCAGCACCACTTGTACCCATAAGCTTTGCCATAACCCAAGCCATTGCCTTTACGATTCGTTGCATTACACCAAGATAGTAGAGAATTGACATTAGTGAAGCAAAGAAAATTATAGTTGGCAAAACCTGAAAAGCGAAAAAGAAGCCAATGGAATTCTCTGAGCCGGGCGGAAGTGCAAGAT
>CAKZLD010000084.1 GCA_937125135.1 uncultured Ignavibacterium sp.
TCCGCCAGAAGATTTTGCATCAATTTCAGTATTACTTGCAAAGATTTTTATGTCACCACCTGAAGTTCGTGCCTTTAAAGTTCCAGAGACTTCATCAGCCCATACATCTCCACCAGAAGTATTTAAACTATGTTTACCTGAAATTCCTCCTACCTTCACATCTCCACCTGCAGTTGAGGCATTTATATCAAACTTTAAAGGAATTTTGATTTTATATTTCAAAGAAAGATTTGATAAGAAGTTCCATTTAGTTTTTCTTTCACCAATTACTTTGATTACTTCATCATCGGATTTAAAGATAAAATCATAATGCTCAATAGATTTTTTGCTACCATAAATTTCTACTTGAACTTCATAATTGTTGCCCGGAGTAATTTCTATTTCACCACCATCTGTTCTCACTTCAAATAAAGTTTGACTGCTGACTTTGAATGAATGAGATTTAATCAATTCAACCTTATTTGATGAAAAAGTTTCCGCTCCTGCAAAAACCAAAAGAGAAACCAAGATTAGAATTTTAAAACTTTTCATAACAATCCTACTTTTTTGTACGAAAAATAATTTTGTATCCAAAGCGAGAATAATATTTTATTTAAGTGGAAGATAATTATGATGAGCAGAGATTTGGTAAAACAAAGAACTATTCAAAAATGCCACCGCTTAAAATTTCAATTGCCTGATCAACAGCTTGATGAGTTCCAATAAGAATTAAAGTATCTCCAACCAAAAGTTTTTCATTGGGGGATGGATTAGGTAACATTTTCCCTTCTCTTACAATTGCAATTATCGTAGCATTAGTTTTTGCTCTTAAGTTCAACTCACTGATGGTTTTGTTTATATTTGAATTGTTTTCTGAAACGTAGAAAGTTTCGGTAAGTCCCTGAGCCAGAAATTCATCAAGATGTGATAACACAGAAACATCCATATCATCTTTTCTCATCAGACGATAAGATTCTTGGCGCAATAATGTTACTTGCTGCATTATTATATTTAAAGGTATGTGATATTTCTGAAGAACTTTTCTGAAAATTTGTAAAGCGGTTTCAAACTCTTCTGGAATTACTTCATCTGCACCAAGTTTAATCAGTTCGTCAACCTCATTCACATATTTAGTCCTTACTAAAGCATAAATATGCGGGTTTATTTTCTTTACATTCTTTAGTCCAACTTTAGTTACTACAGGATCTGAAACAGCAAACACAACAATTTTAGCTCTTTCTGCTCCGACAAATTTTAAAATATCTTCTTTGCTTATATCACCATAAATGATTTGCTCACCTTTTGCTTTTTCTTTTTTTACAGTATCAGGGTTTAATTCAATTACTATGTATTTAATTCCTGTTTCTTTCAACACGTGAGCTAAATTTTTTCCATTAACACCAAATCCACCTATTATTACATGATCTTTCAGATTAGTGTTTATTAAATTGTCTTTAGAAATTATCTTTGATTCAACACCACCTAACTTTTCTGCAATCCAAGGTTCTAATTGATAAAGAATTGGAGTTATTATCATTGTGAATATTGATGAAGACAGAAAAATATTGTAGTAATCAGAGCTAATCAGTCCTAAGTTTGTTCCTGCTAAAGCAAGAATAAAAGAAAACTCACCAACCTGCCCAAGTCCGATACCAGCCAATAATGCGGTTCTGAAAGGATATTTAAGAAAAGAAACAGATATAACAATTATAAAAACTTTGAATAAAAAAATGAGAATAGTTAAACCAATTATCAAAAACGAATTTTGAAAAACAAACTGCACATTTAAAAGCAATCCTACTGAAACGAAAAACAAACTATTGAAAGCATCTTTTAAAGGAACGATTTCAGAAATTATCTGGTGATTAAAATCAGTTTCTGAAAGAATCAATCCGGCAATAAAAGCTCCGATTGCAAAAGATAACCCTGCTTGATGAGTAATGTATGCTGTTCCAAGAATCAGTAAAATAATTCCGATTGTAAAAGCTTCCCTTAATCTCAATTTAGCAAATTGATGGACTAAAGGTCTCATAAAATATTTGGAAGTGATAATTAGAAGCGCTGTAATTCCGAAAGCACCTAAAACTTTTAATAAAATGATAGAAAAATTAGAGTTACCTTGGGTCGTGAGAATTGGTAGCAATAAAAATAATGGAACTATCATTAAATCCTGAAATAGAGCAATCGCAATTGAGATTTTTCCATGGGGTGAATCAACTTCGTTTTTATCTATCAATAGTTTAGTAATAATTGCTGTGCTGGAAAGTGAAATTAAGCAACTAAAGAAAATAGATTGACTCAAACTTATTCCAAGGGAATAGAAAATTATAAATGATATCAGTGAAGTAAGAAGAAACTGTAATCCGCCTCCCATAATCAATAATTTTCTGATTCTGACTATCTGCGATAAAGAAACTTCAATGCCAATTGTAAATAATAAAAGTATCACTCCAATTTCAGCCATCACTTCAATTTCATCTACTGATTTGATAAGTTTCAATCCATAAGGACCGATAATCATACCCGTTATTAAAAATCCTACTATGCTTGGAACTTTAACTTTATTGAATAGAAATATTGTAGCAATTGAGAAGAATAGAATTATAACAATATCCTGAATTATAAGCAGATTATCCATAACTATAATTTCTGATTATGAATAAAACCAACAACACCTCTTGTCATCAGGAAGAAAGGTAGTAATAAATACAGTATTTTATCAAAAGGTGGAAGTTTTTTCGAAAGAGAAGGGAAGTAGTTAATTAGTATCAAAATGCTTATAATGAATAAGGAAATAATTAGGAGACTGCTAAGCATAACTTTATAGGAAAAACGCCAGTAATTTTTTTCATCAGAAATTGGTTCTCGCTCCAGAAAAAATGGTCTTAATCCTATTAGTGCAAGTGAAATCAAACCGCTGAAACCCAAAACACTTATACTAATAATACAGCCAAAGCCTATGATAATTTCAAATAGATAGGCAAGATTTAAGTTTTTATACTTCATATTTAATTAGAATGATTGAACTCTGTTGTAAAAATAAAAAACGCAATTAGTCTTTGATTTAAAATTAATTATTTTCTAAGTTTAGTAAGGATAAATTAAATAATTATCACTATAAACTCTAATAAATCCAATCAAAAAAACTTGAGAGGCTCTTATGAAAAAACTCTTCACCGTTGTTTTCTTTCTTTTTTTAGTTGGAATCTCGTTTGCTCAAATTTCAACTATTTGGCAAAGGTCTGCCGCTACTTCATCTTTACCTACTTGGTTTTCTCCTTCTGGAAATACTGAACGAGGATTAGCCTATGGTTTAGTGGGAGGTAATCATCGACTATATGTTGTTTCCCGTAATGTGGCTCCTTCTATCAGAGTATTAAACGCAATAACAGGAGCTGATGTTGATACTCTAAAAACTATTGGAATCTCAGGAGGTACGTTTCCGATAAACGATGTTGAAGTTTCCTCCAATGGTGTTATTTACGTTTGTAACCTTACAACTAATGCATCTACTTCAAACTTTAAAGTTTACAGATACACTACAGAAGCGGATACTCCATTAGTTGTGATTGATTATCAATCAACAGCTGCAGCAAGATTAGGTGACAAATTTACAGTTACAGGATCAACTGCAGATAATTCAGTAACAATATGGGCAGCTTCAGCAACTACAACAGAGCTCTATAAGTTTACAACAACTAATAACGGAGCATCATTTACCGCAACCGTTATTCCTATCGAAGGATTAACTGGCTCAACATTCGGTTCGGCTTCAGTCAGTCCTTTTGGAAATTTCTTTTATTGGAATGCCGGTGGATTTACCCCAAGAAAGTACAATGCTAGTGGTTCTTTAATAGGTAGCGTTCCGGGTACCATAGTTGCAACTGGTTCGAATGCAATAAGATACATAACGACTATTTCAGGTGATGAATATATGGCTACATTTGCTCACGGCACCGGTAACGAAAATGCAAGAATAGTTAGATTACCCGGAGGCGATCCTCTAACAGCAGTATTTGTTGGTAAAACAGACTCATTAGGAATCAATACTAATGGTAACGGAACAGGTGATGTTTCTATAAGAAGAATTAATGACTTTATTTATCAGTTATTTGTATTGAGTACTAATAATGGTATTGGAGCATATACTTTAGATTTTAGACCACAATTATCAGGCACTTATTACGTAGGGGCAAATGGGACAGGACCAGGTGGTTCTAATCCTGATTTTCCGAGTTTGAGAGATGCATTTCAGGCAATTAATAATTCACTAATCACCGGAAATTGTACTTTCTTCATCACAAGCGATATTACGGAAGTTACCACTCCCGGTGGAATCGGTTTAGCTGTGAACCCTGGCTCTTACACAATCACTTTTAAACCTTTTACTGGGGTTCAACCAACTATTACTTTGCCTTATACAAGTGATTCAAATTCAGGACCCTCAGGTGCATTTATAATTGGAATTCCAATGGAGAATAATATTGCGTGGAGTGACCTTAGAACCACAAGAAATATAATTATTGATGGTTCAAATACGCCTGGTGGAACAACACGCGACTTAACTTTCACCAATCAAACTAATTCAGTTGGAAACGCATTTCCAATTGTGATGGTTGGAGATGTTTCAAACGTTACTATAAAAAATTGTAACATTCATTATAAAGCTCAAACTACAAGCACATCAAATCTTTTTAGAGCTGCAGTACAAATCAGAGGAAGACTTGAAAATAGTATTAACTGGACTCCTTCAAATATTACAATTGAAAACAATCACATAAATGCAAACTTTCCGGGAGTTTCACAAGGTTTGCAGGGAATTGTAACTGTAGCATTATCGCCACAACCCACCACTCAAGTAGATGGTTTAATTATCAGAAAAAATCTAATTGAAGGAAAACAAAGAGCAATTGCTTTAGGGTGGTCAGCAAATACAAACATTCACGATAATACTTTGGTGATGAATCAGAATATCTCTGCTTCAACAGCTAATCAGGTCATTGTTGCAGCCAATATAACTCCTACTTCAACAGTTAATATTTATAACAATTATATTTCCTCCGTTTCAACGATGTCAAATGCAACAACCGGTGTGAATTCAGCAATTAGCATTGAATCCGCAGGTACGTATAATATTTATAACAATATGATTTATGGCTTTAATCTGACAGCAACAAATCCGACTGCAACTCTCAGAGGAATTGCTGTAACTTCAGCAACCGCAACTGCCAATATATTCTTCAACACAATTTATATGAATGATTTGCCAAGCATCGGTACTGGAACAGTCTCTTATAGCGGTTTGTTTTTTAACAATGGTACAAACGATGTGAAAAACAATATTGTTTATTCTGCAGAAGGCGATTTCGCAAATTATTGTATAAACAGAACAGGAACCACTGGCACACTAACTTCAAATTACAACAATTTTTATAGAGTAAATACTACCAATGGAAATGTCGGTTTTTGGAACACCGCAGCTACTCCAACATTAGCTAACTGGCAGACAGCATCTGGTCAGGATGCAAATTCAAAATCTAAGCAAGTATTTTTTGTTTCAACAACAGATTTACATTTAACAGGTACCTCTGTTGGCGATTTTGAATTAGCCGGAACACCTATTTCCGGTATTACAACAGACATTGATGGTCAAAACAGACATCCAATGTTCCCATACATGGGTGCTGATGAGGCAAATGTTCCTCTTCCTGTTGAATTTGTTTCTTTTGTAGCAAATTATTCAAATGGTAAAGTTCATCTTGAATGGGTAACAGCATCAGAATTAAATAACAGCGGGTTTGATGTGGAAAGAAATAATGGAAGCGGTTTTGAAAAAATTGGTTTTGTTCAAGGAAATGGAACGACAAACGAGAGATCTAACTACAGCTTTATTGATGAAAACCCAGGCTTTGGAAAAATTCAATACAGACTAAAACAAATTGATTTCGATGGAACATTCAAATATTATGGAATAGTAGAAGTTGATGTAAATATTCCAACTGAATTCAGTTTGTCGCAGAATTATCCTAATCCATTTTCCGCAGGAGGCGGATCCGCCTTTGGCGGAAATCCAACGACCACAATTGAATATTCAATCGCTAAAGCTGGAATAGTTAACTTAACAATTTATAACTCACTTGGAGAAGAAGTTGTAAGACTTGTAGATAATCAATTTAATGAAGTCGGAAAATACACTGTTAAATTTAACGCTAACGGTTTGGCAAGCGGAACATACATTTACCGCTTACAGACAGGTGATGTTGTTATATCAAAGAAAATGAACCTGATTAAGTAAGGTTAAATTTTTAATGATAAATATTTAATGAAGCGGGCTTTGTCCCGCTTTTTTGTTATTAATATTTTAATTTGAGAATAATTTGTTCTTGTTATAAAATCAGTGTGTTGAAAATTTAATATTAGGGCTATGCCACTAATGAAAATTAAATACCAAACTATTCCATTATCTTTTAACAGCCTAAAAAAATCTTTTCGCTCAATTTCATTGTTAATTTTTCATTGTTCATTATTCATTCCCCTTATCTTCCTCTGGTTTTGTTTGAAAGAAAAATTTAAGTTACAGAAGGAAATAACATTTTATCTGAGGAATAAACAATGTCCAAAAAGTCCATTATGCCATTGTTAATTGAACATTATGCTTGCCTTTGTTATTTACTTCAAGATGTAAACAAACCACAGAACCAAACTTGAACCTGAACTTGAACCTAAACTTAAACTTGAACTTATTCTCGAGGACGTAAGCTGTAAAGAAGCTTGGATAAAACTTACAACAGCCAATCTCCCACTGCCAACAACGATAAACATTTACGAAAATGATTCTGTAGAACAAAATATTATTTTGTCACAGCCAGACACTGTGCTATACATAGACTCACTATTACCGAAGCAGAGTTATCAGATAAGAGCAGTAGCAATGATACCCAACCGCCAAAGGTCAACATCCAACAACATAACAGTAACGACGATGGACACTACAAGCCACAACTTTACGTGGCAGACATGGACATTTGGCGAACACAGCAGCAGCAGACTTTACGATGTTGCAATAATAAATGAAAATAATATTTGGGCTGTGGGTGAGATTTATATGAAAGACTCGCTTGGGTAACCTGACCCTAATGCTTACAATGCTGTGCATTGGAATGGAAGTGAGTGGAAGTTGAAGAGGATAGGATTTCCAACTGTTTGTGGAAGTCAAAATCTCACATATTACCCGGCAGGTTCCATAGCAGTTTTTAATGATGGGACAATGTATATATGTTCAACTGGCGATGAGGTTGCTATATTAAAGAATGGAAGTCAAATTACACAGTATTGCTTGCCAGAAAATGTATCTATGTCAATCAACAAACTCTGGGGCAGAAGCAGTAATGATTTGTATGCAGTTGGAAATGGCGGTAACATCGCCCATTGAGATGGAGTGAAGTGGAGTAAGATAGAAAGTGGGACAACTCTCAATATAAATGACATCTGGGGAGATTATAATCAAAAGACAGGAGAGTGGGAGATACTGGCAGTAGCCTCAAATATAGGTTCTTCATCAGTAAGAGCATTGTTGCAAATCAATTCAAATAACGTAAAACAATTATCTCTTAGTGATAATGTATTGCAACTCGAATCAATTTGGTTTATATCAAATAAATGCTATTATTTATCTGGAGCAGGAATTTATCATAAAAAATTCTTGAGCGATATAAAATGGAAAAATAATGTGCTGGATATAACAAGATATCAGACCACTTCAATTAGAGGAGTGAATATAAATGATGTGGTAGCAGTTGGAGCTTTTGGAGATTTTGTTCATTATAATGGAATAAGTTGGAAAGCTAAGGGAGAGGCATTTTTAACTAATGGTTCATATAGAAAAGTTGCAATCAAAGGTAGAATAGTTGTTTGTGTTGGTGGAAATTATTCAAAGGCAGTAATTACTATTGCCAAAAGATAAGTCTTAATAAAAAATTAGAGATAAGTAGTTTATATCAGCAATGGATTTCAGATGGTGGAATGAATTTTATTGAAAGCGGGATAATAGATATACCGATTGCTTTTCATATAATAATGAGAGATGATGGTTATGGAAATGTAGATGATGGAACCATCTAACGGAGAGCCAAGTGCAGAGTTTCAAGATTCAATGGCTTTGCAAACCAGTGTAGTATTTAAGAAAGAAAACGCAGTTGTAAAAGCCAACATGAAAGGCACACAGTTTTCAAATGATGTAAATGCATACTTAAACAACAGCCAGCGAGCATCGGAAGTCATTCTTTAGCAATCCACAAAAGAAATATTTTTCTCCAATCCTCTTACCACAGTTACCACGAATTTTTGAAAATCGGCAGTCATCAGA
>CAKZLD010000085.1 GCA_937125135.1 uncultured Ignavibacterium sp.
AAGTATTTTGGAATTGCTACCGTTATGGTAACAATGCCCGGACTTCCAATGTTTGCTCACGGACAAATAGAAGGATTTTCAGAAAAGTACGGAATGGAATATAAACGCGCCTATTATAATGAAATTCCTGATGAGCATTTAATATGGAAACATATCAAAGAAATATTTCCTTTGATGAAGAAAAGATATTTATTCAGTCAGGTAAATAATTTTTATCTCTATGATTTTATTAACGATGAAAATGAAGTTAATGACAATGTGTTCGCTTACTCAAATAGTTTTGGTGAAGAAAAAGCTTTAGTGATTTATAATAATTCTTATTACCACACATTTGGAAGAATTGATTTTTCTTGCCATAAAATTGTTTCAAATACCAATACAACAAAGAATATCAGGACAGCTGATGCATTAGGTTTTAAGAATTCAAGCAATCATTTTTATATCTGTAAAGATTTTGTCCGAAATGAGGAGTTTATTTTCAACGGAAGTGATAGTTGGACTTTTGGCTTGCATTTTCATCTTGCTGGTTATGAAAGAAAAGTCTTTATAAGCTTCAAAGAAGTTTATGATACTGAAGGAAGGTATAACAAAGTATATCATCATTTGCAAGGAAAGTCAGTAAAATCTGTAGAAGCAGTATTAAAAGAGATAGAACTCGAACCTCTTCACATTGCAATGGTCAAGTGGTTAACTTCTGATGAGATTATAAAATCATTTATTGGTGAGAAAACTCTTAAACTAAATTCAGAATCTTCAAATTTTATTTCTGAACTAACTAAATTCAATAATCAGCTTGATTCTGAAATGATTAAAGAGAAGTTATCAGAATCAATAATTAAATTTGAATCATTTTTCTCTAAATCAGAAATCATATCTCAGGAAGATTCAAAGGCTCAGAATGAGGAAGGTGCTCTTTTAGATTTTACCAAATTGAAAAATAAGAAAACTTCAAGAAGTCATTTATTTGTTTACGAACTTTTAAAGTTATTTGATTTTGGTCAAGATTATTCAGTCAATATCTTTGATAAATATTTGTTGTGGAAACCACTTTATGAAATCTTCGGTTATCTTGGTTACGGTGATGAGACTTCTTTAAGATATGATATACTTACTTTATCTTCATTGTCAGAGGATGTAGAAAAAATTTATCAGCTTTATCTTGAATTAAAATCTACTTCGAAAAAGAAAAAAATTCCTTTCGATGAAGTGAAGAAAAATTTCGTTGAAATTTTTGAAAAAGAATCAGTCAAAGATTTTATTCATTATCACACATTTGAAAATACAGAATACTTTAACAAAGAAAGATTCATTTTCCTGTTAGAAAACCTCTTGATACTTTGGATTTTTGAACACTTTAAGGTGGACAAAAAGAAATCAAAGGATATAGATTTTAAAAAGCGATTTGAATTCTCTGATTTTGTAAAGAAAAATCTTTTTGAAATCGCCGAGAAATGTGAGTATAAGTTCAATACATTTATAGAATAAATCAAACTAGGAGATTAAAACTCAACGAACTATCAGCATTTTTTTAATTAAACTAACTTTACTTGAACTCAGTCTGTAAAAATAAACCCCACTCGATAAAGCACTTGCATTAAAGTCTATTGTATAAGTGCCTTTATTGAGATGCTCCGATAATATTTCTTTGACCTCTTGACCTAATGAATTATAAATTTTAATAGAATAAAAATCATCTTCAATTACTCCAAAATTAATTTTAGTAAGGGCTGTTCCTATGTTAGTTTTACCACTTGAAAGACTAACAGGATTAGGAAAATTTTGAGATAAATAAAATTCATTTGGGATTTCTGTAGTATATGTGTTTTCTATTCCAATTGGGAATCCAAATTCAAAATTGCCAGCATCAGCACCAATATCAACAGGAGTTAAGTTTATTCTTATTTGATTATCAAAATCATATGTCTCTGTAACAAATACAGTTCCCTGAGATTCGATAGGAGTAGGTGATTTTACGTGTAAATCCACATTAGCGTGATTTCCAAGATGATTTATGAAATTTGGATATCCATAGAGAGAGTTGTTATCTAAGCCAGTAGCTGTTTGCCAAGAGGATAAATCCAAATAATTAATTACCCCTGAATTAATTGAACCAACTACTCCTCCTCTTCCTGAAGCAAAAAACAAATTATAATTACTCATAATATTTTGCTCAAAATTAGTAAACAAACAATAGTGACTTCCTGTTCCTCTAACATTTGAACGGCTATTAAAAATAATATTATTAAATGTATATATTAGAAATGCACCATTTCTTACTATTGCAGAAGTATTATTTTCACCATCAGCTAAAACAGTTCCTGTTATACAAATTGTATTATGCACAAAATTTAAGTTTGTAATACCCTCAGAATAAATGCCCTGAATTGTATAATTCTTATCTATATTATTACCATATTTATCAATGCCTAATCTAATCATATTATTTGATACTATACTATGTCCAAATACGAAAACCATTCCTCGGATATATAATTCTGGATTATTATTAGAGTTGTTCAAATTTAAACTATGAATAAAATTTTTATCAATTTTGTTATTCTGACCTCCAGAGAAGTAAATGCCCACCACTTCACATACAGAAGGTCTTCCATCACTTGTATGCTCTAATGAATGAATAATATTCTCAGATATTATATTTGAGCTACTACTGTTATTATTAATAATAATTCCAATCAAAGCTCTATCATTAGTATAGGATGCAGATTTAAGTTTATGAATAATGTTATTTGATATTATATGAGGAGCATTAGATTCACCTAAAATTGCAAAAAGCCTTGCCCAGGTTCCAATATTCGCTGCCCTGATGTTCTGAATTTTATTATTTAATACCTGAGAGCTTAACCCTGTATTTTTAACATTGATCCCAATTGTGAGGGCATTAGTTTGGTTGATAATATTTTCCTCTAAGTTTCCGCCAACAACATTATTATTTATAATATTATTATGCTCAGATGATTTAGAAGCATAAATGCCCCTAAATATTGCATTACCATCACCCTTAATTGTTAAACCTCCAATAACATTATTTTCAATTATATCAACAGAGATGGCTCTAATGGCAATAAACTCTGCATTTTTATTTTGTGTGTCGAATATAACGCTGTTTAAAGAACTCGTATCTCCTATTACATTTTCTGAAATTTTGATACATAATTTAGCATCTATTCCAGCATTTAATAAATTAGAGTTAGAATTTATTTGAATATTTTTGATAACATTTCCTTGAATAAAATTTAAATTAGAATGCGTAAAATCTACGAAAATACCCTTAAAGAAATGATTTGAGTTACCAGATTGTCTTCAGTGATTACCTGCTGCAAAAGGGGCACTACCACCAATGTAATTGTTTGATATTACAACCTCATTTGCTAAAGCTGTAAATGGAATATCTATTGCAACTAATCCAGTGTTAGATGCTGAAAAGTTTCTTTGCTCAGTTTGATAGAAATGATTATTTAGTAATTTCCATCTTGAAGTTGTTGCTCTAAAATAAACACCACGATTAATAATGTTTGCCTGATTCGAGAAGAAATTTTAAATCTCACAATTTCGTATTTCATTATATAAATTGAAAGAGTTGGCTCCTTGAGAAACAATTCCATGTCTTGGAGTATTTATAGAATTGCCTATTTGACAATGCTCAACGATGTTGTAGCTGTTACCACGAGAATTAGCAGGTGAGGAACCGAAAAAGATGACACCTTGATCATTTGAATTATTCGCTCCCAATATTCTACAGAATCGAAGGATATTATGACAAGCGGAATTAAAAAATCTAATAGTCGAGCCTGATGAATTTTCATTGATTACTGTTAGTTTTCTTGTCAGACTTGTGTCAGAACTTCTTCCATCAATAACAATAAACTCTGCACCATTAAAATCAATTACTGATGTTGCAAAATTAGCCGATATAACTAAATTATTTACTTCTGGAGCTGGTTTGATGGTTATAAAATTAGTTGAATTCAACCCGGATATTTTTGTAAAAACAATTGGAAAAGATTCACTATTACTGGAATAACCTTCTTGAATTAGTATTTCTATCGGTCCATTTATACCGAACTGATTTATTTTCGATATAGCTTCGGTAATGCTTGAGAAATGTGGAGTCCTTAATCCATTTCCAACATAAAATCTGCCTGAATAAGCCGCCTGTAGAGTTGAATTACTTCCTTCCAATGGGGCACTCATCCTTCCTTCAGTAAGGGCAACAACTTTGAAGTAATATGTACAATTGTGTTTTAAACCTGAAATATCTGCTGAAGTTGAATTAGTGGGAAGGTTTTGAGCAACATGATAGCTTATACCACCATCATAAGAGATTAAAATAGCGTAACCCGTTTCGTTATTTGCGACATCTACCCAATTTAATCTCATCGAGTTATAAGTAACAATTGAAAAACTTAGATTTATCGGTGCTAACGGGATGATATCATTTGGAGTGAATTTATAGATAACTCTTGAAGAATCATTTGATGAATGAAGTCCATTTATAAAACCAACATTCGGAATAACCAAAGGATACATTGCATTTGCCAAAAGCGTTGTTACCTGCGGATTTAACAAGTTAGTAACCGCAATAAGTCTATTATTTAAAGTTGTGTCTGAAAAACCTATAGAAGCCCAAACTTCAGAGGAGTTAGTAGCTATCTGCATAGTGCCGTAAATAAATTCAATTACATTAGTGGTTTCATAAAGTCTTACTTGGAAATTGCATGTTTTTGTTGTTGTTTGAGCTGACCAATCAATTACGAAATCTTTCCACTATACTGTTAAAATTCTGTATGGCTCGACACCTTCTAATTTCTTAATTATTCTGGTTGTACCTGTAGTACTCTGATTTGAAACTGAATTTAAATCATTCCAAAATGGAGCTAACAAAGGGACTTGAAGATTAAAACTAAAATTATACCCAATATTTGAACCAACTTTATTATAGCCTAATTTTAATATGCCCCATGGACTCACTGAAAATTTATTGTAAGCTTTACCCATGAAAACAAAAGTAAAACCGATATCATATAAGTTAGACCCATTTGAATTGTACATATCTGGCGAAACTAAAATGGTTTCAGCATTAGTCATATCTGTAAGTAAACCATTATTATAATAACTAAATGTATAATTTGTTGATGACTGGGGGAAAACTGATTTAATATTAAACAATTAAAGAAAAGAATAAGATTGATAATCAAATCTCATATTAACTTATTGACAATTACAGGAGTATCTGTGAG
>CAKZLD010000086.1 GCA_937125135.1 uncultured Ignavibacterium sp.
TGGAACTTCGGATATTGAAGAACTTTCCTGGAAACAAATTTTAGATGGATACTCTTGTACAGAATGCGGAAGATGTAGTTATGCTTGTCCTGCTCATACAGTTGGAAAATCATTATCACCAAGAGAAATTATTATTAATATTAGAAAAAGGACTGAAGAAAAAGCTCCACTTGTATTAGCCGGAGAAAATGGAAATGAAATATTAAACAAAAAATTAGTTCACGATTATGTAAAAGATGTCGAGCTTTGGGAATGCACCACTTGCATGGCTTGTGTTCAGGAATGTCCAGTAATGATTGAGCATCTTGATGCAATAGTTGATATGAGAAGATATCTCGTTCTCACCGAATCAGAATTCCCTCAGAATTTGAATAATGTTTTCAAAAGTCTTGAAACTAATTTTACTCCTTGGGCTTTCAGTCAGGCAGACAGAGCTGCTTGGGCTGAAGGGATGAATATTAAAACGATGGCTGAGGATAGTGAAGGAGAAATTTTATTCTGGGTAGGTTGCGCAGGCTCCTTTGATGACAGGTATAAAAAAGTTACAAAAGCATTCGCAACTATTATGCAAACTGCGGGAGTTGATTTCAGAATATTAGGAACTGAAGAGAAATGTAACGGTGATACTGCAAGAAGATTGGGGAATGAATATCTTGCTCAGACTTTAATTCAAGAAAATATTCAAACTTTGAATTCTTATAATGTTAAAAAAATTGTTACAGCTTGTCCACATTGTTTTCATTCATTAAAAAATGAATATCCGCAATTCGGTGGGAATTTCGAAGTTAAGCACCATACAGAATTTATCAATGAGTTGATTAAGAGTGGTAAAATCAAATTAAATGGAAATTCTCAAAATCATAAAATAACTTTTCACGATTCCTGTTATCTCGGAAGATACAATGGAATCTATGACCAACCTCGAAAAATATTGGAAATTTCTGGAAATAATGAGATATTAGAGATGCAAAGGAATAAAAGCAGGGGATTCTGTTGTGGTGCAGGTGGTGGTCGAATGTTTCTTGAAGATGAAGAAGGCGGACGTATAAATGAAGAAAGGACAAAAGAAGCTCTATCAACAGGAGCTGATACTATTGCTTCAGCTTGTCCATTTTGTATGACTATGATGACTGATGGAGTAAAACACTACCAAAAACAGGATGAAGTACAAGTTAGAGATATTGCAGAAATAGTTCTTGACAACTTAATTACAAATAAAAATCATTAACCAATTATTCAGGAGGATCTATGGAACAATTCCAAAAATTAGTTGATTTCGTTAAAAGTCTTGAACCAGATTTTCATAAATTTTATGAAAAAGGACAAGCTGCTGCTGGAACTCGGGTAAGAAAAGGTTTAAGTGACTTGAGAAGACTTGCTCAGGAAATTAGAAATGATGTTCAGGCATTGAAACAGAAAAGAAAAGAAGAGAAAAAGAAAGATTAAAATTTGTTTAATAAGTCAAAATCAAACCTCCGACAATTTTTTTGACGGGGGTTTTTATTTTAAATTTTCCTATAAAACTATGATTAAAATTCTATTATTAACTCTTCTTTGTATTCAGATAATTTTTCCTCAACTCAGACAAGTTAGTTCATTCGATCAGTTATTTACTTATCTTAAAAATGGATATGAAATTAGGGTAGTAGTTGAGTATCAGAAGTGTAAACTATTTATAGATAGCTCAGAGGTGAATTCAATCAACGCAATTGGCGGAATGAATATCTCAACATTTGAATATTTTGCAAAGGGAAGTATTCGAAATGAAAAAGCATTTATTAGTTTCTCAGAAAATATTTTAATTTCTCATAAAAGGTACGGATATGTGAATAATTACGTAAAATTCAGGATTTATGAGGACAATTCCATCGAAATAATCGCAAGATATTTAAAGCCTGATAATTATGAGATTGTTATGGATGAAACTTTTTATTGTGAAATAGCTAATAGCTCGAATAACGGTGGAGTATATTTTTATTTAATGGAGAGAGGTTAGAAATTATTTCTCAGATTTCTAACCTCTTTATTATTACTAAATACGGAAATTAACCCCAAAACCAACAGAGTTATACTTAGCAAAGTTGTAATCTACGTTTAGATTTAAGAAAGGTAATTTAAGGTTTGTTCCAATCGTGAATCTGGTTTTATTTTCTCCATCCAATTTATAGGATATTGTTGAATTAAAATCTCCGGTTGGTAAGTCAAAAACAACATCATATTTAACTTCAACAGACGAACTTTCAAATGAAAAACCTGCATAAGGTTCGATAGTAAAAATCAGAAAACTAAATTTTTTTGAAGCATATAATCCAAATAATGAGGATGAAACTTTAAATGTTTTTCCGACCTCCATTGACTGAGTAAAATAACCAACAGAAACATCAACAGGCAATTCGAATGGAGTCCACATTCCCGGGTTATGTTGAACTCCAAATCCAAAATATTTGAAGTCTCCTAGATCATCATTCAATTTGATTGAAGGCAAATATCTGAATGCAACTTGAGTTCCATAGACTGTTCCCAAAGTTAACTGAGGAGCAAAAAGCGGTAAAGCAGGTAATTCTTCAAGATAACCGGTAACAGGAAG
>CAKZLD010000087.1 GCA_937125135.1 uncultured Ignavibacterium sp.
GATGCTATTGGTTTTGCGAAATCAACTGATGGAGGAGTTACTTGGACAAGATCAAGAATTTATGGTGCTTTAACTCCAAATGGTAACTTCAATTTTGGAATAAGAGGAAATATCAAACCAACTTCAATTCGTGTTGCTTCGTTTCCATCAATGGCCGTTGATAGAAGCGGAGGTCCGACGAATGGATACATTTATATCACCTGGCCACAAAGGACAGTTGCACCTGCCGGTACTGATCCGGATATTGTAATGATTCGCTCTACTGATGGTGGCACGACGTGGAGCTCACCAAAAAGAGTAAATGACGATCCATTGAATAATGGAAAAGACCAGTACTATCCTTGGTGTACAGTAGATCAATCAAATGGAAATGTATATGTTGTTTTTTATGATAATAGAGAAACTACAAATGATAGTAGTGGAGTATATATGGCAGTTTCTTATGATGCGGGTCAATCATTTGTTAATTTCAGAGTAAGTGATAAGAATTTCAGACCAAAACCAATATCAGGTTTAGCGAGTGGGTACCAAGGTGATTATATTGGAATTGCCGGTGGAGGAGGTAAAGCGTATCCTATTTGGATGGATGATAGGACAGGCAATTATCAAGCTTGGATAACGGAAGTTATACTCGGTCCTCCATGTCCCGCACAATCAGCTTCGAATCCGTTCCCCCCAGATGGCAGTAATAATATCCCGGCAAATACTCCTCAATTAACATGGACAAACGGGGCAGGAATTACTCAAATTGAAGTTTGGTTCGGTGAAGGATCGAATTTAACTCAAATCTATAATGGTGTACCGATCACTTCAATAAATATTCCTGTAACTTTGGCGTATAATAAAATTTATAGCTGGAGAATTGTAAGTAAAAATGATACTTGCTCTGCTCCTGCTCCTTTATGGTCTTTCAGAACGGAGTTAAATCCAGGGACTGTTTTTTTAGAACCATTTCAAAATTTGAATAATTGGACTCCTGCTGGTCCTTTAGGATTGACTAATTGGACAGTACAAAATACTAATAATGCCACCGGAGCAAGCGCTCCGGAGTTAAGATTAAGCTGGACTCCACAGTTTAATGGAATGTCTTATCTTAAATCAACTCCAATTAATGTTCCTTTAAATCAGGAACTAACTTTAGAGTTCAAACATTTTCTTGATTGGTATGCAAATCCAAGTGGTGTAATTGGGGTAGCTGTTACTTATAATAATGGAACTAATTATACAACATTATGGCAAAATGCAAATCCAACCGGTAATGTTGGTCCCACTACAGTAACTTATCCATTTATCGCAGAATCAACTCCGCTTCAATTGGCTTTCTTCTTCAATGGCAATTCTTTCAATATTGACTATTGGTATATTGACGATGTAAGTCTTTCATACATAATTCCTGTTGAGCTGACTTCTTTTTCTGCAAGAAATGTTGGAGATCAAGTAGAATTGTTATGGAGTACAGCATCTGAAAAAAATAATATGGGATTTGAAGTTCAAAGGTCTATTGATGGACAATTTGAAGTTATTGGTTTTGTTGATGGAAAAGGAACTACTCTTGAACAACAGAACTACAAATTCACCGATTCAAACGTAAAAACTGGCAGATATAAGTATCGCCTCAAACAAATTGATTTTGATGGTAATTCTGAATTTTCAAAAGAAATAGAAGTTGATGTCAATCCTATTCTTGCATATTCTCTAGAGCAAAATTATCCTAATCCTTTTAATCCTTCGACTATGATAAAGTATTCAATTGCCAGTGATGGATTTGTGAATTTATCAGTCTTTAATTCACTCGGAGAAAAAGTAAGTACTTTGATAAACCAATTTCAAACAGCCGGAAAATATCAGATTGAAATGAATGCTCAAGGGTTATCAAGCGGAGTTTATTTCTATTCGATTGATGTTAATGGATTTAAGTCTGTTCGTAAAATGCTGATAATGAAGTAAAGATTTATCTCAGGAGTTGTTGGTTATTCAAACTGACAGCTCCTGATTAACTTTAAAATTCATTAAAATTTAATGATGAAAATCTTTATAAATTTAATCAATTGACTATTTTAGAAAAAAATTAAATTATTTTATAACGGAGTTCTTCAAAAGAATATGCCTGTCAAAAAGAAAAAATCACCACTAAAAAGGCCAAAGACTTTCATATTGGATACAAATGTTATTTTACACGATGCTGATTCAATACATATGTTTCAGGAAAACGATGTAGTGATTCCATTAACAGTGATTGAAGAATTAGACCATTTCAAGAGAGGAAGTCAGGTAATAAATCTAAATGCAAGAGAATTTGCGAGGACATTAGACTCTCTTACCGGCTCTGCTATTTTTAATGGCGGAGTGTCAATGGGTAAAAACCGGGGGAAATTAAGAATTGCTATATCAAGAGGACTAAGTCAGGATATAAAGGAAATTTTCAAGGATGATACTCCTGACCATAGAGTTTTGGGAGTCGCTCTCGAATTGAAAAATAAACTCGATGGTAAATCAAAAGTAATTTTGGTTTCAAAAGATGTTAATCTTCGAATGAAAGCAAAAGCACTCGGTATTACGGCAGAAGATTATACCACCGACCGAGTTAAGAGTATTGAAGAGCTTTATTCAGGAAAGGCTATTATCGAAAATTTTGATGATAATATGTTGATCAATTTTTTCAAACCACCTTTTGAAATTCCAGCAGGTCAATTCCTGAAAAAATATAACGATGAAGTTTATCCGAATAAGTATTTTGTTCTGAGAAATCAATATCGTTCTGTTTTGGCTCAGCTCGATATGGATGGTGAGATTTTAAGAAGAGTTGATAAAAATACAGTTTTCGGAATTTCACCAAGAAATGCTGAGCAATCTTTTGCCGTAGATGCTTTAATTAATCCGAACATTCAACTTGTTTCACTTACAGGTAAAGCCGGAACAGGAAAAACTTTACTCGCATTGGCTTCAGCGTTATCTGTAAGAAAAATATATAGACAGATTTTTGTTGCAAGACCAATTGTACCACTTAGTAATAAAGATATTGGATTTCTGCCGGGAGATGTAGAAAGTAAACTTGCTCCCTATATGCAGCCTCTCTGGGACAATCTGAAGGTGATTCAGGATCAATTTCCAGAGACAGATAAAAATCATCAGTTGATAAACTCTTTAGTAAAAGAATCAAAACTTGTAATTGAACCTCTCTCATATATTAGGGGCAGAAGTCTTCAACGGATATTTTTTATCGTAGATGAAGCACAAAATCTAACTCCACACGAAATTAAAACAATTATTACGCGTGCAGGAGAAGGCTCAAAAATTGTTTTCACAGGTGATGTTTATCAGATTGATCATCCTTATCTTGATGGGCAATCAAATGGTCTATCATATCTGATTGATAGATTTAAAGGGCAACGACTTTATGCTCACGTAAATCTGGAAAAAGGAGAGCGCTCTGAATTGGCTGAAATTGCAAGTAATATTCTTTAAAGATTAAATCTGCTTTTTGTAAATTTGTAACTAAACTAACAACATTTAAGGAGAAATCATGAAAAAATTATTAGCATTGTTTTTTGTCATTTTAACTTTTTCAGTTTTTGCTCAGATAGAAAAATTTGGAAGAGAGATTTCATTATCTGAAAAAACCAAAATTTCTGACATTCTTGCAAATCCCGAAGAATTTGTTGGCAAAACAGTTTTAGTTGAAGGACAGGTATTAGATGTTTGTCAGCATGCGGGCTGTTGGATGGAATTAAAAAGTGATGGCGATGGAAAAATAAGAATTAAAGTTAAAGATGGTGACATTGTTTTCCCGGTTTCAGCAGTCGGCTCAAATGCAATTGCTGAGGGAACAGTATATAAAATCGAACTCACTAAAGAAGAAGCTATTGAATTTTATCAGCATATGGCAGAAGAATCTGGTAAAGAATTTGACCCCTCAACTGTTACTGGTCCGGTAACTATTTATCAGATTAGAGGTATTGGTGCAGAAATTAATATGTCTAAAGAAATGAAAGCTACTGAATAGTTTTTCAATTAAATATGTCAACTTTGAGCCCCGAATATATCGGGGCTTTTTTTTGAGTTAGATTAACTCTTAGGTTCCCAATCATTTCCTTCACATGGCAGAAAATTTTCATTTGGATGTTTATCATACTTCATGCAAAGTACTGCAGATGGATCAAAATGTCTGCAAGAAGTACAAAGTGAATGTTCAATAACAGGTTTATTTTTCTCAATAAATCTTTTGTATGAATGAATTGCAGGATAGATTACAAAGAAAAAGATTGAAAGAAATCCGATTAAAACGAAATATTTCACTCCCCAATAGTCACGTGTTAACCATAAAACTAAGATAGTTAACCCGAATCGAATTATTGAATACCAGATAATTTCGCCCAAAAATTCACCTTTTTAATATAAAATTCTAAACAAAATTAATTATTTAACGATAATTAAGTGAATAATTGTACAAAATATTTAGGGCTATTTAATTTTTTCAAAAAATAAAAATTGGAGTAATTATGAAATTCTTAACCTTATTTCTAATTCTTTTATCAACATCATTTATTCAAGCTCAATCCAGTGATGGTTCTGACGATGGTTATTTGGCTTTTGCTGAAGTTATGCCTGAACCATTAAATGGAATGGCTGATTTAGTAAAACAAATAAAATATCCGGAAATTGCTAAAAAAGCTGGTTTGGAAGGAAAAGTCTTCGCTATGGCTTATATCGATGAAAAAGGGAATGTAACAGATGTTAAAATTATTAAAGGACTTGGTGGCGGCTGCGACGAAGAAGTAATTTCAGTTTTGAAGAAAGCGAAGTTCAAACCCGGTCAAAACAAAGGAGTAAATGTAAAAGTGAAAACTTCTATTCCTTTTCAATTTAGGTTGAAATAAATAGTGGGGATATGATGAAAATTTTAGTTCGACTAAGATTTAAGAACTTAAATTTCAGTAATAAGATTCGTCTATCTGTTTTTTTAATTGCGGCAGTGGCAACATTTGCCATCGTTTTTAGTTTAACAAATTTCATTAAAGTATCAAATCTTAATAAAGAATTGAATGATCTTTACTTCCTGCCATCGGAAAAACTGAATCGTTTGTATTATTCTTTTCTTACTCAGCAAAACGCATTAATGAAGTTTTCAATTCCGGAATTTCAGGATCAATTTAATGAGAACGCTCAAGTTGTCATTGAAAACCGTAAAAATTTTGATTCTGAGCTTAACACTCTTTTAACTTACTTCAAGGGGAATAATTTAACAGACGAATTAGAATTACTTCAAAATACAGTGAAAGAATATAACTCTTTAGTTGTAGATGGAACTTTGAGTGCTGCTGCAATTAAGGATTTTGAAATGGCATCTATGATTGCTTCAACATCTGGTGAGGAAGTAGGTGGAAAATTAGAAAAACAAATAGCTTCTTTAAAAAAAGTTCTTGAATCGAAGAAAGAATCAATTTACAACCAAAGTGAAAGCATTTTAGACACAACCATATTATTCGTAATTATATTTATGATTTTTGGCTCAATTGCTTTCTTATTTACTTACTTCAAAATTGTTCCGACATTAATAAAGCCTGTTGAACAAGTACTTAAACAAATTGAGAAATTCTCCTTAGGTGATTTTGATGAAAACCTTGAACTAAACTCTAATGATGAAATTGGACAGATTGCTAGATCATTAAGCCAACTAAGAGATTCCATTAATGAAAAAATCATTGTTGCAGACAGAATTAGTCAAGGGGATCTGAATCTGAGAGTTAATAAACTTTCTGATAATGATAAGCTATCACACAGTTTTGAAAAAATTATTTCTAATCTTAAAAATCTTATTGAAGAAAGTAACAAACTCAATAAATATCTCGAAGAAGGAGAACTTGATCGAAGAGCGAACATCGAACTTGTTTCAGGAGCGTACAGAGATGTTTTAATTGGATTTAATAATAGTATTGACGAAATGTATAAGCCAATAGCAGATTCAATGAGAATACTTGAAAAAATGGCAAAAGGAGATTTAACAGAAAAAATTACTAATGTTTACAACGGTGATCATCAAAAATTGACAAATTCTATTAACAAAGTAATTGATTCACTAAAAAGTATTACAATTCAAACAAGTAATTCTGTGAATTCAACATCTCTTGTTGCTAATCAGATACTATCAAGCACTGAACAAATGGCTGCTGGTGTGCAAGAGCAATCTATGCAAATCAATGAAGTATCGGCAGCAATTGAAGAGATGACTAAAACAATTTTAGAAACGACTAAAAATACTATCAGTGCAGCAGAAGCGTCCAATAAAGCTGGACTGGTAGCCAAAGAAGGTGGCTCTATAGTTTCAGAGACAATCGAGGGAATTAATCGAATTGCTGAGATTGTTACTAGTGGTTCTGATACAGTTGAAAGGCTCGGACAAAGTAGTGCGCAAATTGGTCAGATTATTCAAGTTATCAATGATATTGCAGATCAAACTAATCTATTGGCGCTTAATGCAGCCATTGAAGCTGCTCGTGCTGGAGAACAAGGAAGAGGTTTTGCAGTAGTAGCTGATGAAGTGAGAAAATTAGCTGAGAGAACAACTAAAGCCACGAAAGAAATCGCAACTATGATTAAACTTATCCAAAATGAAACAGAAAAAGCAGTGGATAAAATGCAAACCGGTAAACAGGAAGCATTAAAAGGCAAACACAAAGCTGAAATTGCTGGGAAATCATTAAAAAATATAATTAATGAAACAGAGTTTGTATCTCAATTAATCTCTCAGGTAGCAGCTGCAAGTGAAGAACAATCAGCCACTGCCGAAGAAATAAGTAAAAACATTGAAACAATTCTTAATGTAACAAATGAAAGTGCTCAGGGCATCCAACAAATTGTTAGAGCGGCTGAGGATTTAAATAAATTGACAGATGATCTTAAAAATGCAGTTGCTGTTTACAAAATTGATAAAAGTGAATCCACTAACTACTTAGTACCTAAAGATGGTAATAATGGCCTTTATAACTATTGAACAATATTAAACAGATGAACAAAATCAGTCAATGATTTTACAATTATTACTTATAAAAACTTTTTTTTGGCAGAATAATTATGGCATTAAGCTTGTTTTTTGTAATTAAAAGACTAGATAAAGATGGAAATAAAAAACCCCGAATTAAAAGAAATTATTGCTGGTGAAAATATTGACCAGCTGGGAGATTTTCTTGATAATCTGAAAGTTAATGATATCAATTCTGACCTTATTTCTGAGATATGCTCTATTATGCAGTTAGAAAATAAAGGATTCAGAAATCTGATTACCCAATTTTTTATTTCTAATCGTTTTGAAACTCTTCCCGCTTGCATTGTTAATTACATTTCATCTAAAGATATAACCTTAAGGAATCTTTCAGGTGAAATTCTTCTTCAATATGACAAATTATCCATAGATGCTTTAACTGATTTCATCAGGAAAAGTGATAATGACTTCGATATCAAGTTCGCTGCGGATATTCTCGCTATGATTATTGATGAAAAAAGTGAAAATGCTTTGTTCGAATTACTCAGCAGAACAAAAAATGACAATATAATTATCTCCTGCATTGAAGGATTTGGAAATAATAAAACAGTAAAAGCTTTTGAGAATTTAAAGAATCTTTATCATCATAAAGAAATATTTAAACCTTATGTTATAGAAGCACTTGGCAAATTTGGTACCAGAGAAGCATTTGAATTTATAACAGAATGTTATAATGATATGGATATGCTTGTAAAATATAACGTACTGGAAAGTTTGGGCAACATCGGTAACGAGGATTCATTTTTCTTCTTAATTGGAGAGCTTCAAAACGCAGATGAATCTTTTGTCCAGCCAATATTAGAATCAATTTATAAATTACAATTAAAGTACGGATTCGACTTACCTTATGATGAGAAAATTAAAAGAGCTTTGTTGATTTTATTAAATCAGCGGGAAGTGGAGCATATCAAGATAGCAATTAAATTTCTTTCACCTTATAACGACCCTGAATTAATCTATGAAATGCTAAGACACTATGGCATCGATGAAGAAGTTGACATGATAATATATAATAAAATTCTGCAGCACGTTTCTGAAATGATTGAAATAATGCCGAAAATTATTTTATCGAATCCTCAAAATCTTGCGCACTTAATGTCACTTCTGAATCAGTTATTAGAAAATAATCCGGAGTCATTGACAGGAATAAATAAATTCTTTATGCACAAACTAATTGATGCAATCTCAAGGTGTTTATCTCATACTGAAGAAATGGTAAGATTATATTCAGTGGAGTTGTTATTTAAATTAGATATTGAAACAGCATTGATTATGTTGGACGAAGAATTTTTGAATGCAAATTTCTGGATAAAATTAAGGCTAATAGAAATTCTCGAAACCATAAATCATAAATCTGCAATTGACTTTTTAGTTAAAATGAGTGAAGACGAAAATGAGATGATCCGGCAGAGAGCTATAGAAGTATTAAATATTAAAAATTTTAGTTTTAACTAGTTGTGGTTAATATGGATTTCAATTATTCAGTAAATCAATATCGTCCAGTACAACCCTCCGGTATCAGCAAAATTCCTGAAATGTCATCATCTCAATTTGAACAATGGCGAAAATTTATCTATGAAAAAACCGGAATTTATTTTCAGGATAATAAAAAATATTTGTTAGAAAGTAGATTATTAAAAAGAATTGTTCATCTAAAGATTAGTTCTTATGAAGAATACTTCAAACTTCTCTCAGGCGGGCTTAACAATAAGGGAGAAATGAGATATTTTTATGATACGATTACTATAAATGAAACTTTCTTTTTCCGGAATACTGGTCAACTTGATGCGATGGTTCAGAAAGTTATTCCCGAAATAATTCAAAACAATAAAAAAACCAGTAAGCAAAAAATTAGAATTTGGAGTGCTGCGTGCTCCTCTGGTGAGGAAGCTTATTCTGCTGCAATAATGATCAATGAATTCATTAAACCCAAATTCCCAGAAGTAACTTTTGAAATAGTTGGAACAGATATTAACCAAACAGTTTTAGATACAGCTGTGCGTGGAGTTTATGGTGACTATTCAATCCGTAATATGCCGATTCAATATCTTAAGAAATACTTCAAACAAATAGATGGTTTGTATGAATTGAATCTTGACATTAAAGCAATGGCAACATTCAAAAATGCAAATCTTTTTGATAGCAACGATATGATGTTTTTAAATAATTTTGATATAATTTTTTGTGCAAATGTATTAATCTATTTCGATAATAATTCTAAAATTAAAGTTGTGAATCAATTATATAAATCATTGAATAAGGGAGGTTATTTATTTATAGGTTTTTCTGAGACATTGCATGGGATCAGTAAAGCGTTTTCTGTTGTTAGTTTTCCAAAAACTGTTGGTTATAAGAAGGAGTAAAATCGTGAAACCAAAAATTTTAGTTGTAGATGACTCTCCGACAATAAGAAAATTTATTAGTATTGCTTTGAAAATTAAAGGATATGAAATTATTTCTGCTTCCGATGGAATGGAAGCACTTGAGTTATTGCCCAATGACAAAATTGATCTCGTTATTACAGATTTGAATATGCCAAACATTGATGGATTTAATTTGATTGAAAGAATTCGATCGAATGAAAATTTTCTTAACACACCTATAATTGTAATGTCTAATTTATCTGATTCTGAGGATATTGAAAGAGCAATGCAATTGGGAGCTGATTCATATATTATAAAACCTTTTGATCAAAATAATATTATTAAAGAAGTTGCAAAATATTTAGCCTAAAAGGAGATTTATAAATGAATATAAAATTTCTTGTAGTTGATGATTCAGTTACAATGAGAAGAATAGTTATCAACTCTCTTTCTTCACTTAACTTTAAAGATTATGTTGAAGCAGCAGACGGTAACGAAGCTTTGAACAAACTTGAAGAAAATCCTGATATAAACTTCGTGATTACCGATTGGAACATGCCTGGAATGACAGGACTTGATTTAGTGAAAGCTATCAGAGCGAGTGAAAAATTTAATCATCTTGCAATACTAATGGTTACAACAAGGGGCTTAAAAGAAGATATAATTGAAGCATTAAAGTCCGGAGTTAATAATTACATTCTAAAGCCTTTTACTCCTGCTGTGTTAAAAGAAAAGATTGAACAAATTTTAAACTCAAAAAATTAGGAGAGTTAAATGAAAAACGATGCATCCGTAATGAACAAGTTATTTGAAAAACTTGATGATCTAAAAACAATTTTTCTATACTCGGAAAAATTGATTCCGGTGATTCAAAAACTGATTGACTTTATGAGAAATACCATTCCATTATTGGAAAACATCAACAATTCTATTACGGAAACTGCAAGTAAATTCCCAACTGCTTCAAGTCAGATTGATAGCGTAACCAGTGCTACTGAAATGGCTACAACAGAAATTTTAGATACTGTTGATAAAATTTTTATGGAAATAAATTCTGCTAAACTTAATGTTGAAAATCTCATTTCTTCTCAAGATGGATCTTTAAATAATGAGTCTAAAGAGAAGTTAAATTTAATCAATGCAGCACTTGATAAAATAAACCAATACGCTAATAATGTTACGCTCTCTTTGCAGGTTCAGGATATTACTTCTCAACAATTAGCCGCAGTGAATTATCTGATACAATCAGTTCAGTCAAGATTAGGTTCTCTTTTCCAGGATCTTGAAGATTCAAACATTTCTGGTATGAGTAAGTATGTTGATAAAAATGTTTTCAATGAAAATGCTAGATATCAGGATACTACTCAACAACAAAAAGAAATTGATCAGTTAGTTACTACAAACAAATCTACAACTTCACAGGACGAAATAGATAAATTATTTTTGAAAAAATGAATACAGAAGAATTAACCGCCATGTTTGACGATCCTGAAATGAAAGAGATCGTTGATAGTTTTATAGTCGAAACAAAAGAAATTATTGATTCACTTGATGTTGACCTAATTGAACTTGAACAAAATCCCGAAGGAGAAGAACTGATAAATAAAGTTTTTCGTTCTTTTCATACAATTAAAGGCACTTCAAGTTTTCTTAATCTCAATAAACTTACAACAATAACTCATAGATGCGAAGACATATTAAATAAAATCCGCAAAAAAGAAACTAAACTAACACCTGAAATAATGGACTATATACTTCAGGGTTTCGATAAAATTAAAGAGCTGGTTTTCAAAATTGAAAATGAAAAAAATGAAGATGTTGAAACAGATGAAATAGTCCAGAAGTTGACTGAGCTTTACCAATCATTCGGTCAAAATCAGAAAACTATTGAAAAAACCAAAAAAAAATCAGCCGATTTGCAGACTAAAATTGAGGCTGAGCAAAAAAATGATTCAACAGAACAGGTTGAATCCAAAATAGAATCTGATTCTATGCTTGAGAACGAATCCAAAAAGGAATTAGCTCTCAAACAAACTGAATCGAAAAAAACTGACAGTACAATCAGAGTTGATGTTGAAAGATTAGATGATTTATTGAATAATGTATCTGAATTGGTACTTGGAAGAAACCGTTTAGCTCAAATAAATATGGAAGTATCTGTTGAGTATGAAGGTACTAAATTAGCTCGTGAACTTGCTGAAACTACTAAATTGATTGATATGATGACTAATGAATTGCAGCAGTTGGTAATGAAAACCAGAATGGTTAAAATTGGTAAAGTTTTCAACAAATATCCGCGTTTGGTTAGAGATTTAGCAAAAATAGCTGATAAAAAAATCAATCTTATTATCGAAGGAGAAGAGACTGAATTAGATAAAACTCTTATTGAGGAAATCAATGATCCTCTTGTTCATTTAATTAGAAATAGTGTGGATCACGGAATTGAAAAAGAAGATGTAAGAATTGCAAATGGAAAGGAACCTGCCGGAACAATTAAATTATCTGCACAACAGGAAGGAAATACAATAATAATTACAATTGAAGATGATGGAAAAGGAATTGACCCTGATGTCATTAAAAATAAAGCTGTAAGTAAAGGACTAATTACAAAAGAAAAAGCTGAAGAATTATCAAAACAGGAAATATTTAACCTTATCTTTTTACCCGGTTTTTCGACTGCAGAAGTTGTTACAAACATCTCAGGTCGCGGTGTAGGTATGGATGTAGTGAAAACTAATGTTACAAAGTTAAGAGGAACTATTGAGATAGATTCTATCCCCAAAGTAGGAACAAAAATTTCAATTCGTTTACCTTTAACTTTAGCAATAATAAGTGGATTAGTAGTTAAAGTTCAAAAAGAACAATTTGTAATACCATTGAGTTTAGTTATTGAAGTCATAAGAGTTCATAAAGACAACATCTACTATGTTAATCAAAAACCAAATATAAAACTGAGAGATAAAGTCATTCCAATAGTTTCTTTAAGAGAAAAAGTTCTAAAAGAAAAAAATGGTCAGAAGAATAATTCTGAATATCAATACGTTGTAATAGTTGGTTTAGCAGAAAAACAAATTGGTTTAGAAGTAGATGGATTAGTCGGACAAAAAGAAATAGTGATTAAATCTCTTGGTAATCTAATAGGAAAAATTCCTGGAATTGCTGGCTCATCAATTCTAGGGGATGGTTCGATTATCCTAATTTTGGATGTAGCAGAAATAATAAATCTCACTTGATATGAAGAAGAAAATCAGAGTTTTAGTAGTTGATGATTCTGCTTTCATGAGAAAGTCTATTTCATACATTCTTGAGAGCAGTGGAGAAATTGAAATTGTAGGAACTGCTAAGAATGGACTGGAAGGCTTTGAAGCAGTAATGAATCTCAAACCTGATTTAGTTACCTTGGATGTTGAAATGCCGGTAATGAATGGATTGGATACGTTAAAGAAAATAATGGATCAATGTCCAACTCCAGTAATCATGCTGAGTTCTCTTACAGCTGAAGGCACTGAAACAACTCTCAAAGCTCTTTCACTTGGTGCAGTTGACTTTTTAACGAAGGATGTTGTCAATATAAATTCTGGCTTGGTAAATATTCAAAGAGAGTTGATCGCAAAAATTAAAAGCATTCATAATCAGCGTTCACTGACTTTTCGGCTCAGTAGAATAAATAATCGCTTATCTGATCCGAGTCAGAAAAAAGTAGTTCTGACATCTAGCAATTTTGTGAGACCATCTTTTGAAATAAAAGCAATTCTGATAGGTATATCAACCGGAGGTCCGTTATCTCTTCAAAAAGTTATTCCTGAATTGGATAAGAATATTCCTGTTCCGATTTTTATAGTTCAGCATATGCCTCCAATGTTTACTCGCTCTCTCGCTGATAGACTTGATAAAATGAGCCCTATTTCTGTGAAAGAGGCAGAAGACAAAGAAAATATTGTTTCTTCCCAGATATACATTGGTCCGGGCGGAAAACATATGATTACTGAAAAGAATTCAGGAATGTATCATATTAAAATTACTGATCAACCAGCTGACTCGCTTTACAAACCTTGCGTTGATGTTACTCTAAATTCTTTAATTGACTTTTATGGCAAACACGTTTTCGCAATAATTATGACTGGAATGGGAAAAGATGGTCTTGAAGCAGTAAAACGATTAAAACAACTCGGTGGTTATTCAGTTGCTCAAGATGAAGATAGTTGTGTCGTGTTTGGAATGCCCAAAGCTATAGTTGATAATAATCTTGCTGATGCTGTTTTACCTTTGGATTCAATTGCAACTCAGATAAATAAACTTTTTTAGAGGTTGTTATGGATGAGATGAAATTCGAAATTTTAAATTCAGATAATTTGAGTAGTAAAAAGAGAGTAATTAAAGGTGACCAAATAAAGTTACTTGGAAAAGTTCAGGTCTCTTTTGAAGAAGATGCACTCGATAATGTAAAAATTATTTTGAACAAAGACGAAAACAATAATATCAGAGAAATCAAATTTGTTTGTAGCTGCGGTCATACAAAATCTCTTATTCTTGATTATGAGGAATAAAAATTTAGATTAAATTTCATCCCTATCTATTCTAATCATTACTAATCTGATATCACCATTCTATAAACATTTTTTAGGATTGATTCAATCTGTAAATTTGAAACAAAATTTATGGAGTTTTTGTGAGTCTAATTAATCAAGCTATAGTTAAAGCTGTTACACTTATGCCGAAATCTGTAGTAGGTATTTTCTCAAGAAGGTATATTGCTGGCGATACTCTTGAAGATGGAATAAGGACGGTTCGACAACTTAACTCCAAAGGCATTTACGCAACTCTCGATGTTCTGGGTGAATCTATTCAAACTCGTCAAGAAGCTGAGAAGTATAAAGAAGAAGCGATAGAAGTTTTAGACTCAATTCATAAAAATAAATTGCTTGCCAATCTTTCAATAAAACCGACTCAGATGGGATTAAACATTGATACAGATTTTGCTTACCTGCAAATTAAAGAAATAGTTGCAAAGGCTAAAGAAATACAAAGCTTTGTCAGAATTGATATGGAAGATTCTTCAACCACTGATAATACAATCGAAGTTTATAAAAGGATTTTTCAGGAATATAAAAACGTTGGCATTGTTATACAGGCATATCTTAAAAGATCATTTGATGATGTTATCGTTCTCAATAAGTTAGGGACTAATTATAGATTATGCAAAGGAATATATGTCGAACCGCCAACAATAGCCATTAAAGATAGACAAGCCATTCGTGATAATTTTATGAAGATATTGAAACAAATGCTTACAGATGGAAATTATGTTGGAATTGCAACACACGATAAATATCTTATTGATGAATCTTATAAACTAATCAGAGAAATGAACATACCGAAAGATAAATTTGAATTTCAAATGCTATTGGGTGTTCGTGAAGATTTACGTGACAAAATAAATAGAGATGGATACAAAATCAGAATTTACGTACCATTCGGAAAAGAATGGTATGCTTATTCAATTAGAAGACTAAAAGAAAATCCAAGTATAGCTCGTCACATAGTTAAAAGCTTTTTAACATTCGGGAAAATTTAATTTTTAATGATTACTTTAGGCATAGAGACTTCTTGTGATGAAACCTCTGTAGCAATAATAAAAAATGGAGAACTTACCGCAAATCTGATTTCATCTCAGGATTTTCACAAAAAGTATGGAGGAGTTGTTCCGGAGCTTTCAAGCAGGGCTCATCTTCAAATTATTAATCCATTGTTGAAAGAAGCTTTAAGGATTTCTGGAGTTACACTGAACGATGTAAACCTAATCGGTGCTACAGCTGGTCCTGGTTTGATTGGTGCTTTGTTGGTTGGTCTTACTTTTGCAAAAGGTTTAGCGATGAGCCTAAACAAAGAATTTGTGGCAGTCAATCATATTGAAGGTCATATTTTCTCAGGTTTTCTTATGCCTGATAAACCTGAATTTCCTTTCATTTGTCTTGTAGTTTCAGGTGGGCACTCGCTTTTAATTTACGTGAAAAGTTATACGGAACTTATCAAATTAGGAACAACGATAGATGATGCAGCTGGCGAAGCTTTTGATAAAGTTTCCAAGCTTCTCGGTTTAGGATATCCGGGCGGTCCTCACATTCAAAATACTGCATTAAGCGGTGATGAAAATCGAATCAAATTCCCTATATCTGATTTAGGAAATACCTTTAATTTTTCATTCAGTGGATTGAAGACTTCTGTGTTGAGATATATTCAAAATCAAGGTGGAGTTGAGAAACTTGATGAGCAGCATATTTCAGATATTGCAGCATCTTTTCAGAAAGCTTTGATTAAAGCTCTGATTATTAAACTTGAATTGGCTTTAAAGGAATTTAAAGTGAATTCAATATCTGTTGTTGGTGGAGTTGCTGCGAATAATTACTTAAAACAGGAAGCGACAAATCTAGCTGAATCATACAAAAAGAAAATAGTGATTCCCTCTTTAGAATTTTGCGGTGATAATGCTGCAATGATTGCTTACAGAGCTGAAACTCTTTATAAAAATGGAGTTAAACATAAACTAAACTTCAAACCTTTTCCATCGCTTAGTGATAATTCATTTTTAACATTCGAACAATAAAAAATGAATAAAGATTTAAAGAGACTTGAAGAAGAATTAAAAACAATAAGAGAGAAGATTGACGCCGTTGATGAAAAATTGAAATCTCTTCTAATTGAAAGATTTGAACTTATTGAAAGGATAATAGAAATTAAAAAAAATCTCGAGGTTTATTATTTCGATTCAAAAAGAGAATATGATATTTTTAAAATGATTCTGAAAGATTTACCCGATGATAAAGTAAAGCCAATTCAAAATATTTTTGAAAGGATTCTTGATGAATCAAGAGCTTTCCAAAGTAAAAAGTTAAATCAAAAGCCAACCTCAAATGCAAAAAACAGTAATTAACATTTTGACAAAGAAACAATGGATTATTGTATTTGGCTCTTTCTTCTTTTTTATTGGATTAGGATACTATTTACTCTTCTTGCCTGTAAGTTATTCCATCAAAGAGCCTCTGATATTTGAAATAAAAAAGGGTGAATCTTTCAGTCAGGTAACTGAAAAATTATATAATATCGGAATAGTAAAAAATAAATTCATCTTTAAGTTTGCTGCGTTGATTTATGGAGCTGATAACAGAATAAAAGCAGCAAGATTCAAAATAAAAAATGGATTAAGTTATTTAGACTTGCTTGATTTATTAACCAATGGTCCCGCTGATTATCTAAAAACAATCAAAATCTATAATGGTTCTCCTCTCAAAAACATCGTCATTACTGTTCGGCAGGAATTGAAAGTTGATTCAAGTAATTTTATGAAATTAGCAACTGATGAAGAGTTTCTAAAATCTTTAAACATAAATGCAAACTCCGTTGAAGGATACTTATTGCCGGGAATATATAACATTTATGAAAACTCAGATGCTAAAGAAGTAATTACTATTCTGAATAATTCGTTAAAAGAATTTTGGTTTGACTCGCTTAAGGTTCAAGCTGAAATAAATAATTTCAGTAAGCATCAGATTTTGACACTTGCTTCAATTATCGAAGGCGAAACAAATCATAAGGATGAAATGCCAATTATATCAGCAGTATATCATAACCGCTTAAAAAAAGGAATGAAACTTCAAGCAGATCCGACAATTCAATTTGCTATTGAAGGAGAATGGCGTAGATTAAAATATTCTGATTTAACTATAGATTCACCATACAACACATATAAATATTTCGGACTACCTCCCGGTCCAATTAATAATCCAGGAAAAGATGCAATCAAAGCAGCTTTGTTTCCGGCTGATGTTGACTATTTATTTTTTGTAGCAGATGGAACAGGAAAACATAAATTTGCAAGAACATATCAAGAACATTTGAAAAATGTTAGAGATTATCGAAAATGGTTGAATTCAAAAAAATCAGAATAATATTAATCATATTAGTTTCTCTTATTTCAGGTTGCGCACTTCAATTGCCTCCGGAGGGTGGAGATATTGATTTAATTCCTCCTGAAATTGTTTCAACATTTCCTGAAAGTGGCACTGTAAATTATTCGAAAAAATTTTTCGAGATAGAATTTTCAGAATATGTTGATAAAAGAAGTTTCAGAGAAGCATTATTTATCTCTCCGACTATTGATGGTGAAATGATTGTTGATTGGTCTGGAAAAAGTGTTGAGGTTTATTTCCCAAATGGATTCAAAGAAAACACAACTTATGTAATTACAATTGGTTCAGATGTAGTTGATATAAATAATAAAAATCGAATGGCTAATGCTTTTAATCTTTATTTTTCAACAGGTGATAAAATTGATAAGAAAGTTATTTCCGGTAGAGTATTTGACAAGCAAGCCGATGGATCTTTGTTGTATGCTTATATCTTTAAATCAGATACAACAGATTACTTATTAAAAAAAGCAGATTATATTTCCCAATGTGGAAAAGATGGACAGTTCTCAATTCAAGGGTTATCACAGGGAACTTACAGAATTTTTGCAGTAAAAGATGAATTCAGAGATTTAATTTTTCAAGCTGATAGGGATTTGATTGGAATTCCACATCAAGATATAATTCTGACTGCAGAGGATTCTTCATACTCTTCATTATATTTTTATTTAACTAAAATTGATACAATCAGACCACGAGTTTTAGAAGTTAGAATGTTGGAACAAAATCATATTTTTGTTCAGTTTTCAGAGGAAATAAATTTTCAAAATCTGAGCAACGATTTTTTTCAAATAGTTGATACATCAGAGCAGGTAATTTCAGAAATTTCGTATTTATTTAATCCTGTTAATAAAAGGAACGAATTGATTTTAGTACCGAAGCAAAAACTTAATTCTGAACAAGAGGTTTTATTAACAGTAAAGAATGTGAAGGATATTTATGAAAATAAAATTCTTGAAGAAAAAGTAAGATTTGATTTAACTGAAAAAAGCGATACTAATTCAATAAAAATAGTTAAGGTTGAACCGGCAGATTTTCGAATAGATTATCTCAATCCTTCAATAAAAATATTTTTCGATGATGCTTTTCAAAAAGAACAAATTGAACAAGCAATAAATTTTATTGATATAAATTCTATTAGCATTCCAATAAAAATATCTTATCTGAATGATGCTGCGATTCATATAAATCCACTTCAAAAATTAAAACCAGACTCTAAATACAGATTAGAAATCAATATGAATCTCTTGCCTGATGCAGCTGATAACGTAGTTGATACAATTGTCGTTAATAATTTTATAACTAAAAGTGATATCGAATTTAGCGGATTAAGTGGAACGGTAATTTCGAATAAAGAAAATCTGATATTAGTTTTAGAATCAGAATTGAATGCAGACAATAAAAATTTTTTTAGACTAGATTCTAAAAACGCATTTGAGTTTGAGCGAATAGTCCCGGGCAACTATAAACTATGGGCTTTTGAAGATAGGAATAAAAATGGACAGTATGATCACGGTGCATTAAATCCTTTTAAATTTTCTGAGAGGTTCTATTTTTATCCCCAAATAATTGAAATCAAACCACGTTGGAGTCTTTCGGACATTGTTTTCTTAATTGAATAGATTTGATTAAGATTTCTTAAAAATTATTTCGCCATTTTTTATTGTCATACAATTAAGATTTCTTCCTACATTGTAAATTATATCGGCATAATTATCTGTATCAAATACAGCAAAATCTGCTTGCTTGCCGATTTCAATTGAACCAATCTTATCACTTCTGTTTAGTGCTTTTGCTGCATTTAGTGTAACAGAATTAATGATTTCCTCAATACTCATTTTCATTCTCAGTGCAGCTATTTGCATTATCAAATGAAGATTTAAAATATTTGATGAACCGGGATTATAATCTGTTGATAATGCAACAATACAATTTGAATCAATCAATTCTCTGGCAGGAGCAAATTTGTGATTAAGAAAAAATGAAACTCCAGGAAACAACACGCACACAATTTCTTTCTCAGCTAATTTGGAAATTCCAGAGTTATCAATAACCTCAAGATGATCTACACTGGTAGCATTATGTTTTATTGCTATATCTAATCCGCCAATTGAATTAAACTGTTCTGTGTGTAATCTAATCTTTAATCCGTTCTTACTTGCAACATCAAAAATCTTATCTACTTCTTCAGCAGAAAAAGCTGTGGTTTCACAGAAAGCATCACAAAACTCAGCTAACTTGTTCTTTGATATGTAAGGAATCATGACATCATTTATAATTTTTAAATATGAGTTGTGATCTACTTTGAATTCAGTCGGATATGTATGTGCGCCTAAAAAAGTAGGGATTATATCAATTGCGAATGATTCATCGATCAATTTTATTGCGTGAAGTTGTTTGATCTCATTTTCAAAATTAAGTCCGTATCCGCTTTTAATTTCGAGAGTAGTAACCCCTTGAGAGATAAATTCATCAACTCTTGATTTCATTAAATAGAACAAATCAGTAACCGAACAATTTCTAACGCTATTTACGGTCTTGAGTATTCCACCGCCTCGTTTCGCAATCTCTTCATAAGAAATTCCGTCCAACTTCATTTTGAATTCATCTGATCTGTTACCAGCGAAAGCAAGATGAGTGTGACATTCTACAAGTCCGGGAAGAACTGTTTTTCCTGAAACATCAATTATTTCAAAATCGGACCGGTTATTCAATGAATTATTAGATATTATATCTTTTATTAATCCATCTTCGATTACAATTGAGTGCGAGTGTAAAAGTCCAATGTCTGACAATTCTTTGCCAATTTTATAATTCTTATATTTTGATTCACAAGTTAAAATCTGATTAGCACCAAAGAGTAGTTTCTTCATTGAAAAATATTTATGGTTGTTCTTATTACTTTGGATTCTTTGAAATCAAGTTGAATCAGTTTGCGTCTGAGCGAATTAGCATCATCTAATAATAAAAAATCTCCGATATAAAGTTTATAAAAGGGAGGTTCAAAAATCGAATAAACATTATGGATGCCTTTTGCATCTTCCAATCTTAATTGAACTTCATTTAACTCTTCAAGATCATCGGTTGAGAAAACTAAAACTCTAAAACCTTCAGTTGTCCCGGTAATTTTACGAACGTTTTGGGTAGTTTCTGATTGAGGTGTATTTGGAAAAGAATACCAAATTTCTTTTTGATTAAATATTTGCTTTTTCTCTTCCTTCTTATTGTAACTTAGGTCGGGGGCAAATCTTTTAATGTCATAATCTTCATTGAGTGTTTTTTTGAGTTTACTTTTTTCATTTTCCTGTGATTTTTCTTTTTGTTCTACTTTAATTTCTTCCTTTTGTTGCTTCGATTCGTAACGTGTGGTAGGGACTGCACTGCAAGCAATAAAAAAAATACTAACAGTAAGAAGAATTGTTATAAAAATATTTTGCATAGTTCAATTGAGATTGTGAAAAATAACGTTTTTTTGAGTTACTTTAAGTCTTTAGTAAATTTGCACAACAATTTTAAAGAAATTATACAATGTCAACAAGAAAACTAAAGATTTTGTTCGTTACTTCCGAAGCAATTCCTTTTGTAAAAACAGGAGGATTAGCAGATGTATCAGCAGCGCTTCCCAAAGTTCTAACTGAGATGGGTCACGAAGTACGATTAGTTATTCCAAAATATGGTGCTGTGGATGAAAGAAAATTTAAAGTTCACGATATTATCAGATTGAAAGATATTTCAATCAAGATTGGCGATAAAGAAGTTATTTTTTCCCTAAAATCTTGCTTCCTTCCTGGGGTGAGAACACGAGTTCAAATTTATTTCCTTGAAAATTATGAATATTTCGGTAATAGAAATAGCTTATATATTGATCCTAAATCTGGAAAAGATTACGCTGATAATGATGAAAGATTTATTCTGTTAAACCGCTCAATTATGGAAATGATTATCAAATTAGGTTGGATACCTGACATTGTCCATCTAAATGACTGGCAGTGTGGATTAGTTCCAGCTTATGCAAAAACTATTTATAAGGATTGTGAGGGATTTGATAAATTAAAGATTTTATTTACGATACATAATCTGGCTTATCAAGGCAAATTTCCACAAAGTTCTTTCAAAAAAACCGGGTTACCTGAATCATTGAATTCTGAGAAGAAAGGAATTATTCATCAAGGTAAACTAAACTTTCTCAAATCAGGTTTAATTTATTCTGATGCAATAAATACAGTGAGTGAAACTTATGCGGTGGAGATAAGAACAAAGGAAGAATACGGCGAAGGCTTGAAGGATATTCTTGCAAAAAGGAAAGATAAATTATTCGGCATTCTGAATGGAATTGATTTTAATATCTGGAATCCTGAAAAAGATAACCTGATTCCATATAATTACTCACTTAAATCTCTTGAAAAAAAAGTAGAGAATAAAATTTATTTGCTTGAAAGGTTTGGATTAAAATATGATGAAAAAATTCCTCTCTTGGGTGTAATCAGTAGATTATATGATTCTAAAGGCATTGATTTGATACAAAAAGCTTTTAATGACTTGATGAAGCTCAACTTACAATTCATACTCTTAGGCACTGGTGACCTTAAATATCATACATTTTTTGAAAAAATGGCTTCAAAGTATCCAAATAAATTTTCTTGTTATTTGGGATTTAGTGATGAACTCGCTCATTTGATTGAAGCTGGTGCTGATATGTTTTTAATGCCTTCTAAATATGAACCGTGTGGGTTGAATCAAATGTACAGCTTAGTTTATGGAACAATTCCAATTGTCAGAGAAACCGGTGGTTTAGCTGATACTGTTCAAAAGTATAATGAAAAGACAGGTGAAGGAACTGGTTTTGTTTTCAAAAAGTATGAACCATCAGATTTAATTGCAGAAGTCAAAAGAGCAGTCAAAGTTTACGAGAATAAAGACAGTTGGTTGAAATTAATGAAATCTGCGATGAGACAAGATTTTAGCTGGAACTCTTCAGCTAAGAAATATGTAGATTTATACAAGAAAATTCTCTCAGAAGATTGATCTTGCGAAGAGCTTTGTTTTTAGATAGAGATGGTACAATAAATCATGATCCGGGTTATTTGGGAAATCCTGAGCAAGTTGTTTTATTTCCTACCGTGGGTGAATCATTAAGCATTTTGAAAAATCAATATGATTTTATTTTGATTGTGGTTTCTAATCAATCTGGTGTTGCAAGAGGTTTCATTGAAGTTGAAGATGTAGATAGAGTTAATCAAAGAATAAATGAATTACTTGAAGGCTACAATGTAAAGATAGATGCATTTTATTATTGTACTGCACACCCTGATTTTAATAGCAAAGAAGAATGTGAGTGCAGAAAACCATCACCGAAAATGCTCATTGATGCTTCAAAAGAATTTGAAATTGATCTGAATTCTAGCTATTTAATTGGCGATTCCAAATCAGATATAGAAGCAGCTCAAAATGCTGGTTGTAAAAGTATACTAATCAAAACCGGATATGGCAAGGAAACATTAAATGCATTGTTATCTGAGAATAATTTGCCAAACTTTGTTGCAGAAAACTTTAAAGCAGCTTGCGATTTTATAATTAAAGATATCTCTGGAGAACAAATTGAATATTAAAAAAATATTTTTCATCTCATTGTCGGTTTTTGTTTTTAATTCACTTATTTCTTGTAGTGATTCACCGAGTGATGTTGGATCTGATTTACTAGGTATTGATTTTATAAATGTAAAAAAACTTGATTCCAGCGTAGATTCTATTTCCCAAAGCAGTAATTCATTTAAAAAAGTTATCGCTCTTGGAACATCTGCAAGATTGTTACTTGGAAAGAAGGATGGTTTTACAGCTTACACACTAATATCTTTTACATTTACACTTCCTGATTCAATCAAAAGAGCTATAAAGAATGATAGTCTTGAAGTTCTTGATGCAAAAGGAGAAATGAACATTGATTACTTTTTCGGAGATAAGAATGCCCCTTTCGATTTTTCAATTTTTGAAATAGAATCTTTTTGGAATTCAGCGTCATTTACAGCTGATTCATTTAGTTCGCTAAATTATTCGCAAATAGATTTAAGTTCAAACAAAACAGGAAATGATTCAGTATTCTATTTCAATATTGATAATAATATCGTTAAGAATTGGTTAAAGAATGAAGTTGATACATCATTGGCAAGAAATAGGGGTGTGTTAATGAGTCCAAAACCACAAACTGATAAAATAATCGGTTTTGTTGCTTTTGACCCGGCGACATCAACAGATACAAAAATTAATGTTATTGTCAGAAAACCCGGAGCTTATGTTGATACTTTATTAGCATATGTGCTTTCGGATGTCAGTGTAATAACAGGAGAGAATCAATTAGATTCTAATTACATCACGATTCAAAGCAGTGTAACTTATCAGGGATTTTTAAGTTTTGATATTTCTTTATTAACTGAAGGTTCTATTGTTAATTTTGCTCAACTTACTTTATCACTTGATACTCTTAAGTCTAAATTTGGGAATAAAGTTGTTGATGAATTGAGAGCTTATATTATAACTTCTTCAGATTCTCTTAAAATTAATGAATCAAATTTTTATACTTTGAGAAGAGTTGGAGATAAATATAGAGGTGATATTAGCGGAATGGTAAGGTACTGGACATCAAATAATCCTAATTATGGAATTTTGCTTAAAGCAGGTAATGAGATTCTGGGTTTGGAAAAATTTATGATAAAGAGCAGTTCTTATCCTGTATTTAGCGAAAGGCCAAAACTTGAAATAATCTACACAAAGAGAAATTGAAATGATTAAAAATATTTTAGTGCTATTTATAATTATTGCTTCTTTCACTAATGCACAGAGTTCTTCTCCGTACTCAAGATATGGAATTGGTGATTTAAAGTATTCTTTTTCAACTCGCTATCAGGGATTAGGACAATTGGGGGTTTCTCTTCAAGATAAATTTCATATTTCTACTATTAACCCTGCTGCTTGGAGTAATTTTGACAGGACTAAAATCGAATTCGCTTTATCATACAATAGTTTATTTATTAGTGACCTAAAGAATAAAATTTTTTCTGCAGAAACGGAAGTTGAAGGAGTAAATTTTGGTTTTCCAATCAGCTCTGATTTGGGGATTGGATTTGCAGCTGGATTGATTCCTTTTTCAAGAGTAAGCTATCAATCAAAACAAAACTTCAGCAATCCTGATAGTATGTTTAATAACTATGATTTGATTCTTGAAGGTAAAGGAGGGTTATCAAGGTTATTCATTGGTTCTTCAGTAAAAATTCCTTTTGATTGGTCAATTGGTGCAACTTTAGATTATTATTTTGGTAACTTCAAATATTTATCTGCCATTTCATTTAATAATGAAACCAATTTCCCATCAGAATATAATCTCTTATACAATCCTTCGGGAATTGGAACTACCCTTGGAATTCTAAGTCCGGATTTGAATACTTTATTGAGAATTGAAAATTTATCAAATTTAAAATTTGGTGCTTCCTTAAATGTATTTTCAAAATTTAAAACTGATTCAGTAGTTACAAGTGTCTCGTCTGTTTTGCTGGACACGATAGCACAATATAGTGATTATATGAGTTTGCCAACTAAGTTTAATTTCGGTTTGAGTTTTATTCTGAAAGAGAGATATTTATTCACATTCGATTATTCTTCTCAAAATTTCTCCGAATATAAAATTTTTTCTAAGACTTCAGATAATTTGCAAAATTCATATAAACTTAGCACAGGATTTGAACTACAGCCTTTAAACGAATTAAGTTCAAACTTTTGGGAACGTGTTCTTTGGAGAATTGGTTTAAGTTATGAAAAAACTCCTTATAGATTTTCAGGAATCGGAATAAATCAATATTCATTTTTCGGAGGTTTCTCGTTTCCAATAAATCCGGATAATTTAATTGATATTTCTGTGCAATACTCTATGAGGGGGACGAATGAAAAAAACTTAATTAAAGAAGACTTTTTCAAATTGAACTTAAGCCTTGTTTTCAACGAGTTATGGTTTTTAAGATTTGAGAAGTAAATTCAACTAATCAAAGGGTATTAAAGTGAAAAATTTACAAATTTTAGCAGTGTTTTTGATGATAATGAGCTTTGGTTATCAGGCAAATACTTTTGCTCAGATACCAGATTCATTAAAAAAGACTTACAGTCTATTTTCAGAATATCATAAAAATAAAGATTATCATAGTGCGCTTCCGTACGGTTGGGAGATTATTCACTATGCTCCTGAGGCATTTTCAAAGTGGGTATTTTACAAAATGGAAGAGTGTTTATGGTATCTTCACGATTCGGCGAATGTTTCTCAGGCAGAGATTAAATCCATCAACGATACCATTTTATATTTTTATGATCAGGCAATTAAATATCGTTCAGAAGATAAAGGGTATTTCCAGGCTCGTAAAGCGTTTGTTGCAGAAACATGGGTTGAGTTACCGGTTGATGAAGTTGTTAAAATGTATGAGCTTGCTTTTGAATGGAGACCTGATTTGTCAAGTTATTATTACCACAGATTGGGACAAATTTATAAAACTAATATGAATGATGATAATGATTATAAACTGAAGGCTCTCGATTTATATTCATTATTGTCAGAAAGAGAGCCAGATAATATACAATGGGTTCAGGAACTTGAATCACTCGTTGATAATATAGATGAACTTTTAGTCATCACAAGAAAAAATTGGGAAGCTAATAAAGATGATTTATCCAGAGCTTGGAAATATGCTTCAACCGCAATTAGAGCACGAGACTTTAAAGAGGCAATAATTCCTTTAGAATTTTTAGTAAATAAATCACCAGAAACAATAAATTACTGGAATCAACTTGCAACTGCTTACCAAAAAACTGATAGATTAAATGATGCTGAAAAAGCTTTCAAAAAACTGATAGAATTAGAATCAGACAAACGTGAACACTATTTGAACTTAGGTTTAGTTTATAAAGAGCAAAATAAATACTCTGCTGCTCGTGCAGAATTTCAAAAAGCAAATGAAAAAGCTGGTGGTTGGGCTCTCGCTGTTTATTACGAAGGTTTATTATACGAAGCTTCTGCGCGTGCTTGTGAATTTAATTTTGAAACTAAATTGGTTTATCTTTTAGCCCAGAACACTTACAGAAGGGCATTTAATATGGATCCGACATTGACTGATGCTCAGGAGAGAGTTAATGCACTTTTCAGCTCAGTTCCAACGAAGGAAGATTATTTCTTTAGAGGTTTGAAATCTGGTCAAACTCTTCCAATTACAGGAAGTTGTTTCGGTTGGATAGGTCGAAGTGTTACTGTTCCATAAAAATTTTAATAAACTTTAAGGTCTTTTGAGAAATCAAGAGACCTTTTTTAATTTTTACTAAAACAAATTTAATGTAGTATGATTAGAGATTTAACAAATGATCCTGAAGTATATCAGGTTCTACAATCAGAAATTGAAAGACAAACAAAAAAGCTTGAGTTAATTGCATCTGAAAATTTTGTTAGTCCAGCAGTTTTAGAAGCGGCCGGCTCGGTTCTGACAAACAAATATGCAGAAGGTTATCCCGGTAAAAGATACTATGGAGGTTGTGAATTTGTTGATCAGGCAGAAGATTTAGCGCGGGAAAGATTAAAAAAATTATTCGGTGCTGAATATGTTAATGTTCAACCTCATAGTGGTTCTCAAGCAAATATGGCTGTTTTGATGACGTTTCTGAATCCGGGAGATAAGTTTTTAGGATTAAGTTTAGCTCACGGCGGACATTTGACTCACGGCTCTCCCGTAAATTTTTCAGGAAAACTATATCAAGCAATTGGATATGAACTGAACGAAAAAACCGGCTTACTTGATTATGACAAAATTTCAGATTTAGCCAAAGAACATAAACCCAAAATGATAATTACCGGTGCAAGTGCATATTCAAGGGACTGGGATTACAAAAAATTCCGGGAAATTGCTGACTCTGTAAATGCTTTCTTGATGTGCGACATGGCTCATCCTGCTGGTTTGATTGCAAAAGGATTGTTAAATAATCCCCTTGATTATTGTGATGTCGTTACTTCGACGACACATAAAACTCTTCGAGGACCTAGAGGAGGAATTATTCTTATGGGAAAAGATAAAGAAAATCCATGGGGACTTAAAACTCCAAAAGGTGATAGAATAAAAATGATTTCTGAACTTTTAGATAGTATGGTAATGCCAGGAATTCAGGGTGGACCTTTAATGCATATAATTATGGCTAAAGCTGTTGCTTTCGGAGAAGCATTATCAGATTCATTCCTTGATTATACAAAACAGGTAGTTTCAAATTCTAAAGCTCTTGCAAACAAATTAATAGAATATGATTTTAATATTGTTTCTGGCGGTACGGATAATCACCTTATGCTTATTGATTTGACTAATAAGAATGTTACTGGTAAGCAAGCTGAAAATTCTTTGGAGAAAGCTGGTATAACAGTAAATAAAAATATGGTGCCTTTCGATAAAAAGAGTCCATTTGTAACAAGTGGAATTCGAATAGGAACACCAGCTCTCACTACCAGAGGAATGAAAGAAACAGAAATGGAAATTATTGCGGGAATTATCGATCGGGCGATTAAGAATTTTGACAATGACAGTGTGTTATCAGAACTTAAAAACGAAGTTTATCAACTGACAAGTAAATTTCCACTTTTTGCTGGTTAGAAAATCTTGCTTAAGCTTTTTTCTAAAAAAAAAGAAAATAGTATTAATATCGAAAACGAAGGGGAGATGACATTTCTCGAACATCTCGAGGAATTACGTTGGCGATTGATTTATTCTTTTATCGGTGTTTTAATCGGGACGATTTTAGCTTGGATTTTTATTGACTTTTTGGTTGAAGAAATACTCTTAAAGCCCGCTACTAAAAACAATATTCCATTACAAAATTTAAAGCCCTTTGGACAAATATTCCTGTATTTTCAAATTGCAATCATTGCTGGAATAATTCTCAGCATTCCAAATATATTCTATCAATTATGGAAATTTATTTCTCCTGCTTTGAGAAAAAACGAACGAAAATATATTCTTGCAATTGTGATTTTTTCTTCGGTTTGTTTTTTATTAGGAATTCTATTTGCTTACTTTGTTATGTTGCCTTTAACTCTCTCATTTGCAAGTCAATTTGGAACTACTGAAATTAAAAATGAATTTGCTATTGATGAATATATGTCCATAATCATAAGTGTTATGCTTGCTGCAGGACTTGTTTTTGAGCTACCAATGTTATCATTTTTTCTATCTAAGTTAGGAATTTTAACACCCGATTTTATGAAAAAATATCGCAAACATTCATTAGTTATAATTTTAATTGCAGCTGCTGTTCTTACACCCGGAACTGATCCAGTTTCGCAGGTTATATTAGCTGTCCCTTTGTTTCTACTCTATGAAATAAGTATTTTAGTTTCAAAATTATCTCAGAAAAAAGTTGTTGAACAATAGACTTAATACTATCAGTACATCTGTTAAAGACGAATTAAAAATTTTTCAGGATTTCTTCCAGGAATCAATGAAAAGTAAAGTCGGGTTAATTGACTTAATTGCTCGATATATAATTCGTCAAAAAGGTAAAAGAATCAGACCACTGCTTGTTCTCCTCTCTGCGAAGATATCAGGCGGAATAAATGAGAGAACTTATAGAGGAGCTGTATTGGTAGAACTTTTACACACTGCCACTTTAATTCATGACGACGTAGTTGACAATGCCGAAAAAAGAAGAAACTTCTGGTCAATCAATAGAGTCTTCAAAAATAAAGTTTCTGTTTTAATGGGAGATTATCTGCTATCGAGAGGTTTGATGTTGTCTGTTGATAATAAGGATTTTGATTTTCTTGGTGTTATTACAGATGCTGTTAAGAGGATGTCTGAAGGCGAATTACTTCAGATTCAAAAAACCAGAAAACTTGATATAAATGAAGAAACTTATTATCAGGTAATCTCTGATAAAACAGCTTCACTTATTGAAACCTGTTGTACTATTGGTGCAATGAGTGCAACAGATAATCAGGAATATTTGAATGCACTGAAAACATTCGGGCATAATCTCGGTATGTCATTTCAAATTCGAGATGATATATTGGATTATGAGGGACAAAGCTTTTTAATGGGTAAACCTATTGGTGGCGATATAAAAGAAAAGAAAATTACATTACCTTTAATTCATAGTCTTAGCAGAGTTTCAAAGGCAGAAGCAGATAACTTAAAAAAGAAGCTGAAAAACAAGAATGATAAATCAACTGTAAAAGAAGTAATTGAATTCGTACGAAATAATAGTGGAATTGAATATGCTTACAATGTTTCCTTAGAATTTGCCCAAAAAGCTAAAGATTCATTAAAAATCTTTAAAGATTCAGAAACAAAGATTGCACTCGAATCTCTGATTGACTTTGTTACGGAGAGAAAGAACTAATTGTGATTTAAATTTTCTTTATAATTAAATCCCTTTAATGGTTCTCTCAATGTAAGTACAGGACAAGGAGCTTTTCTCACAACTTTTTCAGCGGTGCTGCCGAATAGTATATGCTCAACTCCAGAATGTCCGTGTGTAGCAATTATAATCATATCAACATCTAACTCAGAAGCAGCTTGTATTATTTCTACAAAAGGTTTTCCTGTTTTGATGACAATTTGGAATTTAATTTCAGGATGGATTTCATTTTTTGCCAGTTTTTGTAATTCTTCCTGAGCTCTTTTATCTAATTCAATATCAATAGTTGGAATTGCAATTTGTCCCATACTAAAATCTGGTGGATAAACCATCGGTTCAACAACATATATCAAAATAATTTCTGCATTAAAATATTTAGCGAACTCCTGAGCGTATTTAAGAGCGCTTTTTGAATAGTCCGAGAAATCAATCGGAACTAGAATCTTTTTGATATTCAATTTCATATTGTAATCCTTTCTGTGTTTTTATTAGAAGGGATAGATAATCTTCATTAATGTTTCTTAATCTCTCAGCAAGAATTAACGAAATCCCCTGCAATATTTTAATACCTCTTTTCGGATATTTTTCGATAAATTCATCGAGGTCTGGTTTGAAGAGAACAGAGACTCTGCAATTAGTTTTTGCAATAGCAGATGCGGATCTTTTTTCGTTATCTATTAAAGCTAATTCACCGAAAAAATCTCCTTTGCCTAAATTTGCAAGAATCAACTCAGTTTTGTCATTGAATTTTCTTTTTATCTCAACTTCGCCATCACGGATCAAGTATAATCCAATCCCAACATCACCCTGAAGAAAAATGAATTCACCGGGAACATAAGTTCTATTATGAGTAATTTCAAGAAGTTCATTAAGTTCTTTTTTACTTAGAAAATTAAAAATCGGAATATGTTTTATAGATTTTCTTAAGTCATCTCTTTCAGTAGGAGAGTTGAATAAATTAGTCCAAAAACTTGTTCGATAATTTTGTTGATTATTATTATCCATTTTTACCTCAATTAAAAATACCTGATTCAGCTATCCGCCAAATTTTTTGACACGGAAATTTATTTTCATAAAGAGCTCTTCCGATAATTACAGAGTCAATACCTTCACTTAAGTAATTTTGGATATTCTGCAAATCTCGATAACCTGATACTCCACCAGAGTGAGTAACTTTTCTTTCAGTAACTCTTGCAACGTTCAGTGAGTAGTCCAGATTGATGCCTTGCATCAATCCATTTTTCGTAACATCTGTAACTATAAATCTTTCAACGCCAATTTCGGTGAGTCTTTTGGCGAAGTCAATATAATTCACATCAGTTTTTATTCTTCTGCTTCTGATACAAATAAAATCATCAATTATGTCTAAGGAAGAAACTATTTTAGTCGGTCCATACCTTTCAAGAATTTTTATAAAAGTAGGTAAATCTTCAACTGCTAAGGTACCTAAAGCTAATCGATGAACTCCGATATTAAATAATTCCTCAGCATCATTCATATTTCTAACTCCACCAGCAAACTCAACGGGAATAATTACAGAATTACAAATCTGTTCAACGAGCGAAAAATTTTTCTTCGATTCCTGTTGAGAGCAATCAAAATCAACTATATGAAGAAGTTTTGCATTTTCTGTTCTCCAGATTAAAGCCATCTCGACAGGATCATCACCATATTCAATGCATTCAAGCTCAGGAATTTCTTTAACTATTCGAACAATTTTTCCATCCTTGATATCAATAGAAGGAATGATAAGTAAATTTTTCTGTATGTTTTTCATAGTCTAACTAATCTTTGTTTGAAAATTAATACACTTATACTTAAAAGGAAACATAATTGTTTATTTCAGGTGAGTTTATTAGTAAGTATGAAATCACTTGCATTGAGATTATAGCATTTATATTTTTGGACAGCCACTGTGAAGAATTTTCTACGCGGTGGCAATTTTTTTTAACTAATCCATAAAAAAATATAGGTGTTTATGAACGGTCAGGGTTTTGTCTATCTAACAAGAGAAAGATTACTGGAGTTAGAAAAACAACTTCAGGAAATGAAAACCAACGGAAGAAAAGAAATTGCGCGCAAGATCGCAGAGGCAAGGTCTCACGGAGACTTGTCCGAAAATGCAGAATATGATGCCGCAAAAGAAGAGCAGGGATTGTTTGAGTTAAAAATTAGTAAGCTCGAAGATATTCTCTCACGAGCAACTGTAATTGATACATCAAAGTTGCCTAATGATGAAGTTCACATTCTTTCTGTTGTTAAAATTAAAAATCTGAAGACTAATAAAATTTTTCAATATACACTTGTCTCACCGGAAGAAGCGGATTTTCAAGCAGGAAAGATTTCTATATCATCTCCGGTTGGTCAAGGATTGATGGGTTGTAAAGTCGGGCAAAAGGTTGAAATCAAAGCTCCTGCAGGTATTTTACATTTTGAAATTTTAGAAATTACTTAAATATTCAATTGAATGATGAAACTTACATAAAATTATGCATTGAACTTGCTAAACGAGCAGTTGGATTTGTAAGTCCCAATCCGCTTGTTGGTTGTGTTATTGTAAAAAATAATAAAATTATTGGAGCCGGATTTCATCAGAAATATGGAGATAATCACGCTGAAGTAAATGCAATAAATTCAGCAAAAGAATCATTAAAAGATTCAACATTATATGTAAACCTTGAACCATGTGCACACTTCGGAAATACCCCTCCTTGCACAGAAGTAATTATAAAAAGTGGAATCAAAAAAGTTGTTGTTGGGACAGTGGATCCAAATCCACTCGTGCAAGGAAATGGTATAAAAATTCTGAAACAATCAGGCATTGATATAAAAGTGGGAGTATTGGAAAAAGAATGTTATGAATTAAATAAATTCTTTTTCAAGTTTATCCAAAAAAAAGTTCCATTCATTACATTAAAAATTGCCCAAACTTTAGATGGTTTTATTGCTGATAAATTTTATAACTCTAAATGGATTTCATCAATTTCCTCTAGGAAAATTGTTCATTCAATGAGAGCGCAATATGATGCAGTCTTAGTTGGTGTTAATACTGCTAATTTAGATAACCCTTTGCTTAATGTAAGGTTTGGTGAAGGCAGAAATCCAATAAGAATAGTTCTCGACACAGATTTGAAAATTGATAAATCAATCAAACTGATAACTAAAAACTTCGATAAGAAGACAATTGTTTTTTGCTCGGAAGAAGCAAAGAATAATAAAAAAAATAAAGTAAAAAATCTTATGTCAAATGGAGTTGATGTAATCTCTGTTGATGAATTAAAGGGTGGTTTGGATTTAAATCAGATAATGAAAATTTTAAGTAGGAAAAACATTACTTCAGTTTTAGTCGAAGGTGGAGCAAGAATATTTTCATCTTTTATTCAAAAAAAATTATGGGATGAGATTAACATTTTCATTGCACCGAAAATTTTAGGAAAAGGACTTACTGCATTTTCAAATTTAGGATCAGGTAAAATTGATGACGTTTATGAATTCAAAAATGTGAATATAGAAAAAGTTAATAATGATACTTTAATAACAATTAGTAAGAACTAAAAAATGGAGATTTTATGTTTACAGGATTAGTAGAAGAAAAAGGTAAATTAAAAAACAAAATAGCAACCGGGGATGGTTTTCAATTTGAAGTTGAAGCAAGTTTAGTTTTAAGTGACTTAAATGTTGGAAACAGTATTGCAGTTAATGGTTGCTGTTTAACAGTAGTTAAAAGAACTGAAAATTCATTCTTCGTAGATACTATTGAAGAAACTCTGAGCAAGACCAATCTCGGAGTTCTAAAACAAGGAGATTTAGTAAATCTCGAACGTCCATTAAAAGCTGACGCAAGATTAGGAGGGCATTTTGTTCTCGGTCATGTTGACACTGTTGGTAGAGTTGAAGCAATTAAAGAACTTTCCAATAGTCATTGGATGACTTTTTCATATCCCGATAAGTTTAAGCATTTGTTAATTTATGTTGGATCGATTGCAATTGATGGTGTTAGTATGACAGTTGCTCAATTGGAAGGTAATACTTTTTCAGTTGGCATAATTCCTCACACATGGAAAGAGACAATATTTGCTGAAAAAAAAGTTGGTGACACAGTGAATCTTGAGTTCGATGTTTTGGGTAAATACGTTGAAAGAATAATGAATAATAAACCATCAAATGAATAATAGTGCATTTAATAAAACTATTGAACAAAAGTTAATCAAATTCATTAAAGAGTATCGTTTAATTGAATCTGGTGATAATATTCTTATTTCTTTAAGTGGTGGAAGTGATTCAGTATTTCTTTTGAATTTTCTCTTTAAGTATAAAGACAAGTATAAAATAACATTAGCTGCCTTTCACCTAAATCATTTGTTAAGAAAAGAATCTTCATCAGACCAAAGATTTTCACAACAAATTTGTTCCCAACTAAGATTACCGTTTTTCACAACTAATAAGAATGTTAAAATTTATGCTAGAAGGAATAAACTTTCTATTGAAGAAGCTGGCAGAAATCTAAGATATAAATGCTTAAAAGAATTTGCTGATAAATATTCTTTTAATAAAATTGCCACAGCTCATAATCTTGATGATAATGCTGAGACAGTTTTATTGAACCTGATAAAAGGGAAAGGATTAAGGTCTATTTCTGGTATTCCGATTAAACACGAAAACATTATCAGACCGATTATGTGTTTAACTAAATCAGAGATAGAAAAATATCTCAGATTGAACAAAATTGATTTTGTTGAAGACCTGTCAAATCAAAGTGATATTTATGAAAGAAACTATTTAAGATTAAAAATCGTTCCTGAATTATTAAAAAAATTCAACAAAAATCTCAGTAATTCAATTTTCCAGACTTCTAAAATTTTAGAAGGATTTTTGGAATTATTTGATAAAATTTTAATTGAAAAATATTATGATTTAGTTAGTCTGACAGATGGAGATTTAATTCTGAAATTGAATTCATTTTATCAGGAAAACAAAATTATTCAGACAGAAATAATCCGTCGTGTTTTATTAGAAGAGCTTAAGATTGAGCCAACTTTTAAAATTATTTCTGACATACTAAATCTGGTTCGATTACAAATTGGAAAAAAGATCAGTATATCGGATGAATATCAAGTTATTAGGGAAAGAAATTTATTAAGATTTACAAAGAGCAATGAAAAAAAATCTGTTCATATCAAAGTAAGAGTTGGAAATACATATTCAATCAATAATCAGATTATTTCAGTTAAGAAATCAAAAAAGACAATGCTTGATACTAATCCAAATAATGAATTAATTGATGCAGATAAAATTGTTGGCAACTTGATCATTAGAAACTGGAAGGAAGGAGACAGGTTCATTCCACTTGGTATGAAAGGAAGTAAAAAAGTTTCAGATTTTCTGACTGATGCTAAAATTTCTGTCAAAGAAAGAGTTTTAGTTCTTACAGATGATGAAAAAATCTTAAGTGTTATTGGTCATAGAATTGATGATAGAGTTAAAATTTCAAACGACACAAAAAATTTTTATAAAATTGAGATAAAAAATGGAAACTGAGAATTCAATTATTGTTAATGGTGAAAAGTTCATCTGTTATATCACTGAAGAACAAATACAAAAAAGAATTTCTGAATTAGCTGATGAAATTTCACGAGATTATGCTGGTAAGATTCCTATTTTTATCGGTGTATTAAATGGTTCTTTTATTTTTATGGCAGATTTGTTAAAGAAAATTTCAATTGAATCTGAAGTTGATTTTTTCAAGCTATCGAGCTATGGTGATTCAAAAATTTCATCTGGTCAGGTTAAAATGGTTAAAGATCTTAATTGTGATCCAAATGGAAGAGATATAATTATTGTTGAAGATATTGTTGATACAGGATTATCAATAAAGTACATCGAAGAAATTTTTGAGAACTATCATCCCAATAGTATGAGGGTAGTTACACTTCTGTTAAAGCCAGAAAGACTTAAATATGAAGTAAAAATTGATTATATTGGATTTAAGATTCCAAGCCAGTTTGTTATTGGTTATGGACTTGATTATCAACAGAAGTATAGAAATTTGCCCTCAATTTATATTTTAAGCGAATGATGGAGTTATTATAATGGATAAAAAGTATCATAATTTTTTTAATGGAGATGATAATAAACGAGGAAATTCTCCTAAAAGAAATAATAATGAACCAAATAAGCCTGATGAAAATTTTGACTGGTCAAAAATTATTAGAATGGTATTCGGTTGGGGTGCAGTAATTGTAGCAGCTGTTATCATTATGCAGCTTTTTCGCTCAGGTGCTGAAAATTATGTAGAAATATCTTACGGTGAATATGAAAAATTATTAAATCAACCAGGAAAAATTCTTTCTGCAAAGGTTACCAAAAAAGATATCAATGACTATTTCTTTCAGGCAGAACTGAATTCAGAAACAACTGTAAAAGTTGGAAATAGAGATGTCACCGTAAAAGCTATTTCAGTCTATATTCCTGAACCCTTGATTAAAGAGCAGGAGATTTTGTGGAAAGAGAAACAAATTGCCTATACTTTTGAAAAAGATTCAACAGAATGGTTGAATGTGATAATTGGCTTCCTTCCGTGGATTCTAATCATAGCTATTTGGATTATTATAATGAGAAGAATGCAAGGACAAGGCGGTGGAACAAGAGGAATATTTTCATTTGGAAAAAGTAAAGCAAAACTTATAACTCCATCAAGCAAAAGAGTAACATTTAAAGATGTTGCAGGTGCTGATGAAGCCAAATTAGAATTAGAAGAAATTATTGAGTTCTTAAAAGAACCATCTAAATTTCAAAAACTTGGTGGTAAAATTCCCCGTGGAGTTTTATTATTAGGACCTCCGGGAACAGGAAAAACTTTGTTAGCAAGAGCAGTTGCTGGTGAAGCTGGCGTTCCATTTTTTTCAATATCCGGAGCTGATTTTGTCGAGATGTTTGTCGGTGTAGGTGCAAGTAGAGTAAGAGATTTATTCGATCAAGGAAAGAAGCATGCACCTTGCATAATTTTTATTGATGAAATTGATGCAGTCGGAAGACATAGAGGAGCTGGTCTTGGCGGTGGACACGATGAAAGAGAACAAACTTTAAATCAGTTACTTGTTGAGATGGATGGATTTGAACAAAATAGCGGAGTTATAATTATTGCTGCGACTAATAGACCTGATGTTCTCGATCCTGCATTATTGAGACCAGGAAGATTTGATAGACAAGTTGTAGTTGATCGCCCTGATGTGAAAGGACGAGAGGGAATTTTAAAAGTTCATACTCGTAATATTCCGTTAAGTGAAAAAGTTAATCTGGAAATACTTGCTAAAGGCACTCCTGGATTAGCTGGAGCTGAATTAGCTAATTTAGTCAATGAAGCTGCTTTGCTTGCTGCCAGAAAAAATAAGAAAAAAGTTGAGATGAGTGATTTTGAAGAAGCAAAAGATAAAGTAATGATGGGAATGGAAAGAAAAAGTCTTATTATTTCTGAAGAGGAAAAGAAAACAACTGCATATCATGAAATAGGACACGTTCTTGTTGCAAGAATGATTCCAGAAGCTGATCCGGTTCATAAAGTCACTATAATTCCTCGAGGCAGAGCTCTCGGAGTAACAAGTTATTTACCTATTGATGAAAAACATACTTACTCAAAAGAATATCTTGAAGCAATGATAACATATGCATTAGGTGGAAGAGCAGCAGAGAAATTGATTTTCAATCATTTTACTACCGGTGCAGGAAATGACATTGAAAAGGCAACTAATATTGCCAGAAAAATGGTATGTGAATGGGGAATGAGTGAAAAACTTGGCCCTCTTTCATATGGTGCTAAACAAGAGGAAATTTTCTTAGGTCGTGAAATTCAGAAACATAGAGATTACAGTGAAAAAACAGCTATTGAAATCGACGAAGAGGTTAAAAGCATAATTCGTAAAGCAGAAAATAGAGCGGAACAAATATTGAAGGATAATATCGAGTTACTTCATAAATTATCCAAAGAACTACTCGAACGAGAAATTCTTGATGCTGAAGAAATTGATTCAATTATTAAGGGGATGGAATTACCTCCGATAAAAAAATCAAAAGATAATTTGGAAGAAGAAATACCTGACCATGTGAAAAAGTTGATGGAACAACGAAATAAGAAGGAAACTCCTGCTGATAATGAATCGAATTAACGATGGCACAATTTCATACAGAGATGAATTAGTTAGGAAATTAATTCATCTCTGCTCTCTTTCAATCCCTATCATATACTATTTTATTTCAAAAGAAGATGCACTTTTAATCCTGGGTATTTTGAGCTTTTTAGCTTTGATTATTGATCTTGGAAGATACAGGTTCCCAGAATTTGGTGAGCTTTTTTATAAAATTTTTGGATTTTTATTAAGAAGACATGAAAAAGATAAAGTAAAAAAGAATCTTAATGGTGCAACTTATGTTCTACTTTCAGCTTTTCTTGGAGTGTTGATTTTTCCAAAAATCATTTTTATAAATGCTTTTGCAATTTTGATTATCAGTGATACATCGGCTGCACTTATAGGGAGAAGGTTTGGTACTAAACCATTCTTGAAAAAAAGCTTGCAGGGAACTTTGGCATTTTTTATTAGTGCAATGATCGTAATAATTATTGCACCAAAGTTAAATAATCAGGTGATGGAATTTTTTATTGGTTTTTGTGCTGCTTTAGTAGGTGCAATTGTTGAAAATATTTCAAATGATTTGGTTGATGATAATTTATCTATACCTCTCACAATCGGTTTTTTAATGTGGGGTATGTATTTGATCTTTCTACCAGATTTAAGTGTAAACCTAATTAATGCACTAAGATGAAAAATGTGTTAAAATATTTCGTTGCTTTACTCATAATTCTTTTTGTCGGTTGCGATTCAAAAAAAAATGCATTCGGTCTTGAGGATGAAATTTATGTAGTTGCTGATTCTCTTGAATATGAAGAATTAAAGTTAGCTCTCGAATCAACTTTTGAATTGGAAATAAATACTCCTTTACCTGAAAAGCTTTTCACATTAAAATTTACTTCATTAGGAAATCTCGACAGAATTAAAAACAGAAAAAACATTGTAATTATTGCTCCTTTATCTTCAGGTTCACGAGTTTCAAATTATATAAATTCAATTATTGATGATTCAATAAAATCTTTGTTCAGAAATACTGAAGATTTTTATCTTACTCAAAATGATCTTTGGGCGAAAAATCAAATTGTAACCGTTTTATCCGCTGAATCAATGCAGGAGCTTGAATTCAGAATTTTAAAGAATAAGGATAAACTGCTTTATGCTTATCAGAAAAAATCAAATGATAGATTAAAAGAAAGTCTCTATAACGAAAAATATGAGCGGAAGGAAATTGAAGGATTACTGCTTAGAGATTTTGGTTGGGTGATTTATGTTCAGGCAGACTTTAAACTAGCGAAAAAAGATTCTGAAAATAATTTTGTTTGGTTGAGAAGATCACCAAACAGTGATATGGAGAGATGGATATTTATTCATTGGATTGATAATGCAACTCCGGCATATCTTAATATAGATTCGATTAAAAATATTAGAAATAGAATTACTGAAAAATATTATAAAACATCAGATGATTCTGCTTTTGTGATTATAGCAAAAGATTTTTTGACTTCAAACGAAGTTAACTTCAACGGTAGATATGCAATTTTAACTCAAGGTTTGTGGGATTTGAATATAAAAGGAATGGGAGGACCATTTATTAACTATACTTTTTATGATGAGAATTCCAGACGAATCTATATGCTCGATGGTTCTATTTATGCACCTAAATATTATAAGAGAAACTTGATTCAACAAGTGGATGTTTTGTTGCAATCATTTTTAACCAAAGAAGAACTGTCTAAAGATAGAATCGAAAAACTAATAAATTCAATTGATGAATCAGTTAAATACTAAATCACGAATTTGATTTGGGACAATAATATCAGGACTAATCTCCAAAGCTTTCTTTACATAGATTTTAGCTCGATCCTCCTTATTATTCATCCTTTCATAAATAGCCCTGTTAATTAGCATAGAAGAGACAATATTTACAATACCAGTTTGATATTTATCGTTTACTTTATCAATTCTAAAATTGAAATCTGGCAATGGAGCTTCAACATAATCGTTTGAATTAACAACTTTGAAAGTTAAAAGATAAGGAACCAAATCATATCCTTCAGGCAGACTAAATTCACCTTTTCTCATTTCATTTTCAACTAACTCAGGAGTTAAATGAAACTCTCTTTTATTAAAATTAGTTAATACAAAATTTGTCATAATTCTTCTGAAGAGAGATTCAAGCAGATTCGAATCGTATTTTTCTTTTCTTTCAAAAGGTTTTAGTGCATTAAGAAACAAATCTATCTCAGTTTTTATTCCGGATAATATGTCAGGATAGCTATTCTCAATTTGATTATAGTACCACGACCTTCTTAAAAGTTCTTTATCAATAACAGCAATATCTTTTCTATGTCCTTCCACAAATTGAAAATAGTAGGCTGGAGAAATGAAAAAATCCCACTGATAACCAAAAACAATTGAATTTTGTGGAAGCGAATTTAATATTGCTTTCGTGTAGTCTTCGTAGATGTAATTTTTACTCTGATTTACATTTGAATAATTAGCTAATAATTGAATTAGTGGGAATAATAAAAACGCTAATATTTTATAATTCATCCTTAAAAGTGGAATTTTTTTGATACACCAGATTATTCCAAATATTACAAAGTAACTAAGAGAGAAGTAAGATAATAGAAAATATGAATCTATATCGTTTATATCATAATTTATTGAGTAGATAATAGTAAAAACAAAAATTATAATATTAAAAATGAAAAATCTTATATGATTTTTATAAGCGTAAAACATTCCAATGATACTTAAAAACAAACTAAGATAGAATTCTTTAGGCAAATTAGAGATAAAATAAGAAAATTGTTTTTTCGCTGAATCCATTGAAGAAAACAGCCAAACTTGATATTGAAATCCTGAAACGTGTCGCATAATTCTTTCAAGGTCAACAGGATTTCCCCAATTCAATATTGGGTTTTGTGCTGCTCTTATTGGTAGATAAGAGTAAATTAAAATTAGTAGAACGAAGAAAAAGATTACCATTAAAAAAAGTTTACGAAATGATTTAGAATCAAATCCATTCGATAAAAAATAAAGATATGCAGTTGCTGGAAGAATCAGCAAAGTTGTCATATGATTTGAAAAACCTAATGCCAAAACTAAAGCGAAAATAAACCAGTTTTTGTTTTCAATTTTTTGAGATGTTTTTACAAAGGCAGTTAAAAGTGAGAATATTATCAAACTGAATAATAATATCTGAAGAGAGTAAACTTCTACACTTGTGCTTTGAAACCAAAATGTTTTAGAGAAAGCTAATATTAATCCTGAAATAAATGCTACAGGAACTTTCTCATTTTCAGTTAATTCAAAAACGGCAGGACTTTTTGTTTTATTTTTTTTTCGTTTGGATGATATTTCTTCTTTACTGAAAAATTGAAGGTTATCTAATAGATATTTAACTGAATATGTAAATAGACCAACTCCCGATGAAACCATCAGCAGTGCTAAAAAATTCATCTGAAATATTTTTGAAGAAAAGAAAGGAATTAAAGAAAATAGATATCCAATCATTGTGAAAAGCGGATATCCTGTTGGATGAGCAATTCCAAGTTTAATTTGAACAGTTGCTAATTCACCGCTGTCAATCTGAATTACGGAAGGTGCGATTGTTGTTAAATAAACTATTGCAGTTATTAAAATTGAAATCCATAAGTAATATTTAGTAAAAAATTTCATAGTCTAATAAAATATTTGATTGAAGGATTTTATGTTTTCACTAAGAACTATGTTTAATCTTTCTATTAAATCTTTTTCAGATGCAAAGCCCATAAGTTCTGAAAGATATTTATAATTTTCATCTTCATTGTTAATCCTTACACTCTTTGAACCGGATAAAATCTGATAAAAAATTTCGAAATTTTTAATGAAAAGATAATTATTTATAATCTTATCAAATAAATTCTTCTCTGATGAAACTTCATTGAGTATCTCTAGCTTTTTTATCATAGAGAGATGAAACAAATGTTCTACTTCATTGCCGTACTTTAAGATGTAAAAACCATTTATAAAATACAAATCAACCAATCCACCTTTTGATTTTTTGAGATTAGCAATGTAACTCGAATCAGAAACTAATCTGTTTCTCATTTTCAATAAGTCATTTTTTATTTTTCTTTCTTCCAATGAAGACACTTTATAAATAATCACATTCATTAATTCATCAAACTTTTCTTTATCGCCGGAAATAAAAATAGATTTCGTAAATGTAAGAAATTCCCAAACTTCAGCGCGGGACTTGATGTAACTGATATAATCCTGATAGTTCCAAACAAGCGGACTACTTTTACCTTCAGGTCGAAGGCGACAATCAATTTCAATTCTCAATTTTGCCTTTAAATCATTTAAAAGTTTTTGAAAATCTGATTGAACATTCGGATATTGATCCAACTGATTTACGATAAAAACCAAATCAATATCGCTGAAGAAGTTCATCTCTTCCGAAGCAAAACTTCCTAAACCAATGATTATAAAATCATTTTGGTATTTATTTATCAATCCTTCTTTGTCTACTAAATTTTTAATCTTATGAATGAAATAATTTGTTTGAAGTTTGTGGAATTTATCAGTGTTAATCATACCAACAAACAATTGTAATCCTGAAATGAACTTGAACAAATCAGAATTTAACTCATCAAATAATTTTTCGTCTATCTCTGCAAAAGCTTTCCGAGATATAAAAAAATCAACTGCTTGTTTAGACTCAAGAAGATAATTGAACAATAGTGTTGATCGCTCGCAAATCTTCAGTGTTAAATTTAGTAACTCGACGTCATTTAAGTTATCGAACCAGAATATTGGAAGCGAAGATGATTTAATAATTTTCGTAAAATTATCAAGAGTTTTATCAGGGTTTTTGGATTTATCGAGATATGAAATAATTGATTCTGAAATCTGATTGAATGAAATTACAGTTGGCTCATCAAATTTTTTTGTGTTAATAAGTCCGGTTCCAGTAGATAAGTAGTTGAAATTTGTATATGCTTTTTTCTTATCGGCAAATTTTATTTTATCAAAACTACTCTTACTATTATTTGGATTTACTATTTGATTAAAAAATGATGCATTGAATGACCTTCTGTCATTTACTTCTTTTAAGAATATATTTGAGTCAGGATAGTCTAACACATAAGATAGTTTTTCTAAAACCTCACTTGATTCAGGAATTAAGTGAGTTTGAAAATTATTCATCAGTTGCATAAAGTGTTCAATCTTTCTGAATAAGATGTAATTTGATTTCAGGTTAGTATATTCAATTTCATCTATGAGTTTATGTCTCCAAAGTTTTCGGAGAGATTTTAATGTATTTCTTTCTCTTAAGTCTGGTTTTTTTCCACCATTAAGAAGTAGTAGTGCTTGAGTTGCAAATTCAATATCTCGAATTCCTCCAGATGATAATTTTATATTTTGCTCCGTGTTTATGTTGTTTTCAATGTTCAGCTTTAATGATTTCAGTTTTTCGATTGGTGATCTTAAAAAAGTTTTTGGATAAATTATATTTTGTATAAAGTCATTGAATCGTTTATAAAGTTTTTTATTACCGCCAAGGTAAGAATTTTTTATCAGCATCTGCTTTTCCCACTGCTCACTTTGGTTTTCATAATAATAAAGATAATTTGCGATAGTATTAATCAATTCAGAATTTCTTCCATATGGTCTTAAGCGAAAATCAATTCTGTATAAATCTCCTTTTGCAGTAATTTGAGAAGATGTACTAATAAAAAGTTTTATTGCGTTTTCGTAGATGGTATTAGAATATAAATTATTTGATAGTTGTTTATTCGATTCCGTAAATAGTATTAGATCAATATCAGAGCTGTAATTTAATTCATTTCCACCAAGCTTACCGAGACTGATAATACAATATTCTGGTAATTTTTTCACACCATATTTAGATTTGATTTCATCAAGGCACAGACTAAATAAATAATTACAAATTGAATTAGCTAATTGAGTTAAAAGTTCGGTTATTTTGGGAAGTGGTGCTTTAAGAAAATAATCTAAAATACCGATTCTCAATATTTCTTGCTTTTTGAAATTCCTGAGTGAATTTACTTTAGAATTAAAGTTTGAATAGTTAGTGTCAATCCTTTTAATTGAGTTCTCAAAATATTTCTTATTCAGTTTATCAGTTAGGGTGTCAGGATTGGTAATCCAATAAAAGTAACCTGGATTTTGAACAAGTATATCTGTCAAATAGTTGCTATAGGTAGCAATAGTCAGTAAGATTTCGATGTAATGATTGTATTTCAAGACATCACTAATAAACAAATTCAGTTGGAATTGATTTTCGAGAATTCTTAATAAATTTATTTCCGATGACTTGGTGAAATAAAATTTAGTTAATTGAGATTCTGTTTTATAAATGAATCTTTCAATTTGATTAGAACTAACCTTTTCAGCGCAAAGTTGAAAAAATTTGGAGACAAACTCTTCTGATAATTTTTCGATTCTGTACATTAAAAGTTAATAACTTGATTTTATCACTTGCTAAATATATGAATAAAGAAAATCAAGTTGCTTCTGATATGGACTGACTATTCTAATTATCAGCTTTTCTGGTTTTAATCATTAAGAGGTGAATAGTTACTCCAACAGCAATTAGTAAGAGTAAAATTCTGATGAGAGTATCGGATGTAAAAAAGAAAAATGAAACTAAAATCATTAACCAAAGAAAAAGAATGTTTATAATTTTTGATTTTATAGTAAGTCCACTTTTCTCTTCATAATTTTTAATATACTGACCGAAAATTTTATGGTTTCTTAGCCATTGATGAGCTTTAGGTGAACTTTTTATAAAACAAGCTGAAGCGAGTATTAAAAAAATTGTTGTTGGAAGAATTGGTAGGAAAATTCCAATTGCTCCGATTAGTACTAATAAAATACCGCTGTAGAAATAAAAATGTTTCTGAATGTTCGAATATTCTGCCATAAAAATTTACTAAACCTTCCTAACAAAGAATTTATTAATTATTTGAAAATTGTATCAAGCTCAAAACACCTGAAAAATAAAAAAAATTCATTGCTATATTTAATATAAAGGAATTAAGTTTTTCAATTATAAAAGGTAAATGAATTGATAGAAATAAAATACAAAATCGGTTTTTCTGATTGTGATCCTGCAGGTATAATATTTTATTCAAGGGTATTTGAGTATTGTCATAAAACTTATGAAGAGCTAATTTCTTCATTTAATCTGACTGAAAACTACTGGTCTAATCAGAATTATATTGTGCCAATTATTAAAGCGACCAGCAAGTATCAAAAACCTCTAAGATATAATGATGAGATTAAGATTAAATTATTTACAAGTGAATTAAAAAATTCTTCATTTGAACTGTATTATGAAATTTTTAAGGATAATGAATTATCTGTCATTGTAAATACTATTCACGTATTTATAAATGCTAAAACGTGGGAAAAAATAGAAATTCCAACGGATATAAAAAATAAATTATCTGAGCATTTGATAAATCACGAGTGAATAAAGTTTAATCAAGTGATTTGTAACTATCCATGACTTTTTTTCTGTCAATTTTGTCAATCGAAGTTTTAGGTAGTGAATGAGTGAAATAAAATTTTTTGGGAATTTTAAATCCAGCCAATCTTTTCTTTAATGATTCAATAATATCTTTTTCAGAGAGGTTTTTATTTGCTACGATCGCTGCGGCAATAATTTGTCCCCACTCTTGATCGAATTTAGGAAACACACACACTTCTTG